>CAYRYY010000011.1:16448-19560 GCA_964428715.1 uncultured Gammaproteobacteria bacterium
AAGCCGCACATTGGGCATGCGCTTGAATACTTTCAAGCAGATACTATACGCAACTATCACAAAATCTTAGGACAAGAAACACTACTTTTATCAGGGGCTGACGAAAATGCATTAAAAAATGTTCAAGCGGCTGAAAAAGAAGGAATTCCTGTTCAGGAATTTTTAGATAAAAATTCATTAGTTTTTAAAGAGGCTTATACAAAACTCGGGGTTACGCTTGACGTATTTGAACGCGGATCTGACAAACAGTCTCACTTTCCTGGCGTTCAGAAATTATGGGAGCTATGTGCTGCAAACGGAGATATTTATAAAAAATCATATACAGGATTATACTGTGTGGGCTGTGAGAGTTTTAAGACGGACAAAGAACTCAATGATGGAAAATGTCCAGATCACCAAGTAGCACCTGAACGCGTAACTGAGGAAAATTACTTTTTTAAACTTACAAAATATCAAGACAAGCTTACTCAACTGATTGAGTCAGATACATTACAAGTGGTACCAGTAAGTAAAAAGAATGAAATTTTGTCTTTTATTAAAGGCGGCTTGGAAGATTTTAGCGTTTCAAGGTCTAAAGATCGCGCAAAAGGAGTTGGAGTACCTGTGCCAGATGATCTAAATCAAGTAATGTATGTATGGTTTGATGCTTTAGCAATTTATATTACAGGAATTGGATATGGAACAAATCAGCAAATGTTTGAAAAATGGTGGCCGGCGAATGTACATGTTATTGGGAAAGACATTAATAGATTTCACACCGTTTATTGGCCTGCAATGCTTTTATCAGCAGGTCTTGAAATACCAAAAACAATTCTTGTTCATGGATTCGTTCAGTCAAATGGACAAAAAATGTCAAAAACACTTGGAAATGTGATTGACCCTTTTGAGATATCTGAAAAATATGGACTTGAGGGATTTAGGTATTATATGTTGTCCCAAATTCCAACCGATGATGATGGTGATTTTACAATCGAGCGATTTAGGGAAGTATATAATGCAGATCTAGCAAATGGATTAGGAAATTTGACTGCACGTGTATCAAAATTATGCGAAAAAGTAAATTTAAAAAGCGAATTTATTCCAAGAACCTTTAGTGATCCTGTAAAAAGAGCCTTAGATGAATTCAGCTTTAATAAAGCATTGGAACATATTTGGAGTGAAATTAAAAAATCTGATAAGCTGATTAATGAAGAAAAACCCTGGGAAAAGGAAGGGGACAAGCTAATTAGTATCTTATCAGCCCTCAGCCTCACGATTGCACAAATTGGATTTGATCTACAACCATTCCTCCCCAATACGGCTAACAAAATACTCACACAATTTACTTCAGACAAAATTACATCCTCTCAGCCATTATTCCCTCGATTGCCATAAAAAAGCCCCGGAATACTCCGAGGCTTTTAAAGACACAGTATCCGCAATTATTTCAATTGCTTAACTTTTTTTGTAACTTTAATTTTTCGAGGCTCCTTCTTTTCAACTTTTTTAAATGTTAATCGAAGAACTCCGTCTTCCAGTTCTGCCTCTGGCTCAGCGTCTTTTACAACACCTTCTGGAATCCTAAACGTATAATTAAATGCTGTGGTCATGGAGCTCATAAAGTAGCGTCTTTTGTCTTTGTCTTCCTGCTTTTCCTCTTTGTTTCCGCTAACTCTTACAACCCCACCCTCAAAAGTAACATCAATGTCTGATTCTGATAATCCTGGGACTGCAGTTTCAGCAATGAGTGCATCTTGGGTTTCATATAAATTTAAACCCTGACCCATGAGTCTTGAAATTCCTGGAATAGTAGGAAGATCAAAATCATCATCAAATACACGATCAATATTCCATGGGTTCCATCTTATAATTGCCATATCTTTCACCTCCTTTCATACTTTTCGTACTGAAGAATTTACATTATCACTCTATCACGTTGAGTGCTAATTTGTCAAGTAGGTTCTTCTTTGTTGAGAAGAATTCTGTTCTTTGCTAATATGGTAGGACATGCGAAAAAAGTTCGTAGGATTACTTTCTATCATTATTATTTTTGTTGGCTTCTTTCTTCTCTTCCGAGTGGTGGGCAGTATCCTTCCGAGGGGAAAAGGAGCACTCCAAATCACCTCAAGCGTTCCTGCAAAAGTTATGCTCAATGGAAAAAATATAGGGATAACTCCAATCTGCAAATGTGATCAGAATGATAGAATTGATGCAGGCAACTATACTCTTCAGCTCATCCCTGAAGGAAACATTGAACCTTATACCACAAAATTAAAAGTGAGTCGTGGAGTACTCACTGCAGTTGACAGAACTTTTTTACCCGGAAGTTACGCAAGCTCTTACATTCTAACTCTTGAAAAGATATCTAAAAACACACCTGAACTTTTTGTGTCTTCCCTACCTGCAGGAGCGCTTGTTTCAGTGGATGGAAATGAAACTGGAACTACTCCAAATTTAATTACTCAAATTTCAGCATCGGAACATGAGATAGAGCTGCAAAAAGGAGGATTTGGAAAAAAAACAATCCGAATCAAAACTGTTAATGGGTATAAACTTATGATTGAGGCAGTGCTGGGGACACAACCTCAAGCTGGTGAAGTACTACCTGGCAGCGAAGGAACACCTACAGCAACCCCTACCGTATCACAGCAGCTAGTTGTAATCCTGGCAACACCTACAGGATTTTTGCGGGTAAGACAAGAAGCTAGCACCGCGTCAACTGAGATAGGACGAGTACTTCCAGGGGATGAGCTACTGCTTCTAGAAGAAGCAAATGACTGGTTTAAGATTCAGCTAAAAGATGGTCAAGAGGGCTGGATTAGTACAAGCTTTGCACAAAAAAAGCCATAGCTACCCTATTACATATATTATAAAGATTACCAGAGCACCCCACAAAACAACTGCTGCCAACAGTGCTTTATCTGACAATAAAACTCGATCTGGACTTTCACCCTCACTTTTTTCATAAATATCCTGCAAATACCTCATAACTCCATAAATTACTGGCAATATTGTTACCATAAGCCATTTTCTCTGCAGGTAGTCAGGCAAAAATTCAGGAAGCAAAACCTCTGGAAGCTGAACATCGCGGGTACTTTCAAGGAAAGTAAACATTGAGTAAAAAAGTAATGTA
>CAYRYY010000012.1:0-13163 GCA_964428715.1 uncultured Gammaproteobacteria bacterium
ACAAGCCTCACCCACAACTCCTGAACCATTTACTGCTGGTGTAGTTTCAGACACGGCCATGAATGCAGAAATGAGAGCATCTCAAGCAGCTGTAAAAACAGCAGAAGATCAAAGGATAACTGAGGCACTCGAAAGAATGAAACCTGCAGCTGCTGAATCTGGCTTATCACAAGAAACTTCAGCAGCACCCGAAGTCTCAGAAAGTGCAAAAAATGCAGAATATACCCTCTTTTATCACCTGAACAATAGAACGAGTAGTCCTGAAATTGTCGCAAAAGCGTTTACGCGTGAAAATGGCAAAACAGTTCTCACTCCTGACACAGGCGCAAAGATCGCAGATCAGGTAACTGATGCTACCAGAGATGTTTCAACGGCAGATCTTAAAATTGCCGCAGCAAGTCTTCGAAAATCTATTCAGCGGGAAGTTGACGCGGCGCGCAGAGTGGCTAAAAAACAAGCTGAAACATTAGCCAAGGCATTTAGCAAGAGACTTTGCGGCTGTAAATACGGCTGAACAAACTGCCCAACTAGCAGTTATTAATGCGGTGACTGCTAAACGTCTTGCACAGGAACGCTCAACCCAGGCTGCGCAAAGGCAAACACAAATCCTTGAAGTAAAAAACAATGCAACTGAAGATGCACTCTCAAGCTATAAAACACACCTAGAAGCGCAAGGCGTAAAAGTGAGAAGACCAAGTGACCTCAAAAACAAATATGCTCGCGACGTAGTTGCAGGAAGATACGCACCTGACACGCAAAATGCAGAGCCAGAGGACAAAAAACCCATTGATATTGCAAGCAAAAGAAGGCCTGGCAAAAAAACAGCAATTGGTGCTGCTGCTGCAAGTATTGCAATTGGAGCTGCAGGAATAAACCACATGGACTCTGGAACAAATTATGACGCGTCGCCTGTCACTTCAGGTCCTGTTCAGCAATTGTCGGAATCCCAAGTTCCCACATCCACCCTTCCTGATGGAATATTTATCGATAAAAACACACAAAACGCGCCTGAAACTGAAAAAACAATCAACGGCATAATCGCTCCAGGCGAGGGATTAACTCAGGCAGTTTCCAGAATTACTGGTGAAAAGTTTGAACAACCAACAGCTGAAAACCCCAATCCGCAAAACGCAGAACTGTGGAGCAAAACATATGACTTGGCTATGCAAAACAGAAATGTATGGGAAAGTGAAAATCCTAAATTCTACGCTGAAGTGGATAAACTTCTTGCAAGCGGGGATAGTACAACGCCTGATAAAATTCAGCAAATATTCCTTGACACAGGCGGAGACAACTATTCATTTATGACCCACGCAGGCCAACCTTTTACTCTTCAGGTTAAATAAGCATCTTAACCACGTTCGTGTCGTTTAAATTCTGTATCTAAACCAATACTACAGGTCTATCTGTTTTATAAAATCCATTTTTATCCACAAAATTCATTGCTTACTATAAGACTTATGTGAATTCTGAGGCTAAATTATCTGTTTTTATCTACCCAGTCTGTGGAGAACTTCTAAATGATTGAATCCAATGTGATCTGGCAAGGTTTTAAAGTATGCAGCCTCTTTTGTTTCAGAGGTGGGCAAAGCTGGAATATCTGATGATGCTTCTATTTTATACACCATATCTATCACATGTCCGCGAGGATCCTTATTTAAATCCTCAAACACATTTGCTACTTTAAACGCAAATTCACCATTATATCCCAACTCTGTTCCCAGTATCCTCTTTATACATTCCCTGATGCTTTCGCCTTTTAAAATAAAACTTCCTGGCAAATGCCATGTATTCTCTCCTGGAGAAATTGCGCGTTTTGCCAAAAGCACTTCATTGCTGCTGTTTTCTATAAAAAGACTAATGGCCACGCGTGGTACTTTTTCAAACGTTTTTAAAAACTCATCATAGGGAAGTTTCTGAACCATGCAAGCATTTTACCATGCTAGCAGTCTTACTTTAAAGTTAAAATCTCAATTCAATCACCTTGGGCTTTTGATTTTGAGGAAACCTGCTAAACCCTATCCAAGTAGGTGTAATTTTAAAAAGCTTCATATCAGATTTTTGGAAAAATACTTCCGTGCAGGGACTGCCTTCTTTTTTCAGAAATAATTTCTTATAGAAACTTTCTTCGTAAGCACTAACCTCTACAGCTTTGCCCTCGTATTGAAGTGTTGCCCAACGCTTAGGATCTGCCTCCCATCCAATAACCAGCGCAACCTTGTCATTTTTTAAAAGATTTTCATACTTTCGAGATCCTTTTAAGGTTGTTATAAGTATTTCAAGAGCATCTAACTCGCAAAACGCAACGAGTGCTGACTCAGGCTGAAGATTTTGAGGATTAACGGTGGAAATTGTTGCTAAGACATTCTTTTTTAAAAACAGAAGCACTTCCCTTTTATCATTATCTATTCTCGAAAAAATCATATGGGCTATATTGCTTCTCCTGGTTTCCAGCCGCAATCAGGGCATGCGGTTAACATCTCTTTTTGGATAAGAATTACTTGAGCGGAATCAGGCTCCCACCCGCACACTCGGCATTTTATTTTGAAACAGATCTCGCAATTGTCTTGATTTATCATACTTAGTCACAAACAATGGCTCCCTCTTCAGCTGCATACTCATCTTTAGTTAGATTACATCCAGGACATGTGTTACCTATTGGGCCATCTGCCTGGTAACCGCACTTTGGGCAATTAAACCACTCCTGCTCTTCGTCGTCTTTTTCAAGTCCAATTCTAGGTGTTAAGGAGTTCAAAATATTTTTCTTCTTCTTTCCGCCCCCTGCACACCCTGCTATTTTTTGTAATTCTTCCAATTGTGCCTGCGGATCAAATGGTGCATTCAAAACATTTCTCTGAATAAGATATGATTTTCCATGTCTCATCTGTCGCGCTTGCCTTCTTGGACGCACTTCATGCATAAGCTTTAATACCGTTAACCCAAGTGCAGTTTCCAAATCTGTTCGCAAATCTGTATCGGCATTCTTAAACCGCTCTGCAATAAAATCTCTAAGCGCTGCAGTAAGGTCTCTAGTTTTTTCATCTAGGTTCCATAATCCTTCAGGATTTTGCAATAGCTCCATCATTTCTGAAAAACGTCTCTCATCTTTCTTGCTATCTCTGTACGCTATCTCACTTCCTTTTATGTGCTGAATTGTTTTAGCTATATCTTCAATCTTTTTTTTATTTTCTGTATCAATAACTAGATCTGTATCTACAACGTGCTTTATATCAGTTATTTCGTCTTTTGGTGTCTAAAAAGCTTGCGCCGAAGCACCTAATCTTTTTAAGAGCTCCTTGTTTTGCGCAAGCGTCATATCCGTTTTAAGAGTAAATCCCCTAATTTCTCCACCCTCAAGTACCTCAAAGCAATAGGTCTGGGAATCAGGGTAAGTTATCTCTTTTGCTTTTCCTGAGAGAATATCTGCCTTGTTCAATGGCTCAAGTCTATTATCTTTGCTCTGATACCCACTCCATCCGCCAGGACTTGCCATGACGATTAGCGTTCCAGGCTTTGATGAAAGTAGTGCATCTTCTACTTTTTGAATAGATTTTTTAACAACCCCGTCCCTCTCGTCACCACTGGTTGCCTCTGACAATGACTTCCCGCCATACAGCTTTCCCACCAATTGCTCGCGTCCGTCCTTTATTTTTCTTTCAAGTAAAATGGGGAACACAGGCAATTCAACTAAGTACTCCGTTTTAAATCCTTGAATATCTTGGTCTAGCTGATCTAGTGAATCTGATAACCGTATTCCTTTTGTCCTATTGTCCAGCAACAAATCTACCTGTGTTTTTACCTGAAAACCTGTATCAGGAAGTAGATACATGCCTTGCTCTCCTCGTTTTTTAATCTGGTCTACTTCTAGTGGTAATCCCTGCAATGTTGGCTCACTTTCTACATAAGGATTTAACCTGTGTCTGCTCTGAAATCTGTCAATGCGCCTTTGTGATGGCGCTCTAAAATGCTGATAATCAGCTCCTGCTGGAGACAAAGCTTCACTCATATTTCTCTACCTTTCCCATGTGGTTTCTTTCTTTTTATCTATGTGATTTGCGTACCTGGCGAGCGTAAAAAACAAATCTGACAATCGGTTTATGTATTGGATTACCCTTAAGTCAACCTGCTCTTTCTTGTGCAGTTTTATGATAAGTCTTTCAGCTCTCCTACTTGTTGTTCTTGCTACATGAAAATGTGCTCCTATCACTCCTCCACCAGGTAAAATAAAAGAAGTTAACTGCGGCATGAAGGATGTCATATGATCTATTTGAGATTCATGCGCTTTTAACTTTTGCTCAAAATCTATGTCCTCTAAAATGTCTGGAAGATCAGCTAAATATGAACAGATGGGAAAAATTGTTGTCTGAACATCCAAAAGTATTTGCGTAATATATTTATTCTCTTTTGTGTTTTTTGTTTGTAATGATAGTATTATTCCTATCACAGAATTCAGTTCATCCAGAGCACCGTAGGCTTCAATCCTCACATCATCCTTCCAAACTCTCTTTCCACTAAAAAGAGATGTTTTTCCCTTATCTCCTGTTTTTGTATAAATCGGCATAAGAATCTTTTGTGTATCTGTTCCTTAGGTTTTTGTGATTAAATGAAAACACAAAAAAACCTCCCTATTCCCGGGAGGTTTACAAATGCCGTATGGCACAAAAAAATCCTGCTCGGGAATATATTAACGAAGTTTTCTGGGTTTAACAGTTGCGGCACACCCCAAGGTTTTCACTTGGATTTCCTATCGTTAATCTTAAATCTCACTTGCTATAGCTGCATGCTAACACTCTGCGTGTCCACAAGCAGCCTCACTTTCGCTCGTGCTCCTCTGTCTATGCCTCGTTAACACTCGGCATGACCACAGGAGTAGCATTTAGAACATCCTTCTTCATGAACAAAACTTGCAACCCCGCACTGTGGGCACACATCAGCATGGGAATGAGTTTCAATTGCGGCATCTGCTTCTAATGGGAGCTGTTCTGTTTGCAGAGGCTGATCCATGACAGTTGTTTTCTGTCCATACACATCAGCAAGAGATTGAGGCATAGTCCCATGTGTACCTGCTCCGTTTGCCATACTGATCGCAGCAGCGCCATTTGAACCATTACCATTCTTCGCTGTGTCCATGGGTGCAGCCAGGTCAGAAACAGGTGCTGACGTGTCAGCAACTGGTACTCCTGCATCTGCTTGAACAGGCATTTTTGGAGCATCCACCACACGTCCATTTACCTTAAAGCTAAATTCCTCCGCAAATACTTTTGCCATTGCATCCGGCACGCTGCGTACTCTATTTTGTCCAAATCCCACAGATCTCATACCGCCAATTCCGGACAATTGCGCGATAATTTGTCTAATTCTCTCGCGTGGCTCAATAGGGCTCTGAAGTCTAAGTGTTAATGAAATAATTCTGCCTAAAGCATCAGCCATAGCGGCTACATCTGACCCTAACTTTCCAATAGTTACAAACACTTCAAATGGATTTCCGTTGTCATCGCTATTAATAGTAATAAACGCATCTCCCAAAGGCGTTTGGGTTTTGTAGGTTAAACCGCGCATAACAACAGGCCGGCGTAGAATTGGCGCCGCTTATTGAGCAATAACTTCTTCTTTTTTCTCTTCCTTTTTTTCTTCGCGCTGCAAAACACCCATTCTGCTTCCATCTCTCATGTAGGTGATCCCTTTCATTCCCATGTCATATGCTGCCATATATAAATCCTTTACGTCTTCAACAGTATGATTATTTGGCGCATTTACCGTTTTTGAAATTGATGAATCTATATATCCCTGAGCAATCGCCTGAACTTTGGCGTGATCCATTGGTGTTAAGTCATTTGCGGATACAAAATACTCTGGACGTTTTACGTCTGGGTTTTGCTTCCTCCACTCGTCATAAAGAGGGTGATACAATTTGTCAATTCCAAGCCGTGACTTTCTAATAAACTCAAATTCATATACAGGTTCAATTCCGGAAGTGGTGCCAGCAAGTAGGGATGTTGTACCAGTAGGCGCAATGGTTAAAAGTACTGCATTTCTAATTCCATTCTTTTCTATTCTTTCACGGATTGATTTTGGAAGTGCTTTGATATGATGTCCCTGCAGATATTTTTCTGCCTCAAACTTAGGGAATGCGCCTTTTTCTTTTGCAATGTCAGTAGATGCAATATACGCGTTGTCCCTCAAAGTTTTAAAGATTTTATCAATGGTTGGAAGTGATTCCTCTGCCCCATAGCGCAGCTTCATCATAATGAGCGCGTCCCCTAACCCCATAATTCCTAATCCCGTGCGCCTTATATCTTTTGCGCATTGCTCGTTTTCTTTTAGGAAGTAGTATGTAGAGTCAATTACATTGTCCAAAAATCTTGTTGCCACCTGTACATCAGCTCCAAATGAATCATAGTCAAATTTCCCGTCTTTTACATATGCAGTTAAATTCATGGCGCCTAGATTACATACTGCCCAGGCAGATAGTGGCTGTTCTCCACATGGATTTGTTGCAATTAACTTTTCAAAATACCATGTGTTTGATCTTTTGTTGGATCTTTCCAAGAAATGAAGTCCAGGTTCGGCGGATCTCCAAGCAGCAGTACAAATCAAATCCCATAGGTAAGATGCTTTGATCGTTTTTTGCACTTTGACGCGTCCGCCTATTTTTTTCCAACCCGCTAAATCTCCATCCCATTTTTCGTCGTACATTGGGTCATCTAGATCAGGATAAGCCAAATCCCAGTCAGCATTGTTTTTAACCGCCTCCATAAACGCGTCAGACAAGCAAACTGACAAATTAGCTCCATTAATACGTGTTAAATCCTGCTTAACCGTTATAAATTCTTCTATATCAGGATGCCAATCATGAAGCATAAGCATTAACGCTCCGCGTCTTGATCCTCCCTGCTGCACGATGTCTTTAGTTGCTAGTGAATACAACTCTGCCCAGTTAATAGGACCTGAGGAGAATCCATTTACTTTTTTAACGCGTGCGCCTCGTGGCCTGAGTGAGGACAAATTAAGTCCCACACCCCCGCCGCGTGCCATAATTTCTATCATGGATTTTAGATTATCTAGAATTCCGTCTCTGCTGTCTTTAGGGGATGGGATAACAAAACAATTGTAGTAGGTTACATCATAATTAGTGCCAGCTCCTGCAAAAATACGGCCTCCTGGCAAAAACTTAAAATCCTTCATGACGTCATAGAATTTTTTTCGCCATATAGCTTTGTTTTCCTTGGTTTCGACATCAGCTATTCCGCGAGCCACTCTCTTCCACATTTCCTCAGGTGTTGTCTCCACTGGATTACCCGCTTCATCCTTTAGAGAATAGCGGTCTAAAAATACTTTTTCAGATAATCCTGTTAATTGTGTCATTTTTATAAACTACCTAATATTTTATCTATAAATATATTGCTTCACTTTATCAATTTCTGCAATTCTTTCTGAAAATCTTCCAGATCTACAAATTGCCTAAATACACTTGAAAACCGAATGTACGCAACTTTGTCTATCTTTTTTAATTTCTGAGCAACCAGACTTCCAATTTTTTTACTCTCTATCTCTACCCCTTCTCCGTTTCGCAGTTCCATTTCTATTTCGTCCACTATACGCCCAATATCTAGTATGGTAACTGTTGTCTTTTGCGTGGCGGTTATCATCCCCCGCTGAAGCTTGTCCCGATCAAACTGCTCCCGTTTTCCGTCTTTCTTCTTAACCGTTAAGGGGACATTTTCAATCCGCTCATATGTCGTGAATCTTTTCTGACATTTTGAGCAAGTCCTCCTCCGCCTGATGTTTGATCCTTCCTCGCCTACTCTTGTTTCTACAACCTCTGTTTCGTTTCCTTTACAATATGGACAATGCATGATGCGTAACTAAAGTCTAAGCCCCTTATGCCCTGCCAGACATTTAGTGCCATAGACAATGGTAAGACACTAGATTTATCCTGTCAACAGGTAACTACTGTATCAAATAGAAGCAGTGTGATTTTTTAGCTTCAATACAAATTTGTAAGAAAAAGATAAAAAAAACTAGAACTTTGATGTTCAGTTTTTGGATTCAGACATACACATTATTTCTCTTTTTATATGGCGTTCTATACATCAAACTCTCACGCAATAGAATTAAAAATCTCGCTTCCTGGAAGTGCTAGGATAAAAACAAGTTACAGAAGAAAACACTACTTAATAAGTGAGCTCATTTTACCCAATCTTTCTGACTCATATTTAAGTTTTGTTTTATTTTTTTGATCAACCTTCTCCTCTATGTCATCTATCAATTGCTGGTGTTTTTTAATAGATAATTTCATTTTTTGCAAAATTTGGGTGCCCTCTTCTTTCGCTTTATATGCTTCTGAAATTCCCATGTTCATGTAATTATTGCTTTTGGAAATATAAAGCACCCCCATGTCATCCTTGTCTTTCATCACTAAATAATAACCTGAGTTAAAACGCTTATCTGATGACAATAAATAAAACTCTGCTTTCTTGTACGGATTTGAAATTAAAAATTCAATAATCCGATCCCGCAATGCTTTTAAGTTATATAACGGGTTGTCAGGAAGCATACCTGGATATGGCAATTCATATTCTACTGTTTGCGCCGCTGGCTTAGGAGTGACAGTTGCTGAAGGAGAAGAGGTTGAGGTTTGAGCATATGAGGAAGAAGCAAAAACAAAAAGAAATGCAAAAATAAGTGCAAGAAATGTAGGAATGGTGTATCTCATATTTGTCTACTTTCTTGAATAATACTGCAGATGTTAAGCAATGTCAAACGCTCTATATATAATAATGTAGGGAAAGTAACAAAGTACGTCCACCTACCTTGACAACATACTCTAAATCCTGCAATACTAAAAAAGACTGTCCTATGAAAAAATTCAAACGTGTTGCTTTCGTTTTTTCACTTTTGTTCCTTGTTGTAACGTTATCTCCTGCTGCAGCGCAAGCACCCTACGCTACCAATCTCACACCCGTTACAACTAAAAGTTCTACACCTATCCCATCTTATAATCAGCAAACTATTACCTCAATTGGAGAAACAGACATTTACGCAAACCTGGACGCTAGTGTCCCAAGAAATTTGCGCACCCTTTCTCAAAACGTAATTATTGAAGTATTAGCCGGCACTGCATGCTTACTCTCAGGACGCGACCCCCTAAATCCCGCTGATGGAAGATGCCTGGGGATAGATCAATCTGGAAAAATAACCTACGTTGAGCAGCAAAGCGGAATTGCTCAAACTATGGGAAGTCTTATGGGTGGTGCATTTTCTATTCCTGTATCAGGCGCAGGCTACACGGAATATGCCATGGGGAATTTTGGCATTACAAAATCTGCATACGCACAAACAGATATACCTTCTGGGGGCGGACTTGGATATGACAGACTAAAACCCCTTGTTAACATTTGGACCAGATTTAGGGATATTGCCTATTTAGCTTTCGTGCTTGCATTTACAATTATTGGCCTTGCCATCATGTTTAGAGTCAAAATTGACGCAAGAACTGTTATGACAATTCAAAACCAAATTCCAAAAATCGTGATTGCTCTTATTCTCGTTACCTTTTCTTATGCAATCGCGGGATTTTTAATTGACATGATGTATGTAATTATGTATCTTATAATTCTTGCGTTTAGCAATCTCACCTCTACAAACATAGATCCATATGCCAATATATTTACGGTAATTAATAAATCCTTTAGCCCAGGATATAACGTTCCAGGAATTATAGGACTCACGGGTGAAATATCATTAGGCATGAGTAAAGTTTTTGGAGTCATGGTTGTAAATTTTCTTGAGTCAACAATTTCTTCTGTATTTAAAATGCTCTTTTCTCCTTTTCAGGCGATTTCCTCAATTGGATGTCAGGCACTAGACCTTGCTTCAACAGGTGGACTTGCAGCAGTAGGTTACATTCCTGTCGTTGGCGGATGGTTTAAAAGCATTCCCCATATTGGAGGGATATTTGGTGGAGGTGGATCATGTGACTTTGTTGAGAAGTTTTTCCAAACATTTTTCATAGGTCTTTTTACAATCATTACGTTTATTGTAATTCTTGTAGCTATAATAGTGTCTCTCTTTAGAGCTTGGTTCACAATTATTAAATCCTTTGCTTATGTTCTTGTTGACGTAATTGTGGGGCCACTATGGATTGCGGCAGGTGTATTTCCAGGATCTAAGCTTAACTTTTCTACTTGGATTAAACATCTCATGGGACATTTATCAGTTTTCCCCACAGCATTTGGAGTAATACTTCTGGGAAAAACTATTATTGATAACGTAACGCACACGTCTGGACTTTTTTCACCACCCTTAGTTGGGGTTGATATAGGGGGAAGTACAGCTGTTGCATCATTTATAGGATTTGGATTTATTATTTCTATCCCGAGCATTCTTGACCGTGTCAGAAAAGCAATTGGCGCTATGGACTTTGGATTAACGGATATAAAACGCGGATTTAATGCTGGAAAGTCGGTTGGAGGAGTAGCAACCAATTACACAATTGGAAATTACTCAAAAGTTGGAAAAGACGGAAAATTAGAGCAAGCCCAAGGATTATCCAAACTAGGTCACGCGATGGGATTGATTAAATAACCACACTCTTACTCTTAATGGCTTGCTTCAGAAACAGCTTTGCTTGCAGCTACTGCAGGTAGCAACATTAATATAAGCAACAAATATATCCCGCTCGTAAAGATTTTATCTTTTGTTCTGCTATATGCATCAGCACGCAACATTTCCTCTAATTGGTAGTAGTATTTGTGAGCGTCTTTCCCTGTACCAGTTAAAAATGCGCTAACATGATCTAATTTACTTCGTGCATCTTCAGCTGTCATTGGCTTTTGCCCTGGACCAAACACCCGCTCTATATCAGATGATGACCATCTGAATGGTAGTTTACCTACTTGGGCTAAGTCAGCCCAATAGTCTTGAAGCGAAAACCTCATAAATGTTCCCAAACTATACCTAAACGCTTTTGCTCCACCGTCTGGGCCTTCATACGCTGCAACCGCCTGATGGAATTGTTCCGAATCCTTTTCAACACTCTCAAAGCCTTCTTTAGAGAGTATGCTTACCTTAAATCCGCTCGCCTTTGCATAATTCATAAAGTCATTTCCATTTCTTTGCAACGCGTCTCCGCCTACCTCACCTGAAATTATTTGAGACAATTTCTCAATTCCTGAATTGTCTGCTGCATATTCCAATTGCGCTAACGGCACGTCATCTACCAAAAGTGTTCTCTTGTACACATCTTCATACTGCCAGCTGTGATTGAGCTTATAGATAATATTATTCCCATTAACAAACGTGTCTATATTTTTAAATGCTTCAACAAGACGCTGTGTAGCAGTATCGTCGCCCAAAGCTTTATTTATCTGCTCACGCTGCGCTGCGTACTCAGGTTTTAACAAATCCCGCATATCTATTGGTGCACCAGATCCATTCAGCATTGCATCTTCACGTATTGCATGAAGTATTGCTCCGTATTCCACTTTGAACTGATCATGGCTGCCTCCCGCGTTTCTAAAAATTCCATTTAATTGAACTAGCGTAGCTTCATCGTTGTGATCCTCTGGGTCTAACCGTTCACGCATCACGCGCATCATTTCTTCAGGCTTATATTTCTGGATCCTTTCCCATATGTCTTTTTTGCTATCCTCATGTCCTAACACCTCTGATGACGCGAGAGTACTACGCAAACGTAAAAAGAGGCCTTGATTTTTGGTTATTTCTGCAGCTTTCGCATTAATCTCTGCGCTATTTAAATTGTATGCCTCAATAAAACTATTTCTCTCTTCTAATGTCATACCGGATGGCGAGGATAGGTCATCAATACTCGTAAATAATATTCCTTGAGCAAAATCCTGTGCAATTCGTACCTTTGCTTTATTTTCTTCTCCTGTTATGTCTAAAAGAATCTTTCCTTTTGATGAATGCAGGTAAGTATCTGCATAAATTTTAAATCTTTTCTTTAATTGCTTCCTGAATATGTCCTTCGGCGACTCGCCTGGTGGATCATTCTCTTCTCTTAAGAACTTTACAAGCTCCTTAACTATTTCTTCATTTTGAAGTTTGTATTTTGTAACAACCTCTGCCTGCTGCAGTATCTTTTTAATTCTCCATCCTGATGAGAAAAAATCCGGAGCTGCATCCAAATCTCTAAACATTCTTCTTCCGCGCTCAAGCAACTGTTTTTCAGTAAGCGTATCTGCTGACTCATGAGGGTCGTTAAACTTCTCACTTGTTGCCATATCCATTTTCATGTACTTTAAGAACTCGCGTTGTTCATCTTGTAATATTCCAAATTTAGCTATCAAATATGATTCTATATCTAAAAATCCAAATGCTCCTACGACATCTGAGGAAAATCTCTCAAGCATAGAACTCAACTCGCGTCCCCGCGCACTTCTTATGGCAATCTGCTGGGATGACACTGCAATGTCGTATCCCGTTCTGATAGCACGTCTAATTTCTGCCCGTAAATTTTGGTCGGCAATTTGTTCCTTATCTCCAGCGGCCCCGCTTATCTCAACCTGCATTCTAGCCTTTTCATTTGCTCTTATAAAGTCGTCACTAAACATTCCAAGTCCTTGTGCTGCCAATTTTACCTGCTCCTCCTCCAAATCTGTTTGCAGCCTTTTCATCATAATTGGTGTTATATGCTGCTCTTTTCCACCATCTTTAAGACGTATCGTTTCCATGTAGTCCAAAATACGGTTAAACATAACTCCTACTTTATTATTATCAAATGCCAAAGAACCTAATAATCCCTCGGCTCTCAACTTTCCATATGCCCCCACTACATTCTCCATATTTTTTCGATCAATCGTAGTTCTAGTAATAAGTAGATTTACACGATTTGCATATAACTTATCGAAGCTATCAATAAATTTCTTATACTTCTCGCGACTTTCAATTTCTCCTGCATCAAATGCTTTTTCAAAACGCCTGCTTAAAAATTGCCCTGCCTCACTTACCAATACCTGCATGGTTTGAAGCATAGGAGAATCCAATTCTTGTCCTGACATGGCTGTTCTATATAATTGGTCAAATTTCTTATCTAACCATGCAAGCGGATCTATCGTTAATTGCTCTTTGTCATCTTCCTGTAGGTACATACCGATACGCTCACTACGCGCATTCATCTTTAGAATTTCTGTGTTAATTCG
>CAYRYY010000012.1:13173-17366 GCA_964428715.1 uncultured Gammaproteobacteria bacterium
TCTGGCAGGGCGTCAATTTCATAATATTGGTCAGCCAAAAGTCCTGGAAGCCTATATGCCTGTTCACGAGGGTCAATGGTATCGTTTAATGCATTTATCTCCGCAACATACCTGGAAAGCACTGGATGAGTAATATCTGCAGGATTCAAATTTATTTCCTTTCCTGTATCAAACTTGTTTCGAGTAGGTGCCTGCGGACCCTCAGGAGTCTCTGGTATTTCATTGTCATCTACGTCAGCTAGGTTAAATGCGTCATATTTATATCCTTGTCGATCCTTAGGTAGGATAGGAGCTTGATTAAGCGTAAATTCCCGACTTCCAGGAACCATTCCCTCTGATAAAGTAGTTCCGTATTTCTCAGCTACTGCACGTGCTTTATCTATGGCGAATTTCTCCCCCGACTCCATAGATGACCTAATCAACGATGACTCTGCAACAGAAGATTCTCTTTCAGGAGCTACTGCTCCTCTCTCGTATGCCTTTGCCTGCATGCTTGAAGAACGCGCTCCCATTTCGTCAGGGCTTTCAGGAACAGACACTCCACGTCTTGCCAGCAAGTCTTTGAGAATTCGCTCGGCCTGAGCACGATCCGCAGTCACTTTACCCTCAAGGCGGGCAGCAACTATTTTATTTATCTCAGCGCGGTTATCTTCTGGTGGTTTTGAATCCATAGCAATACCAACACTCCGTAAAGAATGCGGTACTTCCAGTGTAGAATATGCCCCTACTCGTGTCAATTGAGCACTCTGAATTTGTTCTTTCATAAGCCCAAGTATAGGGTTTTTTGAGGCTAACAGCTTGATAAGTACCCCACATTCCCGCTACAATTAACTAACAATGACTGTTACTGATCAGACGTACACCCATTTTGAGTCTTTATACCCTGAAAACACGCATGAAGCGGAAATCAAGGCAATATTGTCCTATGTTAAAAAAGGAAATTCAGCCCAAGTTGTAGGTCTTCCAGGAGTTGGAAGATCAAATTTGCTCAGATTCTTGTCCTACAACAACAAAGCTCGCGTAAACCACTTGGGAGAAAATTACAAATGGTTTCATTTTGTCTACATGGATTTGTCAGAAATTAAAGGACGCAACTTGGCAGAACTTACCAAATTTATCTTAATAAGCCTCTCCTACTCGTTGTCTGAGCGCAAAATGACTCAAGAGCAGGAGCGGGTTTCCGAACTCTTAAAAGAAGTGGTCTCGTTTCCAGATGAGCTTATCTTGTTTCAAGCATTTGTCACTGGAGAAAGAACTAACCGTTGTGTTTTTGTTCGACAGGTTTGACGCGTTCTTACCCAGTCTCACCTCAGAATTTTTCACAAATCTTCGCGTTTTGCGCAACCGCGTAAAATACAGATTTTCCTGTGTTGTATCCCTGAATCGTCCCATTGAAGACATATTAGAACCAGAGCTATACAAAGAGTTTTATGAATTTATTATTGGCAACAATATATATATGCCGCTCAAAGACACTGAATCTGATTTATTCAGATTTTCATATATAGAGCGCGCAAGTAGTAAAACCGCAAACGACAAAACAAAACAGGAAATATTAACAATTACTGGCGGGCATGGAAAACTCTCCCGCATTTCTTTTGAAATACTGCTTGCTGAAGATACACCCCCCACAAACATTCCTGAATTTTTACTGACAAAACCAGCCATTAAAGGAGCATTGCATGAAGTCTGGAATGCATTAACCCCAGTGGAGCAAAAACAGGTATTAAAAGATGAGCTAAACACAATCCCTTCTGACTCGTATTTGGAGTTATCAGGACTAGTAAAAGACGCCAAAATACAAATTCCAATACTTATTGAATTTTTACCATCCCTTCCTCAGGCAGCCAGTGAGAAAATTTTGTATATTTCTGAAACAAATGAGATAAAACAAGGAGACGAAGACTTAACAGACAAACTCTCGCCTTCGGAGTTTAAGCTGCTGAGATATTTGATTCAAAACAAAGATAAAGTGTGTGAAAAAGAAGAAATAATAAATGCCGTGTGGAATGACGCAAAAACTCAAGAAGGGGTTACTGACCAAGCGCTTGACCAAATTGTATATAGATTAAGACGAAAAGTTGAAGTAGATCCAAATAATCCAACTCATATTCACACAATCAAAGGACGAGGATATAAATTTTCCGAATAAAACACTCATCTTCTAGGCTACGGCTTGACAACATATGCCCTATCCCACTACCATTGATATATACTCCTATGACTAAAAAAACTGCCAAAAAATTTCCGCTTATTCCTCTTCTTATTGGCGCCATAGTCGTTGTTGCAATCTTTGGTGCTTTTATCAAACTTTCTCCTAACACCCCTTCCAGAATTCAAGAAGTTGTAGACGGCACTCAGCCTACATTAGGTCCCACATCTACTCCCCTGAGATATACATTAGAAAATGGCGTCTGCATTGTTAATCCAAATGGATCTTATCCTAACCTAGATGAATGCCGGAAGGATCAAACTGTCAACGCAGCAACTCCCAGCTGCCCATCGTATGCAAACTACACGGTCACTCCATGCGACGTAACAGAGGCAATATTTGTTGTATCTCTTACAATGCAGGGTGTTCCTGTAAAGGCAGACGATTTAAATGATTCGGGAGATGCTACAAAAAAAAGTGAATACTTTTATTGCCTTAAGAAAAATCCCCAAGAATGCGGTGATGATGATCTGAAGTCAGCAAATGATCTTTCTCAGCTAGATGCAGGCTCCAACACAATGACAGTTACATTCCCGCAATTGTGCGGAGATGGAGAAAATAAACTCAAAACAAAATGTAAAACTAACGGATCAGACTACTTTCATGCTGGAAACACCTATCGTGTCTCATTATTTGAAAGAAAAGAAAAAGGAAGTCCTATCATACGAGATGCCGCCTTTTATGTAAGTCACTTTTATCCAACTGTAGTAAAACCTGTTCAGTCTAGTGATGATGAAAGCCTAAATATTACTACCATTCGAAGCGCAGGAGGATATAATCTGGAGGTTTCCCTTACGGGACGCAATGAAAAAGGAAACAAATCAGGCGGAAACACGAATGATAATGATAAATATAATGACTATTGGATTATCGTCGAAGGTTTTGACAGCGATTATAAAAGTGAAAGCAAGTGCTTGTTTGTAAGCGAATCAGGTGGATCTGCAACGATTCGTCTTGCAACACGCTCTCCTGAGCAAAACGAACCGCTAACAGCAGGCAGATATATTCTCAAAATTAAGGACGGAAAAGATGGCAAAAATCTCAGAACAAGCGCTCCCGAATGCAAAGAAAATAACTTTACATACTATCTGGTACCATTTACAATCGGTGAAAACAAGGCAGGACAAGTTGATCTTCCAATCCAAGACCCATATGGAAAAGAAAATGAATATAAGGGAGCCAACGCAACCCCAATGCCCGTTTGCGAAGATGAAGATAAAGACGAAAATGGGTACTGTACAAAAATTCCTACCGCGTTAGGAATCAAAATAAGCACCGAACCGCAATTCTTCGTTCGAGATATATTTAGAGTAGTACTTTCAATCGGAGGAATTGCGGCAGTGATATTCTTCATTCAGGCAGGATACAAAATTATGACTTCCGCAGGAGACAAGGAAAAAATGGGACAAGCTCGCGAGCAGATTACATCAGCAATCATGGGACTTATATTTATTATATTGTCCATTACGATCCTAGAATTTATTGGAGTACAAATACTGCAAATTCCAGGATTCGGAAGATAATATGAAAAAACTAGCACTAAAGTTGCCAGGCTACGGAGAAATACAAGCTCCAGACAATATTCCATCTGGGACAAACGCGACAAGCGATGTTCTCCAAACCATGCTTAATCTTCTTGCCTTTGCAGTTGTACTGGGTGCACTTATATTTATTCTCTATGGCGGCATACTTTGGGTTACGTCCCAAGGAGACAAAGGAAAGATAGAAAAAGCAAGGCATACTATTACGTATGCAATAATAGGACTTGTGGTAATGATTCTTGCATTCGTAATCGTGCAGACGGTAGGGACTCTATTGGGAGTATCAGATTTCGCAAATTTTGGAAAATAAAGTAGTCCTTGACAAGATACTTTTTACATGCTGTAATAGTATTAATACATGAAAAAAGCACTGACCCACATAACAGTTTTAAGCGCCCTTCTTTTCGTTTCAGCAGGCAGCGCACTTGCAAATCAGCCAG
>CAYRYY010000012.1:17376-17873 GCA_964428715.1 uncultured Gammaproteobacteria bacterium
AATCGACTTTTCTCCGCAGCAAATGGATGTCCAGTACGGAGAGCACAGTTACTTATTCATTTACCGGTTCGGTTGCCTCGTTTTTTTCAATATGCCTCCAGATTTAATCCAGGCGGAAACGGCACAATCAACATTATCCCTACAGCTATTGGCCCAGTTGCAACTGATGCGAATGGACTTGTAAGATTTATTATTAACGCATTAATAGTTATTGGAGTTATTGCCTCCCTTATCTTCCTACTTTGGGGAGGACTTAGATGGATTTTGTCAGGTGGAGACAAAGGAAAAGTGGATGCTGCAAGAAGCACCATAGTTGCAGCCATTGTAGGATTAGTTATTGTTATCTTAGCTTATGTTATTGTTAACACAGTATTGACCATTGTAACGGGCTCAGGTCTTTCAGGATTCACTCTTCCAACATTAAGCAATCCTAATGCTACAAAGTTCTAGACTTTCTTCTCTTGCTTTTTTAAATTCTTCCCTGCATACTTATCTAT
>CAYRYY010000013.1:0-9282 GCA_964428715.1 uncultured Gammaproteobacteria bacterium
CTTCTGCCTCATATTTCATCACTCCTTCTTTTAGTCTTTTATCTAAAATGTATTGAATAGTGCGGTCAATAGACAGCGTTATACTTCTTCCATCAATTTTCTTTTCTTCCCGAATGTCATTTACCACAGGATGACCCAATGCGTCTTTTACTACATATAAACTCCCATCCCTTCCTTGCATTTGCGCATTGTAGTACCCTTCTAAGCCAAAGAATCCATGATTGCTACCATTCTTGTCTTTTCCTAAAAAACCTACCAATTGAGCTGCCATAGAGGCTTCTGGATAGTATCTATCACTTTGCTCTTGAAACCCTAATCCGTCTAGTTTTAGACTCTCAATCTCCCTTTTTTTTGTATCAGGTAATTGTGACGCAACATTTACCCAAAAAAGGTCTTTTTCAAGCCGTGCACTAATAGAGGCCTCATCCATTTCAAGAATTGGAGATAACAACCGTGCATACTTCCCCTTGTCGTCAACAACTTTAGGATTTGCATACAGCAGGTAGGATATCTTGTTTGTGGCTAATGGAAATGAGTCACTTGCTAGAATTTCGCCTCTTTTTGCCTGAATGGGAAGCCTGTCAGAGCTTTGATTTCTTCCTATTTCGCGTAAATCCTGAGCACGTGCGACTTGCCAGTAAAAAAGCTTTCCAATGATTAAAAAATACAACCCTATAAATAAACAAAGGGATATAAGAAGCCTAAGTCTGGTGTTACTTGTGGAGCTTACCATGTATTTCTAGTCTAAGCGTGCAACCTTAACAGGAGCATTGATCATTATTGCATTGTCGCGACTGTCTTTAAAACCCAATTCAGCAGCACGTGACGAAATTCTCTCAAATGATGAATAATTTAACAACTCTGTTTTAAGACTTGTCGTTTTTTCATCTAATTCCTGTATTTCCTGTCTGATAGTGGCTACTTCAATACTGGTTTCAGCAACTCTGTTAGATAGGTAGATATGCACTCCTTCTAAAAGCACTGTTGCAAGAATTAATACAACTATGGCTAATTTAATTGATTTTTTCATTTTTTGTAAACTTCATTCTTATCTAATAATCATGTTTAGAAAAAATATGTTGAGGCTCCGATTCAATCGGAGTTGAACATATTTATTACATCTTTTTAAATATTCGTAATTTCGCACTAAATGCTCGAGGATTAGATGCTGTCTCATCTGTATGAGCTGTAATAGGCTTGTTAGTTACTACAACTCCAATCTGTGCTTCCTCCCATGAATCGAATAGTTTTTTCACCATCCGATCCTCGAGCGAGTGAAAAGAGATAACTGCAATCCTGCCGCCTGCTCCAACCAATCCAATTGAGTCTGTTAATCCGAGCCTCAAAACACTTAATTCTTTGTTTGTTTCAATTCTAATTGCCTGAAATATTTTAGTTGCTGGATGTAACTTACCTGTTCTCCTAATCAGTTTCTCAATAAGCGTTACCAGTTCTTTTGTTGTTTCAATAGGTTTTACTTTTCGGCTTTCAACAATCAAGGCTGCAACATCAGCCGCCCTATCTTCCTCGCCATATTCAACAAAAATATCTTTTAAATCCTTCTCTGAATACTTGTTTACAATCTCATATGCACTTACTGAAGCTGTCTTATCCATCCTCATGTCAAGCTTCTCATCAAATCTGATACTAAATCCTCTTCCAGAAGCGTCTAATTGATAACTAGATACTCCTAAGTCAAAAAGTATTCCTGAAACTACCCCAAATCCGTTCCTTTCTGCAATGTCACATATATCCTTAAAGTTCCCCTGTGCAACAATTAATTTATTTGATTGTATGTATGAAGAAAGTTTTGATTCGACGTATTTTACTGCATCCTGATCCTGGTCTATCCCCAAAACTTTCCCGCCGCTTTTCAGAATTTCTTCAGTGTGACCTCCTCCACCCAATGTTGCGTCAATATAAAGAGCATCTTTTTGAATTGCTAATTCTCTTATCACTGATTGTAAAAGTACTGGTTTGTGTATAAATTGTGTCATGTCTTTTTTAAAATACGGTTATAATGACTAATCGCTGTTTCCCTTATTTGCATTTCCCGTATTTTTCCGTAATTTCTGTATGTTTCCTCGTCCCACAGCTCAATTCTCTCTGATATTCCTAGAAATACTGCGTTCTTTTTTATATGTGCATAGTCTCGTAAATATACTGGAATAACGAATCTGTTCTTGTTGTCCAAAGTGATTTCCACAGCATTCCCGTATAAAAACCGTTCTAAATCCCGCACCTCTGGCAATAAACTCGATGTCTCCTTTAAAATATTCCCAATGATCTCGTTCCCTCTTTCAAGTGGGAGAATTAGTAGTGATTTTTCAAACCAAGTTGTAATGAGTAATTTATCTCCTGTTTGTTTTTTAAATTTGCTTGGATATGTTAACTGATTTTTTGCGCTGCAACTGGATGTCGTAAAACCTACATACATGTGCCTTATTATATACAACCTTATTACCTAAATCTATCACTTTTTATATCAGTTGAACTACTTTCTCCTACTTTTTAATGTACTATATAGTTATAGCAAGACTTTTCACGCTGTGTCAAGAGGAAAATTAGTACAATATGGATCAGTTTATAGCTAAGACACTACATATAGCGCTTTGAAAAATGTGAAATTATTTTTCGTGAAAAGTAAAAAAATAAGAGTTTTTGTGAAAAAAAAGGGGGGGGGAGAACTGCAAACTACTCTATAGGTACGGTGGCTTCGATTCCTCCAACTTCACCGTTCTCAAAATTTACACGGATGTTGAATGTTACCTCGCTTACTACCGTGTCATACTTACATACATTTCTAGAACACGTACCCAGATCTATATCTTTAGTAACAATTGACTCGCCTGGAGTCACAGGGAGGGTACCTGTAACACCTCTTGTTGCCACAAACTCATCTCCGTTCTCAGTCACTTCTGCATCGTATGATACGTCATATTCAATCGATGAAATTCCATCAAGTTTACTTGCTTCAAGGGTGATTATCTTGTTGTCCTCATCAATAGATAGTTCCAGTCCAATATCTTCAGGTTTCAATTCTTTTACATTTTGTACTTCCTCAACCACCAATTCCTGCTCCTGCGCACCTCTTGTTTGCATAAAAATAAACCCGCCAACACCAAGTACTAGAATTATAACGACAATGGCTGATAGCAATAATTTATTCTTGAAAATATTCTTCATATATTATGTCTACATATAGAATACGTACCTAACAGTTTTTTTACAAGTATTCAAAGTGTATCAGATTAAGCGTGCAGCAACGTACGCATTCAGTTCACTACTTTTAATTCTTGTCTGAGCAGCTGAATCCCGTTCTCTCACAGTTACTGTATCGTCCTCCAATGTCTGAAAATCAATAGTTATGCAAAATGGCGTTCCAATCTCATCCTGAGATAAATAGCGTTTTCCTATATTTCCTCGGGAATCCATCACAACAAAGCCTGAAATGTGCTCTTTTAAGTTTGTGTATATTTCTGTTGATTTCTGTACCAATTCTTCTTTGTTTGCCAAGAGCGGAAACACTGCAGCTTTCACAGGGGCTAGTCTTGGTGCAATTTTGAGTACAGTCCTATTTTCTTCCTCTGTGTACGCATCGCACAGAGTCATAAGAAACAATCTGTCCACTCCCACCGCAGGCTCAATAACATGAGGTAGTATCTTTTTGCCGCTTTGAGAATCTACAACCCGTAATTCTTTTGATGAATGCTTTTCATGCTGGGACAAATCATAATCAGTTCTATATGCAAGTCCCCAAAGCTCCTTAAACCCAAATGGATATTGATATTCTAAATCTTCAGTCCTCTTACTATAGAATGAACGTTCTTCATCAGTATGAGGACGCCACCTCAAATTATCTGCTTGAATTCCAAGTTTTTTGGTCACGAATGTAAACATTTGAGACTTCCAATCTTCAAATAAGTTCTCCCAATCGGTTGACTCTGGATCAAAGAAGTATTCTATCTCTGCCTGCTCGAAAACAAGCGTCCTAAAAACTGAATTTCCAGGCGTTATTTCATTTCGAAATGACTTTCCAATTTGCGCGACTCCAAATGGAAGCTTAACCCTACTTGAGTCTAAAATATTTTTAAAATTTACAAACATTCCCTGAGCAGTTTCACCACGTAAATAGGCCAAAGATTGCTCTCCTTCTACAATACCCATATGCACTGGAAACAAAAGATTAAACTTGCGCACATCTGTCCAATCTGATTTTCCGCATTTTGGACACTTTATCTTGTTGTCTGTTATTATTTTAGTTAATTCTGCGTCACTCAAACCCTCCACATTTTGATTTAAAGCATCTTCTATTAAATGGTCTGCACGCCTGCGTGATTTGCAATTTTTACAGTCCACTAGTGCATCCGCAAACCCTCCTACATGCCCTGAAGCCTTCCATATCTCCTGATGGGATATCAGACTTGCGTCGAGCCCTACCATATCGTGTTTCTTGTGAACAAATGTATCCCACCAGAGGTTTCTTATGTTGCGCATAAGCTCAACGCCCATGGGACCATAATCATACGTGTTAGCTAGACCACCATACAATTCTGACCCTGGAAAGATAAATCCGCGTCTTTTAGCAAGAGATACAACTTTTTCAAATTTTTGATCCATAGGGGAAGTATACCAAAGTGAAGCTTAAAAAGAAATTATGACCGAAAAAATTCAGAGGATTTAAGCTTTCTTTCCATAACACTTTCTGTAAAGTTTTGCACGTCAGCTGCATCTACAAAAGCATGTCTTGCATCCCAATACCCAAGAGAAGACAATAGTTTAATCTGAAATGACTGCATCGCAAATTGAGACTTTTCTGAAGTTAGATCTCCCAGGGTTAATTCAACAAGTCTAAAAATATCTTCCTGCTTCTGATAGGCGGGGCATAACACCGAAACTAATTCACATATAGTAAATAAAACCTTAAGCTGTTCAAGAGTGTTCTTAAGTGAAGTGTGTGTTTTAATTAGTGATACTTCTGTTAATACAAGTCTAGAATTTTGGCTTTTTGAAACTGCCTGGAAAGATATTTTATTCAAAAGCTCTAATTGTGGAGCGCGCTTGCTGGAAAGTTTTCTAATACCTTTGGCTAACACATCTATCTTTCCGTTATTTTGCGTTAAGATAGTGATGTATTTATCTGCTTCTTGCGTATTGAAACGTCTTACAACGTAACCTGTATCTTTTATGAAGTACATTATTGGACAGGAATAGCTAACTCTTTGTCAGTCGTCAAAGTGAAAGCTTCAAATTTCTTACCATTTAAATATACCTCATATGGAATTGCATCTGTTCCAGGCTGCTTTTGAATCAAGAAAGGAAGCGTTTTGGAAGTCACCTTAAACGGAAGTGTATAGGTATAAGTAATTTCTGCTTTTCCAAGTGGATTAACAGTCAAGAATGATTCAAAATATGTTTTCCCAAGCTCTTCTTTCGTTTCAACTTTTACCTGTGACCCCTTAGATGTTGTTAGCTTGCTTCCTTTAGGAACATATACGCGTTGGAAATTTCTCAGCGTTGCGTTCAAACATAATCCTCCTGTTTCAAGATTACAATCTGAATGAGCCTGAGGATTTTTATAAGAAATGGCTGTGGTTTGCGAAACCTCTCCAGAGTCATTTATATTAAGATCAATTCTCACACTTTGTTGAACATAGAGATTTGATTTAGCGCCTCCAAAGTTTGCATCATTGATATAAAGATAGTCACCTTCATAAGCTCTGACTCTTCCTCCCCAATTAAGTGCTTCGATCCCTTTTTGTGCATCTGGATTGAAAAGATAAAACATTACATGCTTTTCATTTGCATCTTTTATGCCTGCCTGAGTAAGTCTACCCCAATACTCTTTAGGGGAAGACGAAAGGGCTTTTTGCATAATTGCAAAGATAAGCTCAGCCAACAACCCTTTTCTATTAGACTTTACGTAATTAACTGGTCTGGTAATTTCATTTTCTAACTGATACACAACTTGAGGACAGTTACATCGAGGATCAATTGTTCCATTAAACTTCAAGCCGCCAGCCTCAACTTCTCCCAAAATATTAATAATTGATACTAAAAAGTGAGTATCGATACCTATAATTCCGTCTATCTCGGTGTTGTCAGGAGACGTTTCATACATCTC
The DNA here is from genome assembly GCA_964428715.1 of uncultured Gammaproteobacteria bacterium. Classification (GTDB taxonomy): domain Bacteria; phylum Patescibacteriota; class Microgenomatia; order Levybacterales; family GWA1-39-11; genus JAGORM01. The sequence continues at coordinate 6,125 of CAYRYY010000013.1, forward strand.
ATTAAACACTTTCATGGATTCAACAAAGTCAGGAGACAAGTTACTGTCCCGAATATTAAGCGTAGTCACCTTAGGAAGATACTTTGCGATAATTTCTGGAGCTTTTGCGTGACTTGGAAGTGAATCATCAAGCGTATAAATATCACCTGCACGGTCAACCTTTATAACACCCTTGTCAATTCTAAAAATTGCGTAAAAGGTGATAAATCCTCCTGTGGGACGAAGTTCTTTGTCATTCTGGAAAACTACTAAATACTTTTTCTCTTCTTTTTCACCTAGTAGCTCTGGGATTAATTTAATCAACGGTTTTCCATCTTCTACAGCTACCACAGCTCCATTGGTCAACGCTTTTAATTCTACTAATTGATCGTGTACTTTCTTAAACTTCCAAACCTGAGGATATCTGTTAGGATTCACCTTATCTATATCAGATTGAGCCGCCTTAAGCTCAGCTTCTATGGTGTCAATTTGAGGCACAACCTTACCTAATGACTGAATTGCCAAGCTAATACGTTCCTCTGCCGAGCCTGCTGCAAAGCTTTTTTCTCCCTTAAGTCCCAACACGTCGGCATATGGAATTAGCGAATCTGAGGTTATGATTGCTGCATTTACACCGTGCTCTGAGGCATTCACAAGATTTTTAACATCATTATAGTAACCTCCCACAAAAGGGATGTATCCGACAAATGCTATAGGAGCCAAATCTTTCTGGAGGATTGTAATGCTTTGTTTTGTTTTTACAAATTCTTGCTTGGCTAACTCAATATTTTGTGCCTTAACCGCATCATATGATACTTGAGCCTGTGCATAGGTCTTTTCTGCATCTTTTAGAAAGACAAAAGTATTAAATCCAATATACGCCATGAGAATAACAAATACCAACAATACAGCACCTATGATCTTTGCTTTCTTTGACTTAAAAAGTGTAAATTTCTTTTTTTTCATGTGATTCGAACTACTATCTGATCCTTTTTTAGGCTCATTGGCAGGCACTTTACTTACGTCTATTTTTTGAAATCCAGTATTTTCCACAAATTTTATATACCTAACAGTTAATTAAAACACAATTTGAAAACAAAAATCAAGTTGACAAGACTATTTCTATCTGAATTTTTTACATGGCGCCTTTTGCTGAAAACATGGCCGCGGGAGTTTTGGCAATAATATAGAAATCATACACCACAGACTTTCTTTTGGCATAAATTGCATCCATTTTAATTCTTTTATCAAAGTTTATTTCACTTCTTCCAGATACTTGCCAAAGCCCTGTAATTCCAGGCTTAACTGACAACACAATCTTTACAGAATCTCTTGTTTGTGGATATTTTTTTTGCTGATAATTTAACTCGTCTGGATAATATGCCCTGGGTCCAACCAAACTCATATCACCCTTTAATACATTCAGGAATTGCGGAATTTCATCCAAGGAATATTTTCTTATAAAATGTCCTACTCTTGTTACTCTCGGATCGTGTTTTAGTTTAAACCCGCTCTTTTTATACTCTTCGTATAATTGTTTGTACTTAGGATCGGCTGATAGAATTTCGTATGCATTTTGCACCATAGATCTAAATTTATACATTCTAAAGAGCTTTCCGTCCTTGCCCACTCTCATAGGTGTATCAGCAAATACAGGTCCAGGAGAATCAAGTTTTATTGCCAAGGATGTGATTAAAATAACAGGTGAAAAAAAGATAAGTAATAGTACTGAAGAAACTATATCAATGAGCCTTTTGAATATCGTGTAAAACATAGGGTATTAGGTAAGATGTTCGTTTTCAGTTCCAGAAAGGCTCTCGACCAATTTTTTGATCTTAGGAACAGAATTTTTAGGACAGATTAGTGTAACATCTTGAGTATTAATGACAAGGAATTCTGAAAGATCTATTCCTACAACCATTTGATTCGTGTAATTAAAAACCAAGCTATCTCTTGAATTCTCAAGCATTGTATTCCCTTTTGTAACATTTTCTTCAATACTTTCAGAAAGCGCCTCTTTTAGCTGCTCCCACGCACCTATATCAGACCAACCAAAGTCGGCTCCTATAACATATCCATCGGTTTGTCCCATCTTTTCAAGAATCAAATTGTCAAATGATATCTTTTCAAACGTTGGAAAAATTTCAGATAAAGTTGAGTCATACCTATCAGTTCCCCATGCTTCCTGAATACGCTTCAAGCCATAATGCATCTCTGGTGCAAATTTTTGGTACAAACTCATTAAGAAAGATGGAGTTGTCACAAAATATCCAGGATTCCATGCATGATGATTACTTGCGTGAAATTGTTCTGCTGACTCAAGTGAGGGTCTATAATGAAGACTTTTAAATTCATACAGAGATAATTCATTCACTTCTTCTATCTTCTCACCGTATTCAATCCACCCTAAGTTTTGCGTTGCAAGCCTTGATTTCTGACCGATGAAAATAATTTTGTTTTTGTCTTTAGATAATACGTCTGCACCAGCTTTCAAAATGTTTCTAAATAATTCTTCGTTTTTGACCAAGTGATCACTCCATAAAATCGTGAATGGCTCATCAGGACTTACCTTTTCTAGGATTGCGGCAACCAACCCCACGGCAGCTCCAACATCCCGCATCTCAGGTTCTAGGATAAAATTCTCTGAAGGTATTTGGGGTAGTTGAGACCTTAAAATTTCCCCATATCTTACTCCTGAAGAAATATAGGTATTCTCGGGATCAATAATTGGCGCAATGCGATCTACCGCTAGCTGAAGCGTTGACTTGTCTCCCACAATTTTCTCAAATTGCTTTGGCGTATTTTTTCGTGACAATGGCCAAAGCCTTGTTCCAACTCCTCCTCCAAATATAACTGCTTTCATATATTTTTTAAACTGAAATCACTTTACTTCGTATAACTGCTTTCATAGTATATGTTTATTTACTCCTTTTATAAATTCTTTTTTTGAGAATCTACTCGCGTTTTTTATACACGTATCTGTATTATACCTTTTATTATTGAATTTTTTCAATGCGTTGACAAGAGAGGAAACGGTAGGTCTATCAAAAAATTCACCAGTTTTTCCTTCAATAACTATCTCTGTGGCTCCACCATCTCTAAAAGCGAGCACTGGCTTTCCGTACTTTTGAGCTTCAACCATTACCAAGCCAAAATCTTCAACTCCAGGAAAAATAAGG
>CAYRYY010000013.1:9292-17608 GCA_964428715.1 uncultured Gammaproteobacteria bacterium
AGTATTCAGACAATGCCTTGTCATCAACTTTACCCACAATTTCAACTGTTTTTCCAGCTATGCTTCTAAAGTATTGTGCATCTCCTTCACCTACTACCTTCAGAGGAATCTTAAGCCTATTTGCAGCTCGTATTGCTAAATCAACGCGTTTATGAGGAGTAAACTGCGAGAGTCGTGACACTACCAAATAATATCCCTTTTTTCTGGCTGACATTGATGGCTTGGGAGATAACATATAAGGCGGATAAACTATTTCAGAATCACGCGCATAATATTTCTTAATTCTGTCTTTGACGGTCTGTGAAATTGCAATCATCACGTCAGGACGGGACGCAGCAGCGATGTCCCAACGCCTTAAATACCAAACTAAAGGCTTGGTTACGGCCCTAAATAGTTTATTTTGAAAGTATAAATCATACCCACTCCAAAGATATCGTGTAGGAGTTAAGCAGATACAGATGTGCTTTGTTTTAGAGCCAGTAACAATTCCTTTTGCTCCCTCTGAGGTCAGACTTATCACGATATCAAACTTACTAAAATCAAACTGCTCAAACGCAAACGGCATAAATAACGCAAAGAACTCATGATGTCTTCTTGCAAATGGAATTTTTTCAAGAAAAGAAACTTTGATATTTAAATCCTTTGCCCAAGGCGCTGATATCTGATCATATACAGAAGTATAAATGGGAGCTTTGGGATACATTTCATGCAGAAGCAAAAGAATACGTTCTGCCCCTCCCCACTTGTTTACCCTATCATAAACCAATGCAATCTTTGGATTCTTTTTCATTATCTGTGCAGTTTACAGGCAGGAGTTATATACGTCAATTGTGTCAATTGCCATATTTTTCCATGAATATTTCTCAATATGTTTTTTTGACTTACTAATATATGTGTCCCTGTCTTTGCCAGGCATAGTTGATATCTCATCCATGACTGATGCGATGGACAAAACATCTGTAGGTTTAAAATAGAGAGCATTAGATCCTGCAACTTCTTTTAATGATGATATGTCTGAACAGGCAACAATAGACCCCATGCTCATTGCCTCAAGCACCGTAAGTCCAAATCCTTCCATAAGTGAGGGAACAAATGTAGCCCTACTGTATTTGTATAGTTTGGCCAAATCAGAATCATTTACATATCCCATAAATTCTACGTTTGGAGTTTTCACTTTTTCAATCAATCTTTTGTAAAAAAAGTCTTTTTTCCCAACAAGTCTTAAAATGTATTCTGGGTGCTTTTCTGAAAAAATCTGAAATGCATCTATTAATCTTTCTACATTTTTATGAGGATACGCATTTCCAACATACAAAAAATATGGGTTTTTTTCTTTAAAAATAACAGGTTTAAAATGTATAATATCAGTATCCACACCTTCAGGAGTAATATGTACTTTGTCATCCCCCACAGCATAATGATCTAGAATCTCTTGTTTTGTAGCCTTTGAAGGAACCAATATTTTTTTTGATTTTACTATTGCATTTTTTATAACTACAGAATAACCCATTTTTTTAATCAGATAAAATGGCAGCGGGAGTGTGGTTGCTTGACCTGTGGGAAAGTGGTTAATGATTAGATCATGAACGGTTACAACAAATGGTTTGTTGTAAAACGCAGGTACTGAAAAGTAGGGAAAATGCATAAGATCCAGATTGTATTTATTCAAAAGCCTAGGAAATTCAAATTGCTCTTTCACAGAATGCCATGGAATTTCACACGTTATTAATTCAAACTTTACATTTTTTGCGCTTCTTTTAATTTCTTCAAAATCTGAGCGTTTTGCAAAAAAAACATACGTATTGTCTTTGTCAAATTCACCCAAATTGAGAACAAGGTTTCGTATGTACCTACCTATTCCTGTTTCTTTCCAAAGCCGCACATCAATTCCAATTTTTTTTGAATCCACTTTCATGTACTAATTATCGTTGATATTATAGAATTTATCAATACAACTTGAATCTACTCAGTATCGTGAGCTTTCTTTTGCTTTTGCTGCAGCTCAAATCCCACTAGGTTAAGGAAATCAAAGTATCCTTTTACGCTTTGTGATAAATACTGTGCTTTTCCATCCTTTCCCTCGTCAAACATAAGCATTTTCAATCCTGTATCAATTATTTTCAATTCACCGCCCGCGGTTAGAAATATATTGCCTCGACCAGAACCAGAAATATCAAGTGAGCTACCCAAAGCACGTGATGCAGCCTCAAAACCCACCTGAAGCTTCAATAACTGATCAGCAACATGAGGGATTTTTTCAGGATTTATTACCGCTCTTATATTGTCAGAAAATCTTTGAACTGTAGCTGCCACTCTTGCTTCTGACTGCTGATGCCGTGGGTCATCTTGAGATAAAGGATTATAATAGTAATAAGGTTCAAAAGATTCATCATTATTGTCATTATTAAATCTTCTCCCAAACATATCAATATTGGGAGTTAACGTAATATAGTCTTCAAATTTTGGCTGAAAACCAAATACTTGTTTTTGGCCATCCTCATCGTACCCAGTAAATAATTCGTGTGGAACGATTACATCAGGAAGTCCTATGCTAGTAAATATCTTTTGTAGTTTTTGTTCGTGAGCATGATATTTCATGGCAGCAACTTTTACATCAACCGGATCATTTCCCTGTTCAAATATCTCGCTTACTGGAGTGTCAAATAACTTAAGGACAAATTCCTCAGCAGGTTTCCCCACTACTGCTACATGTTTATTTCTGCCTTGTGCAAGAAATGTTGTTTTAATATCTGGACGCAAAGCATTAGGCCTCCTAAATTCTGACTGACTATCTACCATATATATAAAATGTATCACATATGCATGGCATCCTTGAAGGTTGAAAACGCTCAACTATGACACCAATTATTACCTACTGATCTAAAGACTTGAGGGTTTTGTGAAGCTTCCATTTAATAGCAGTCATGACAAGCCAGGTTATTATTCCTGGATATTTCTTTTTATAATGCTTGTTGTAAAAAATTTCCATTGCTTTAAATCTTTGATTTGTTGCCCAAATTTTGGTATCCAGTGTAGCCTGTGATTTTTCTTTTGAAACTTCTTTTATCCCTGAGGACATCCCTTTATAATGAAGTGCTTTGTATTCTGGCACATACATAATCTGCAAGCCCTTTTTTTTAATTCTGTAACAAAAATCTATATCCTCACCATAGAAAAAATAATCCTCATCCCACCACTTTAATTCATCCCCCAGTTTGCGACTTATTAGCAGAAAAGAACCAGCTAGCGCGTCTATCTCATGAGATTTGTGAAGATTTAAATATGTCATGTTGTATCCTGAAAACATTTTTACGTTTGGAAATTTTTTTGATATCCCCGAAAAATGGCAAAATGCTCTCCAAGGTGTAGGAAAACCTCTATGACATGAGTCGTCTAACTTTCCATTTGGAAGGTAAACGGCAGGAGTTGCCGTCCCCACCTCTGGATGAACCTTCAGATACGCAATCATTCCATCTATACACTCTTTTTCAACAATCATATCTGGATTTAAAAATAACAAAAATTCACCTTTTGCCTTTCTCACCGCAACATTGTTTCCTGCCGAAAATCCTAAATTCGCATCATTATATATATAGACTAAGTTTTTATATTTCTTTTGCAGATCTTTGACCACTTTTTCTGTATCGTGATCTGGGCTATTATCTGAAATTATTATCTCAAAAGAGTTCTGTTTTACAGTGGAAACTATACTCTCTACCCATTTTTTAATTTGGTCTTGAGACTTAAAGGCAACAGTAATAATAGAAATATCAATCTTATTCATAGTCATGCTGTAAGTATATCACGTAATTTCTTGCCAATTTCAGCCCAATCATATTTCTCTTCTACAACCAAACGCGCATTTTTTGAAATCTTATTTCTTAATAACTTATTGTCTAACAAATTATTGATTCCAAATACAAAGTCTTGAGAAGACTTGGCCGCTACATACTCTTTGTTTTCCTCAAACCCTAAACCAGCTACTCTTTCTGGCAGTGCAATAATTGGCACCCCGCAGCTTGCTGCCTCAAGTAATTTAAAATTTGTTCCTCCACCTAAACGTACCGGAAATACAAATATATCTGCCTCATAATACACATCTTTTATATCTTCTACATATTCAATGTTTTTGATCCTCGTGTCAGTTTTTAAAAATGGCAGCGCGTCCTGATTTTTCCCAACTACAGTAAGCGTAACTTCAGGAAGCTGTAAAAAAACTTCATGATAAAAGAACCTCATTGCATCTACATTTGGAAAATATGAAAAATTTCCCACAAATAAAAGATTTTTTGACAAATTCTTTTTCTCTTTATAGGCTAATTCTTTTGTGTCTACTCCATTTGGAACTACACAAACTTTAGATTTTGTTGATTTACTTATATAATCGCTTTCTTCTTGAGTGACAGCAAGTACCATATCAGCATTTTTATAGGCTACTTCTTCCTCAAATCTCACGCGCTCAACCTGCCTCATAAATATCTCTTTAAGAATCCCTGGTTTTTTGTTAGCAAAATCAAAATACAATGCGTGTTCTATATTTTCGGTTCCAAAAATTTGTATAACTCCTGTTTCTTTTAATTTTCTTGAGATATAAAAACTTGTGTAAAAACTCTCGAAAAGAACAACTTCAATTTTCTCATCTTTTACGATTCTTAAAATTTCCTCCATAGCTTTTTTTTCAAAATATAAGTTCTTAAAAATAGACGATTTACCAATGGCTGTTTTTGCAATAACTGACACATCTTTTACGTTTTTACGAGGATGAGTGTATATATGAGAAACTCCAATATCTTCAATATTCTTTTTGTATTCTTGCTTGAAGCTGAAACGCACAAATGAATACAGAAAAAATTCTAGATCTTTATTTTTTGCGAATTTTATCAAATTATAAATTCTTGATTTTCCACCACTATTAGTTGGATATGGAAAATCGTATGTTAGTATCAGTACTTTCTTCATTATTTATAGGGATAATATTAACACCTCAGGAGATGAATAAAAGACATCAAATTCTTTACCTAATCCATTAAAATCATTCTCCGTTGGACTTGGAATTACAATATGCGTTGCACCCATCTGTTTGAGTTCTAATGGAGATTTTTGGTATGCAGGCCATCCTTTCCTATTTATGTAATAAAGAAAAGAAGTATCTCCCTCAAGCGCTGCTATGACCTTTGCGTTTTTAGGTAATAACTCATCTGCCTTTTGACCCGCTATAACCAGACTTTTATTGTTAACATTAAAATAGTCCCGCACATGAAACCAGGAAAATGTAAATGCTGATGCAGTTATAAAACCAAGCAATATCAGTGAAATTGCAGTATTAAATAATATATTTGAACCCATATATCCCGGAATTTTAAGAAGTAGCGATACACCTCGTCCTAAAAAGATACAAATAGTTGGGAGTATTAAAATTTGATAGTAATCATGCTGTACATTACCTCTTGCAATAACAGTTATATATATTAATGATGAAACTAGAAATGCTATAAAAAATCCATAACTCTTTTCCTGCCTTTTAAAAAATCCTAATATGAAAAGTGCTAAACCGAAATATCCTAGAATTAACTTGCCTAAACGCTCTGCCAGTATCCAGTTGAAAAATGCTCCAGTAAATCTGATATTCCCCTCATTGAATAACCAATTTGAAGCTGGAATTCCTGCAGGGTACTGTGTGATCCAAAATCTCCAAAATATAAGAGGAACAATTGAAAAAATAGCAAACAGATACAGCTTCCACTGCATAAATATTCTTAAACCAAACTTCTGGTACGCAAGGTATACCATGGGTAGTGTGAAAAACAATGCAAAAGGCTTGAGTAAAAATGCGCAAGCAGTAAAGACTGTTGCAAGAGTTAAAAATACATATTCTGTCTTGTTTCCTTTCTCTTTTCGTTTCCCAACTGACGTAATCCATGAATCAAAAAAGTATATTCCCGCTAAAATTGCCATAGAGGTACTGGGATCTGGTAATATAACGCGTCCGTAAAAAATGGAAAACGGCAGAACTGCGAAGAAAAATGACGCAGATAAAGCTGAGATATAGTCCAGATGCTTTCTTGTCAGCAAAAAGATGAAAAGAATAGAAAGCGTTGAGGATACAACGGACAATAACCTACCCCACTCCTCAAGAGTAAAAACTCCAAGACTTTTATAAATTGTTGCCTGAAAAATATTAAACAACGGAAATTCAACGAATCTATACCCTTCTGGATTATCCACTCCAGATTGAATATTTGAGATATCAAAGTATTTTGGATGAAGCACATCTATCCCGCTACTTACGTATACTTTTGAAACCGCTGATGTATCTGCCTGTCTAAATGCATGCCAATCACCAATTGGATTATCTAGCCTATAAAGTCTTAAGACAAAACCTAACAGGATAACAAGTACTAGTAGTAATATTTTAATCTTTTGCTTCATTTGCTTGATAAATAGAATACTCCTTATCAAATGTAAGTATTAAAGCATCTTTATTATTGCTTATATCTTTATTATAAAGCATTAATGAAGATGAGTAATCATTTGTTAAGTACGGAGTGATTTTATTATTTGATAGATAAATCATATCAACAATACCAACCGGAAAGATATAGGCCTCACCGCTTTTTATAGGAATGTTATATATGTACGCGTTTGTTTGCTGTTTTGCATCCATAGATTCAAAAAACATGAAAGTCTGTCGGGTAATTTTTGATGAAAATTCCCATGTTCTTAGCGCATTCTGCATATACACGTAAGACGCAAGAAAATATAAAACCCCTACCATCCCATATGCTACTATAGTTTTTTTGTGAGAGAATTTAGAAAACACACTCCTTAAAAGAACTAGAAACACAACAATAAATCCAAAGGACCCAAGATATACATAGCGCAAAGTAATATTACCTAATGGTAAATAGGGCAATAGCGACAACACCGCAAACAAAAAACCAAAGATGAATAATTTCACACTTTTAGATATGTGAATTTTCTCTTTGTGCTCTATTAAAAATCCTCCCAGGAATGCGACTACAAAAAAACCAATAACGCTTAATACAATCCAATATTGCTTGAGACTATCTCTCATATACATATAAACATGAAGTAAATGCTCTCCTGAAAAAAGCATAAGTAAATAACCAATTAAATTTCCCGCAGAATTTGGAAGAATTTTGACTATATTATAATCATAATCACCTGAAAAGCCTGCTGCATTTGAAAAATAACGCAAGACAAGATACAAGACAATGATTCCCGTCCCAACAATATAGGAAAAATACATCTGGCCCTTTTTCTTCGTTTTTTTAACCCCTAGTACAAATGTGTCCAAAAGGACCATAAGCAAGATAAATATCACTGCATTTTCGTACGAAAAAACAGCACAGAAAAAAGACAATAAAGCTAAATAACTAAGCCACATAATCTTCTGCGTTCGTGCAAAATAATACAAACTGAGACCAAGTAGAATAAATAACGTTGAAAGTGTAGTGGAAATAGTTGCAATCCAGAAAAGATTTTGAGTATGTGATGGAAGGAATGAGAATATAAGAGCACCTAAAAATGCTAATGGCTTACTTTTAAACAATATGAAAAAAAGAATGTAGGCAGTTATGCTTACAAAGTAATTGATAACTATATTGAGAATATAATAAGGGTATGGATTAAGACCAAAAAGATTATATTCAAAATACAATACAGCTTTGTCAATCGGACGAAAGAAAAAACCTTGAGCATCGATGAAATTAAATAAAAGGGTACTCATGTTTGAATCTTTGGCCCACCTGATCCAAGAAAAATCATCAGCCACAAAAAAGCGATTCATACTATTACCGAATATAATCGCAAACAAAATACCAATATATGCAATTAACAATGCATGCGACCAAAAAAATCTAAGACGAAACATGTTAGATAGACCGTAGTGCTTTCCCATATGTGCTCATTAAGTAATTATTGCGTGTTACTCTTCCAAGAACAACAAGCACAAGCGCTTTTAATTTTAATGTATTAACAGACAAATGATACGACAATTTACCCATGTGCTTTTTCTGAAAATATGATAGACCTTTGTAGATATGCACAACAGCAAACCCCCTATTTGAGCTCCCCTGCCCGATATGCTTTATTTGCGCATCCGGTGAGTAAAAAGCTTTTAGCCCTTTTTTCCTTAACCTGAAGCATAAATCCTGATCCTCCACATACATAAAGTAATGCTCATCAAAACCGCTATTCTCAATAAAAACATCTTTTCGTATACCCATGAATCCACCACTTACATGGTCTACGTATTCACTTTTTTTGGGACTAAAACGTACACCGCATTTCTCT
>CAYRYY010000014.1:0-914 GCA_964428715.1 uncultured Gammaproteobacteria bacterium
TGAAGGCTCAAGGAGATACTGATCCTGTTGCGTCTTTTGAAAAAGCAATTGAAAACGTAGCACCTCGCACGGAAGTTAAAGCAAGACGTATTGGAGGGGCTGCTTACCAGGTTCCTACAGAAGTACGTGGGCCAAGACGTGTGTCTCTAGCAATCCGCTGGATTTTAGAAGCGGCCCGAAAGCGCTCTAATGCAGAACACAAAAAATTCTCACAAAAATTAGCAGCTGAGATCATGGACGTAAATAAAAATACTGGAGACGCAATCAGAAAGAGAGACGTAGCCCACAAAATGGCAGATGCGAACAAAGCATTCGCCCACTTCAGATTCTAAACTCCTATGGCAGTAGAAACTAGACTAGCTGTAGCTAGGCAAAATGTAGAGTGTTCCCGTATTCGTCTTGAAAATAGAGCTGATAGTTATACCAGAACAGCAGATTTTAGAGATAGTTTGCGTGTCCCTTTTAGGTTAATATTTGATCAAGTAGTTTCTACAAGACGGCGTGAATTTCAGATGGAGCTTGCAGTGAAAACTTTTGAGTGGAGGGTAAGGCAGCTAGAGGCAATAAAAGCAGAAAAAGATAGAACTTAAAGCATTCGCCCACTTCAGATTCTAGACCATAGATTAATAGTTTCGAAATTAACCTCCGACCTTAGTGTGTTATACTTTCAGCATGGAAATTTGGCAGAGTAGTATCATAATTTTTGTATTCCTCTACTCCACTTTGTGCTTTTTGCTCGGTTTCAAAAATCTGTATTTTAAGAAAAATCCGTTTGGATTATCCCGCGGATTCTCTTTTTTAGGAGCGTTTGTGTGGACAGATGCCGTAACCTTTGGTGCGTTTTTTGCCTTAGCTGCACTTCTATCATTCGTTCTTCAAGAATTTATTTTTTTGTGTCTGGTCTACTCTGTCTT
>CAYRYY010000014.1:924-4884 GCA_964428715.1 uncultured Gammaproteobacteria bacterium
CTGGAACAGTTTGTGGATAAGCACAGAAATAAGCCAGAAACCTTAAAAGGACACAAAATGTTTCCGGGAGAGGCAGTATATGTTCATTACCAAATCTTCTGGCAGTGCGTAAGCGTAGTGTCTATCATCGCCTCTGTTTATTTCTTTGTTGAACTTTTTAAATAAGCGTTAATAATCAAAGAGAGAGTGATAAAATACTTATATGCCAAAACGAACCGGAGAGAAAGAAATATTCAAAACAAAACTATTTACTCTCAAAGATATAGACATAGAATTTGAAAAGGGTGAAAAGGCAGTATTTCAGATAATTGAAAAAACTGATACTGTCATAATAGTTCCGTTAGATAAAGACAATAATATAATTCTTATTAAAGAGTATTTTACAGCACTAGATGAGTCGCAGTATGACCTTCCTGGGGGAAGAATAGAAGATGGTGATGATGAGCTTAAGACTGCAAATAAAGAACTACAAGAAGAAATTGGATATATGGCAAATAGACTTGATAAGTTGCTGACCGTGACGGTTTCTCCGGGATATCTTACACAAAAGTCGCACATTTATTTGGCCAGAGAATTAATTAATAGTAAGTTGGAAGGAGATGAAAAAGAAGATTTAGAAACAATAAAATGGCCATTAGATAATTTTGAAGACTTAATAGAAGATGGAAGACTTACTGAGTCAAGAGCCATAGCTGCTTTATTTATAGCCCGTAAGTTTTTAAGCAAAATTTGACAATAATTTTTTGTTTGCTATAATCTTTTTACAGGCGTTTGAGTCTACCGCAGTAGATAAGCCTCGCAGGAAAAGTCTAAAAAACACAACTGCGCCGGAATCTTAACCGGAAAAAAAATAGAAATGCGTGTCGGCAATCGGAGCGCAAAAGGCTTTACTAGTTTTTGCCGACCACCTAATAGGTGGTTTTTTAATGACTTTTAAAGCGAAACAAGGTGGTACCGCCTCTAAAACTTGTAGGCCCTTGTAAAACTCTCAGGTAATTCTTGGGATTTTTACAAGGGCTTTTTATGTGAGGAGGTGAATTAATATGGAATACTTAAAATCAATTGGAGACTATAAAGTTTACAAACCAGGTAAACATGATGCACTAGCTGCCATAAAAGTTTCAAGATGGACAAAGGGCGCTGGAACAATGCTTCCAAAAAGTCCTCTTGAGATTATGGAATTATTTGAAAAAGGTGATTCAGTTATTGTAAAAAATAAACTTGGTGTTGTTTTAGCACATGCTGCAGCTACAGCAACATATTCAGACGGAGCTGTCGAAATTGGATCAATTTATACTGATGAAAAACAAAGAGGAAAGGGTCTTGCCAAAATGGCAACAAACGCAGTGCTAGAAGATCAGCATAAAAAAAATCCTGATAGTACACTTTTTGCACTTGGAAATGAGATGAGTAGTATAATGTTTAAAAAAATGGGAGCAACTGAGATGAGCACATCAGAGCTTTCTTCAGAAGTATGGGAGTTTTGCAGCACATGTCCTAAAAGACCAAAGGAGGTCAATATGTGTTGTGATACGCCTTACGATTTAACAAAAGTTACTCAACGGTAATGGAGTTGATGCGGTCGCCGGCGACCATGCTTCTTACCACATCCATACCAGAGGTAACTTTTCCAAAGATAGTATAATTCTTAGGCAAATCAGTCTTATCTGCCCACATGATAAAAAATTGTGAGCCATTCGTATTGGGTCCACTGTTTGCCATTGCCAACGTTCCTTCCGTGTATCCTGCCTGATAGCTTGCAGTTTCAGGATTTAGTTCATCTTCAAATTTCCCTCCATAAATAGATGTCCCTCCTGTTCCGTCATTTCTTGGATCATTATCGCGGGATAATGGATCTCCACCTTGAATTACAAATCCTGGCTCAACTCTATGAAAAGTGAGTCCGTCATAAAATTTGTTAGCAGCCAGTGTTGCAAAGTTAGTTACAGTTTTAGGTGCATCTTGGGAATAAAATTCTACTTCAATAATTCCCTTAGCAGTGTTTATAGTTCCTTTAGTTGCAGAAATGGGTGCAAATGTAGGAGCAGGAGTAGAAGTAGCTGGTATGATAACCGTAGGTTCAGGACTTACGATGAGGCTAAAATCAGGACCCGAGGCAATATTTTGTGTTCTACTTGTGAAGTAAATAACTACGGCCAAGCCTACTATGACAATCGCAATAAAAGCAATAACAGTTTTGTTCATTCGTTTTTAAAATATACACTATAAAAAATGTAATAACAACCTAAATTTCTGTAAGAATTTTGGGAGATTGAGTCAGGGGTAAGATTTTGCTTCCATCAAAATACACGGTGTCTTCAATGCGCACTCCACCAAATCCATTCTCATAAATTCCAGGCTCAATGGTAAATGGAGTATTTGGAATAATTTCAGTGTTAAACCCTATGGATATGTGGGGTAATTCATGAACTTGAAGTCCAATGCCATGTCCAACTGAGTGAGGAATTGTAGGATATCCTTGGGCTTTTATATAATCTCTTGAAGCTGAATCTATATCTTGTCCAGAAAAAGGCTTTGACGTGTTGATAAATCCTTTTTCCTGTGCAACCTTTACTGTTTCGTACATTTTTTTAAATTTTTCTAAAGGCTGTCCAAAAAACACAGTTCGTGTCATGTCAGCGCAATATCCGTTTATTTGCGCTCCAAAATCCAGTAATATTATTGAATTATGTTCAAGCTTCGTGTCTCCGGTATGATGATGAGGAATTGCTGAATTTTTTCCAAATGCCACAATAGTAGGAAATGCAAGCGTTCCCTTATTTTCTCGTATATATTTTTCCATTTCCCACGCCGCATCTTGTTCGGACATGTTGAGTTTTATATTTTTTATAATGTGACTGTAGGTTTTGTCCGTTAGTTCGCATGCAGCCTTAATATGCTTGAGTTCATCCTCATCTTTTATTTCACGGACTGTTTCGATAAGTTCTGAGACGAGTTTTAGCTTTGCACCTTTAATGGTGTTGAATTTTTTATACTCATAATACGTTAAATGTTCCTCAAACCCTATGGATTTAATATTTTCTCTGGCAACTATTTCAGACAGACTTGGTACGAGTTTTTGCGTTGCATTCAGTTCTATAACTTTTGTGCCAATTGAGTGTTGTCTTGCTCCTTCTGAAAGCCGCGGGTCGGTCAGGATATATGAATCAGATAGGGTTAGAAGTAAATATCCTTCACGTTCATGGGTGCTAAATCCCTTAAATCCTGTAAGATATGCAATATTGTGAGATGTGCATATAAGTAATGCCTCTAGGTTTTCAGAGCGCATAATACTTCTTACCTTTTCAATTCTTTTCTCCATAGGGAATATTATATCCGAGCTTCAGCGAGGATACAACGACAGTTAAAGCATTTACAAACCCTATCAAGTTTGGTATACTCAGTTGAGTTCGAGATGAATTGTCTCGAATTTTTTTAATTTAAAAATACATGGCTGACACAGTTACAAAAGACCGAAACGTACCACTGGATAAAATCCGAAACATTGGAATTATTGCGCATATTGACGCAGGTAAAACCACAACTTCTGAGCGCATTCTTTACTACACTGGAAAATCCTACAAAATTGGAGATATTGACGATGGAAATACCGTTATGGACTGGATGGACCAGGAACGAGAGCGCGGTATAACTATCGTTTCTGCGGCCACCACTACTTTCTGGACTAAAACAGAAGACCGTGCCAAAGGAATTGAGAATCCATACAGAATCAACCTTATTGACACCCCCGGACACGTTGACTTTACCGCTGAAGTTGAGCGCTCTCTCAGAGTTTTAGACGGTGCAGTTACGGTACTGGATGCAGAAGAAGGAGTTCAATCACAATCTGAAACAGTATGGCGCCAGGCTGATAAATATCATGTGCCTAGAATTTGTTTTATTAACAAAATGGATAAATTAGGAGCAGATTTCTTAAAGACAGTAGCTAGTATTGAAAAA
>CAYRYY010000014.1:4894-5180 GCA_964428715.1 uncultured Gammaproteobacteria bacterium
GAAGTCCCTCGTGTGGTCAGGAGAAGAATTGGGTGCAAAATACGAAACTAAAGACGAAATTCCTGAAAACATGAAGGCACAAGTTGATGAGTACAGGCTCAAAATGATTGAAAAGATTGCTGAAAATGATGATGAGTTAATGGAAAAATACCTGGAAGGAAAAGAAATTACCGTTCCAGAATTAATGGCAGGCTTGAGACGAGCAGTTGTTGGATACAAGCTGGTTCCAATTTATGCTGGTTCATCATTAAGAAACAAAGGAGTACAGCCTTTACTTGATGCTGTT
>CAYRYY010000014.1:5190-14319 GCA_964428715.1 uncultured Gammaproteobacteria bacterium
GTCCCCTATGGATTTAAAAGAGGTAAAAGGAATAAATCCAAAAACAGGGGACGAGGAAATAAGACAATTAACTCCAGATGCCCCATTTACTGGTTTTGCATTCAAAGTTCAGATTGATTCTCACGTAGGAAAGATTACATTTGTTCGTATTTATTCAGGAAAATTAGTTTCAGGATCTTACGCATACAACTCCAGTAAAGATGTACGCGAAAGGGTAGGACGACTTCTTTTAATGCATTCAAATCAGCGCGAAGAAATAAAAGAGGCATATGCTGGAGAAATCGTGGCTGTAGTAGGGCTCAAAGACACTATTACAGGTGAAACACTTTGCGATGAAGCAAAGCCAATTATTTTGGAAAAGATTTCATTCCCAGAACCAGTTATTTCTTTGGCAATTGAGCCAAAAACCAAATCAGACCAGGAAAAAATGGGACAAGCATTGAAAAGACTCATGGAAGAAGATCCAACTTTCACGGTTAAAATGAACCATGAAACTGGGCAAACTATTATGTCAGGAGTTGGAGAATTGCAGCTTGAAATTATGGTAGACCGTATGAAGCGTGAATTTAATGTGGAGGCTAACGTAGGTGCTCCTCAAGTTGCATACAAAGAAACATTTACTCCAGGAGAGATCAAAGGAGAAGGAAAATACATTAGGCAGACCGGAGGAAAGGGACAATACGGACACTGTTTGATCAGAGTTGAAGGAAAACCAAGAGGAGAGGGATACGAATTTGTAAATGCAATTAAAGGTGGAGCAATTCCAGCAGAGTTTTGTACGTCCATTGAAAAAGGTGTTAAAGAAACGTTGGAAAATGGACTCTTATTAGGATACCCAGTAGTTGATTTGAAGGTTACACTTTATGACGGATCATATCATGATGTTGACTCATCAGATATGGCGTTTAAGATTGCAGGTTCCATGGCACTTCAGGATGCGGCCAAAAAAGGTCAACTATCACTTCTTGAGCCTATTATGAAGATTGAAGTAACTACTCCTGAAGAATTTATGGGAGACGTAATTGGTGACTTATCGTCTAAACGCGCACAGATCACAGGTTCAGAAGAGCGAGGGAATGCACGCATAATCCATGGTGAAGTGCCTTTGGCCGAGTTGTCAGGTTATGCAACAACAATTAGATCTATGTCTCAGGGAAGAGCAACATATTACATGGAGCCGTCCCACTATCAGGAAGTGCCTCAAAATATAGTAGCTGCTATGCTTGCTAAAACTACCTTCACTGGGCGTGTTTCTGCACAATCGTAATTCTCTCTGCTTCTTTTATTTTGTATAATCTTGTAAACATTTTACTGTTGTGTTATTATGGTTTCTGTGCAAAACAACCCATTAGACCCTTCAAATTTTCGTCAGTTTATTATAGACTCTCCTACTCAATTTAAAACTGGATTTGAAATTGCAAAAGACATACGAGTAGAGGGTACATTTGATAAAGTAACCCTTTCAGGTATGGGTGGCTCTGCCCTTCCAGGGAATTTGTTTCGTATCTACTTAAACGATATTTTTGCAAGAAACCATGAGTATAAGCCGCTTCCAATTTATCAAAATAGATTTTACACTTTGCCGCCTGAAGCATATAAAAATTCCTTAAACTTTATTGCTTCATATTCGGGCAATACAGAGGAAACACTTGCTGCTTTTACAGAAGCTCATGAAGCAGGACTTCCATGTGTTGGTTTTTCAAGTGGAGGAAAACTTGAGGAAATGTGTAAAGAGTGGGGTGTCCCTCATGTAAAACTTCCTATGCCTACACCTGATTTTCAGCCGCGAATGGGAACAGGGTATTTATTTGCAGCAATGTTTCAGGTATTAATTAATGCAGAGCTTGTGCCTGACACAACTTCAGAAATTATTACAATGTCTAATGGTCTGACGTCAGTATTAGGTGATTACGAAAAAAGAGGAGAGGCTCTTGCTCAAAAAGTGAAAGGAAAAACTCCAGTTGTCTATGCTTCATCAAAATACAAAGCAGTAGCTATGGTGTGGAAGATTAAGATAAACGAAAATGCAAAAACACCTGCATTTTACAATTTTTTCCCAGAACTTGATCACAATGAAATGATTGGATACACAAATCCGCAAGGAAAATTTATAACGCTTATGTTAAGAGACCCTGAGGACAATCCGCGTAATCTTTTACGGTATGACGCAACCGCAGGATTAATTGGTGAAAAGGGAGTAGATGCTGAAATAATTGACATGGAAGGGGATACAGTTTTTCAAAAAATATTTCAAACTGTGCTGTTAGGCGACTTTATGTCTTACTATTTGGCTCTTGCCTACAATCAGGATCCAACCCCTGTAAACATGGTAGAGGAACTTAAAAAAATACTAGCAAAGTAAAAGGTTATGATAAATCTTCAGGATGTAGAACAGTTGGCCAGGCTCGATCCACAAAACACAATTGCATCCACCGAAAAACTTCCAGAGCAGTTAGAAGCTGCGTGGGAGCAAGTACAAGCAATAACAATTCCCAGTGAATATGCAAACATAACAAGTATCGTTTTTTGCGGAATGGGTGCATCCATTTACGGAGCATTGGTTGTAAAGGCTTTATTTGGGAAAGATTTTCCTTACCCAATAGAAACGGTGACAGATTATCATCTTCCAAAGTATGTGGGACCCCAAACATTGGTTGTTCTAACAAGTTATTCCGGCAGCACTGAAGAAGTTTTGTCATGTGCAAAAGAGGGGCTCGAAAAACATGCAAAAATGCTTATCTTAACAAAAGGTGGAAGCTTAGGTGAGTTTGCTAAAAGTAACAGTATTCCTGCATATATTTTTGATGGAGTTCTGAACCCAGCAGGAGTGCCGCGGCTTGGAAATGGGTACACAATAATAGGGCTTATGGGATTGCTTCACAAGGCAGGGATTATACAGCTTGACGAAGAGAAATTAAAAGGCGGAATAGAGCATATTAAAAAGAACAAGGATGTAATTAAGGAGCGCGCAATGCATGATGCGCACAGCATATTTGGCAAGATTCCGGTAATTCTTATGGCAGAACATTTATCAGGGAATGCTCAAATTTTACGCAATCAATTTAATGAAACAAGTAAAGTTTTTTCAGCGTATTATTTAATTCCAGATCTAAACCACCACCTGATGGAAGGTTTGCAGTTTCCACAGCCTTCTAATCTGAAATTTATGCTTTTTAGTTCATATTCTTATTCACCAAAAATCCAAAAACGGGTAGAGTTAACACTTGACGTGGTAAGGCAAAATAACCAAGCAATTTTAGAATATATAGCGCAAGGAACAGATATCTATCAGGATTTTCTAGAAATTTTGTCTTTAGGCAGCTATACCACTCTATATCTGGGGTTGTTATACGAACAAAACCCGGCAGTTAATCCGTGGGTTGATTACTTTAAAGAAAAGCTGTCAGAAGAATAAAAATGAGATATGAAACCCGCGTCCCTTTCTCCTAAAACTTTTGTTTTCCTTGAAGCATTAATTATTATTCCGTCTGTTATTTCAGCAGTGGGATATGTAATGTGGATTTTATTAAAAAATCCATATCTTTATTTTCTCATATCCTCTGGTGGAGGCATGCAGATTATTGGTTGTCTATTTATTTCACCTTTTGCAGCAGGTGTGCTTGCATATGGGTATCTGGAAAGATTTAAGGCTGAGGGGTGGAGTGCAAAACTTTCAAAACTCATACTTGCCTACTCTATTATCCAGATTGGTATAGCCGTTATAATCACCGCTGCTTCAATTTTCTTGATTAAATAAATCCAATCACATACAATGTCAAGAATGAAGATAATTAAAGATGCGCTGGCATCACAATATTTATGGTACAAAATTGGTGGGCGGGCAAGACTTCTTGTTCAGTGTCTTAACGAAACTGATGTGCTTGATTGTTTTGAAATGCTTAAAAAAGAAAAAATTTCTAATTTTTTTGTTGTAGGTCTTGGTTCAAATCTATTATTTACAGATGAAGAGTATGATGGTGCAATTATTCAAATGGGACAAGACCCCAGAGGCGTATCACTACTAGGCCGTGATGTTGTTGAGTCATTTGCAGGAAACACGCTGGATTCAGTTATTCAGTTTGGTTTTGAAAACAATTTAGTAGGGTTGGAATGGGCAGGAGGCTTGCCTGGCACCGTAGGCGCTGCGATTCGCGGTAATGTTGGAGCATTTGGTGGGGAGATAAAAGACATTTTTTTTGGAGCTGAAATTTTTGACACAAGTTCTAAAAAACCTGAGGTTAAAAGCTTGAATAGACGTGACATAAAATTTTCATACAGGTCAAGTACTGTTAAAAAGAATCCAAATTTAATTGTGTTGTCCGCAAGGTTTAAGCTTGAGCAGGCAGATGACGCGAAAGTAGCTCGTGCTCGTCAAACATATTTGGCCAACATAGAGTACAGGAAAAATAAACATCCTCTCAACTACCCTTCCACAGGCTCTGCGTTTAAAAATATAAACAATTCTTCTGAGGTAAAAAAAGTGCTAGATGTATTTCCTGATATTGAGCAGGATGTACGGATCAAATGGCATGGAAAAGTGTCTGTAGGGTATTTAATAAAACGGCTCGATTTATCAGGGTTAAGAATTGGAAATGCACAAATTTCAAATAAGCATAGCAATTTTATTGTAAATCTAGGGGATGCATCTTTTGAAGATGTTGTAAGTATTATTAAAACTGTTCAGGATGCGTTTGAGAAAAATTTCGGTTTTGTACCAGAGCCGGAAGTAGAGATAGTACAATAATTATGAAAAGTGACTACAAGCTAATTGTTTCAGATTTTGATTGGACCCTGGCGGGTGCTGACATGATGTCAACTCCAAAAGTTACAAAAGCTGTCCGCGAGTGGCAGGAAGAAGGCAACATGTTTTCGATTGCTACAGGTAGGCAGTTTTTGATGATTAAAAAAGAATGTGAAAGGTTAAGTGTAAAAAACCCAGTTGTTGTGAGAGGCGGAGCTGAAATAGTTGACCCAATTACTGGTAGTATATTGCTCCAACATGTAATCGATAAAGATGTGGTATCAGAGTTGCTAAGAGAGCTTAAAAACGGAACATACAAAATAGCAATTGAAAAAGATGATGCTATTTATACAGATTTCTATTTTGATCCAAGACTGAAAGATATTATTTCATATAAAGAGCTTGAGGAGTTTGTGTTGCAAGATGTTCCTAAATTACTTGTATTGATGCCCACATTGGCTCCTGAGACTGAAACACATACAATGCATGAAATTTCCGTAAAGTTTCCTCAGCTTCACATAACACAAGTTAAATTACGTGCTGGAATAGGGTGGGACATAACTCCTGCAAGTGCCACAAAGCACATGGGTGTACTCGAGCTCATAAAAATACTAGGGCTCGAAAAAGAACAGGTTGTAGGAGTTGGGGATGGATATAACGATTTTCCATTACTTGAGGCGTGTGGGCTGAAAGTTGCTATGGGGAATGCAGTGGACGAATTAAAAGAAATTGCAGATATAGTAGTACCATCATTTGAAAATGATGGTATAGCATTTTTAATAGAGAAGTTGTTAAGTAAATGAAAAATAAATTCACAAAGGTGTGGATTATATAGGTATTGGGGTTGGTGCAATAATATTAAACAAAGAAGGAAAATTTCTTTTAATAAAGCGCGGAAAAAAGTCACAAAATGAGAAAGAACATTGGGGTTTTCCAGGAGGGGCAATGGATTTTGGTGAAACCTTTGCGCAAACAATTAAGCGTGAAGTGAAAGAGGAACTTGGAATATCCATAAAGCCACTAGTTTACTTGAAACCAATAAATCATCTCATTGTGTCAGAGAAACAGCATTGGGTAGCTATTCCATATATTTGTAAGCTTGTTTCCTCAAAAATACATATAAAAGAACCTGAGAAGATTTCTGAAATTGGGTGGTTTTCAATTGAAGAAGCAAGATTATTAAAATTAAGCACAGTGGCAGTTGACGCTTTTAAACAGCTACAAGATAATTACTCCGAATTAACTGACTTTTTCAGTTAATATTATAATAGATCTTCTGACACGTACAATTCGCATCTCCTTGTGCCTGAATGGTACAATTAAGCTTATGAAATATTTTTTGGTTTTTGTTTTGATAATTTTTGGGTTGAGTATCTATTTTTGGTATGGTCAGGTGGCTCAAAAAGCAACATATTCAAATGTAGCTTCTGTACCGTCTAAAAAGATTTCGCATTCAGAGTCAGTAAAAGAGGATTACATAATCGTGCCGTACTGGACACTAGACAATTCAGTATCCTCTGCTCCATTCGATAATCTTATGTACTTTGGTGTATCCGTAGACAAATCAGGTGTAAATGTTCAGGAAGATGGGTACAAAAGGCTTGAAGATTTTAAAAATAACTCTCAAGGAAAAAAAACATTTCTTGTTGTGCGCATGCTTGATGATGAAGTTAATCTAGACGTGTTGGATGATAAGACTTTACAGTCAGAGATTATTTCCGACGCAGTGAAAGTTGCTAAAGAATACAATTTTTCTGGAATTGTGCTTGACTTTGAGATTCAAGGAATACCATTTGAGGATTTTGTAAAAAGTATAACCTCATTAAATGCGGATTTTGCAAAAGGGGCACATGAATCAGATATGATCTTTGGGACATTTATTTATGGCGACGCATACTTTAGGGCAAGACCTTTTGATGTGGGGGAAATTGGAAAGGTTGTAGACAGGGTTTACATAATGGCTTATGATTTTTCAAAAGCTCGTGGAAATCCTGGCCCCAATTTTCCGCTCGAGAAAGATACGTATGGATACAGCTTTAAGCAGATGATTGCGGATTTTGCAACCGAAGTTAATAAGCAAAAAATAACAGTTGTGTTTGGGATGTTTGGGTATGATTGGACTATTGATTCTGAGGGAAGGTCAAAGGGGCAGGCTACGGCCAAAAGCACCCTCGAATTTCAAAAATTCTTAACGCTTTGTGTATCTCAAGAGTCATGCAGTATTTCAAACAATTCTGCAAATGAAACAAAAATTACGTACCAAACAGGTCAGGAAAAACATGTGATATGGTTTGAAGATTCAGATTCTGTTAGTCAAAAAATCAAATATCTTAACTCACAGGGAATTAACTCCGTTGGGTATTGGGCATATAATTATTTTTAAGAATAAAAAAGCAGTTGTCATTGGCAAGTGATTGTTAAAGGTATTGTCCCATTAAGCAATGACTCCTTGGATAAGCTGGACAATACTGTGCTTTTGTTAAGGAATGTAATCTGGCTGCTAGATGAGGAGGCTTGCGGATATGTATTAAATGTTACCTCTGCAATTTTAGCATTCCCTGCTTGTTGAGTTTGCAGTGTGTTTACTACAAAGGAAATTCGGCCATATTCTTGTCTGATTTCGTTTAGTGCAATTTCATATTCAGATACTTCTTTGAAAAAATTTTGTTCTGCTGGAGCAATTGATACGTTATACAAAACCGCAGGGTCATACCTTAATTCAATTTGAGCAGTAGAGATTGGAGTTTTCCCGCTGTCAAGATATATTTGCGCAGACAAAGATGCATTATCGCACGTACTAGACAGTGCATCAGGCTGAAAATATAAGATTGCATCGTCAATGTCAGTGGATAAGGGATTTTTTGTTTCCTGACGTAGAGATGGAATATATGAAAGCAAAAGAAATAGTAGCGCACAGAAAGAAATAATGGATATGCCAATTAGTAAAAAACGCATGTGTGTTTAGTCGCCTTCGCGGAAATCAAGTTGAGTTAAGAAGATATTGTAGTCATCAGATTCAACTATACCGTTACTGTCAAGATCAGAAAGTGCTCTATATGGTGTTGTACATGATGGTTTCTTTTGTACACATCCAAGGATAATATTATAGTCAAGCAAGTCAATTCTGTTGTCCTGGTTAATATCTCCTGAGTTGAGTGTGACAGGAGAAGTATTGATTGATGACTGGTCTTGAATGTTGTAAATTCCGGGTATAAATTTGTAAAGCGTGTTGTTAAGTCTAGCTTTTATTTGGTGATTTCCGGAGGGAATTGACGGAACAATAACGTATCCTGTGTATGCGCTGCCATTGAATGTTAGTGTTCCGCTAGCAGTGATTGAAGTATTAGCGTCAGGTCCTGGCTGTATGAGCTGAATTTGAACTTGACGGTTAGGTTCTTTAACGACTTTATTATCAGATGCAAAGACTGTTCCGACAGCAGGAAGTATTGCTGTTATCCTAATGGACGCACCACCAGGGGGAGGTGAGGCATTGATAGTAGGCACAAGAGTTGATGTAGCCTGAGGGTTGCCGGTAGGAGGATTTGTAGGGGATTGTGATGTTCCTGAGCGGATTACACTGTAATTTGCGCTTCCTTCAGCAACTGCAAGCGAACCGGGAATTGTTTCATTTCCTGCTCGCTCCACCTCAACGTTAAATCTGGCAGAGCTAAATGTGATAGACGCACTGCTCGCTCCTCCAGGGACATACGGAATTACATCAATGCTCGCAATTTCAAATTCTTGCGCGGTTATTGGTGGATTAAATTCGATTGTAGCCTCAAAACTATTTTCATTAATATCTGGAAAATTTGTCGCAAATTCACCAACTAGTGCCTCAACACCTGTGACTCTAATGGCTGACGAGTTGTATGCACCCCTGAATGACACCTTTTTTACAGGTAGCTTATATGGGTTAGATATTATTATGGTGTTTTTTGTGGGATTTGGATTGTTTACGTTTAAGCTTGTATTTTTTTGCAAAAATCCAATGTGGAAGGGTAAGAGTTGTGGGCACAGGATTGGGTTTCCAGGAAAAACTGTTGACCAGTTTCCTGCTGCCAACTGTGTAATTGCAGCAAGATCTGTTGGATCCACGAGTGTGTTGCGCGTAACATCAGCCCTTGAAAACTGGCCTATGGTGAGAGTTCTTGAGCCATTTAAGTATTCTGATACCAGCACCGCATCATTTTGGTTAACGGCTCCATTTCCATTAACATCTCCATATGGTAGACAATTTTGAGGAGCTGTCCCCGTTGTTGGCGTTATAGCTGATGTAACAGATGTAGATATGCTAGTTGTGATCTGTGGAGTTGATGTAGCAGCTTGTCCTATTTGATACTCAACACTAGGGGTATCTATTGTTAAATTTGTAGATACACCATCTCTTA
>CAYRYY010000014.1:14329-16684 GCA_964428715.1 uncultured Gammaproteobacteria bacterium
ATATTGGTTCCCACAAATTCTAATTTGGCAGGCCCATTTGCTTTGGTCGTAAATTTAAGCGTTGCAATTTTTTTACCGTTTCCAGTCACTGGATTGTCTTCCGGCTTGTCAGCCAGTATTCTCACTTTATTTGCTGCAAAAGATGGATTAAGTGTTACATTATCTTCTCCAAAGCTTGAGCCAGATTTTTCAATAGTATTAAGTGTGAGCTTAGAGTTGTCGTATTGAATTTCGGCTAGCACGCCAGTTACGTTTTGTCCTAGTGTATCTAACACAAGATCCACACTTATCTGCGAATTATTACTGAATTGTCCGGAAGCAGGTGTTAGATATAGTTTTGCTTGAATCTCGTCCGAAATTCTTTGAGAAGAATTATTCGCTGAATTTTGAAAAAGAGCGTACGCTCCAAACAGCACAAGCAGGATTAAAACGCTCATTCCCCCAAGCTGTATTCTTTTGTCCCTCAATAACTTCTTTATTTTTTGCATGTTAGTTATTATCTATCATATCAGATCAGATAAACTTTGTTAACGGTTCTCAAGTCCTGTCATAATCCTGTATATGCGTCTTAGATCAGAAATAGTTGTTTGATTATTTTCTATTGTCATACAGCTTGCTCTATTTGTGCTCAAAATCCCTGATAGTTCTCGCCTGGCAATTAGTCTATCAGCAAAGTCTATGACGTTGCTGGACGTGCCATTTGGATCTGGGTCGCAAAGCTGAGGTGTCTGTGTAGTCGTAGAAATGGGGGTATTTGTAGCAGTAACAGCTGGAGTAGATGTGCTTCCCCCGCTTCCTTGAGCTTGCTGTAATGCTTTAAGCAGATTGAGTCTAGGTCCTATAGGTTTTGTTGAGGCAGAGAGAGGGTCAGCGCTGGATATAAGAATGTTTTTGATTTGGTCAGGGGTGAGTGATGATTTAACTGAAAGAAGTAAAGCTGCAGCCCCAGCTACATGTGGAGTAGCCATAGATGTGCCATTGGCCGTGCAGTACTGTTGCCCTACGCATGATGGTCCCATGAGAGGTGTGCCCTCAATGACATTATCGGGCATCATGGTTGAAAGAATTGATGTTCCAGGTGCAGAAATTGTTACTAGACTTCCGTAATTGGAGAAACTTGCTCGAGTGTCTGTAGGTGTGGTTGCTCCAACAACAATGACACCAGAGCAATTGGCGGGAGATTCATATTGTGCGTCTATGTTTCCATTTCCTGCGGCTACTACCACAACTGCACCTAGGCTTCGTGCATAATTAATTGCATTTTGCCGTGCTTGGTTGCAAGATCCTTGTCCGCCTAGGCTCATATTAATAACTTTAGCTCCATTGTTTGCAGCATACATTATTCCATTAGTAACCATACTTTCTGCTCCTCCGCAGTCAGGTTTGCCCGTATTTGGATTCCTCATGGTGCTCAGAGACTTGATTGAAAGAATCTTTACATTCCAGTTAACACCTGCAACACCAATAGAGTTATTGGTGATAGCTCCTATTGTTCCTGCAACGTGTGTTCCATGACCACATTTATCATTTGGTATATTGTCTCCTACAACAAAATCATATCCTCCAATAAGATTTGCCTGCAAGTCAGGGTGAGTTTCCATAACGCCAGAGTCAATGATCCCTACGATTACCTGATTACTTCCCTTGGATATGTCCCATGCAGCTGGAGCGTTAATTTTTGTAAGCCCCCATTCTTGAGAGTAGAGCGGATCATTTGGGGTTGCTGTTGCAAAATACAGTCTGTTCTCCTCAGCATACTCAACAGTGGGGAGGCTTTCGTATGCTTCAATAGCAGTTTCTATAGGTGTATTTTTATCTAATGTTACAATTTCAGCATTTTCAAGCGGTGTTGGTTTTTTGGGTTTGGTTTTAAGCAAAGGGCGTGAGGATTTTTGCTTTACTTCTTTGTTAGTTTCGGCATACCTTTTTTTAATCTCTTCAGGAGTTGCTGACCCTTGCATGTTTGTGATGGTATCCTCTGCCGCAATTCGAAGCGTTCCTACTATTGGTTGAGATGCTATCTCTTCTCTTTGTGTGACTTTTTTGTTTATTTCATCTGGCGTAAATCCTGGTTTATATTGAATAATGAGTTGACGGCTCGCTTCTTCTATAAGAGCAGACTCATCAATTATTTGAGCATGGATTTGTGTAGCTGTAGTAAAAAAACAGAATAAACAAAATAATATCGGAAGAAGTATCCTTATCACTATACTATGGTAGCTATGAATTAATTTCTTTGCAACAGTTAAATTTGGTCAATTTACCCCTTGACGAAATTTATTCCATGTTGTATCATTCTTTTTACACCTTAAAAAGGTGTTTTTGTTTTAAACAAAAAATATTTTAAAAATATAT
>CAYRYY010000015.1:0-11156 GCA_964428715.1 uncultured Gammaproteobacteria bacterium
AACTCAAGACTGATTTAACTAACTCAATTTTCCTAGGCGAATTGTCACTGGATGGGTCACTTAGGCGCACAAAAGGTGTGCTTCCCATGGTGCTCATGGCAAAACAAACAGGCATTTCCCAACTATTCATCCCATTTGAAAACGCGGCAGAAGCAGGAATCGTGAATGACATTTCCATTTTCCCCGCAAAAACTTTGGAAGATGTATTCTTACACTTAACAGGCCAAAAGCTCATTGAGGAATTGCCTCATATTCCATTTGAGGACATAGAAGACACAGAACTTTATGAATTTGATCTGAAAGACATAAAAGGTCAGGAATATGTAAAACGGGCTGTGGAAGTAGCAGTTTCTGGAGGGCACAATATACTGCTTAAAGGGCCACCGGGTGCAGGCAAAACATTACTAGCCCGTACAATTCCAAGTATACTTCCCTCTTTGTCTTTTGATGAAGCGCTGGAGGTGACCAAAATCTACAGTATTTCAGGCTTACTTAATTCGGCATCTGTGGTTAAAAAACGCCCCTTTAGATCACCGCATCACACAACATCTCACATAGGAATTAT
This sequence comes from uncultured Gammaproteobacteria bacterium, assembly GCA_964428715.1. Lineage (GTDB taxonomy): Bacteria > Patescibacteriota > Microgenomatia > Levybacterales > GWA1-39-11 > JAGORM01. The sequence continues at coordinate 566 of CAYRYY010000015.1, forward strand.
AGGGGGCGGAACTAATCCCAAACCTGGTGAAGTGTCTTTAGCCCACCGCGGAGTTTTGTTTTTAGATGAATTTCCTGAGTATCCCAGAATGGCGCTGGAAGCAATGCGCCAACCCATGGAAGACGGTCACGTAATTATATCCCGAGCACGCGAACGCGTCAGATTTCCCAGCAGATTTATGTTAGTCGCTGCAGCCAATCCCTGCCCATGCGGATACTATGGTGACAAAACCCGTGAGTGTTCATGCACGAATCTCCAAATCCTAAAATACCAAAAAAGAATTTCAGGACCATTACTTGACCGTATAGATATCCATATAGATGTGCCTGCAGTGGATGTGCATAAAATAACGTCTGACAATACTGAGGACGGGGAGACTTCAAAAATAGTACGGTCACGCGTAGAAAAAGCAAGAAACAGGCAATTAACACGTTTTAAAAACTCCAAGGTCATAACAAATTCAGAAATGGCGGCAAAAGACATTAAGTCACTTTTAGAAATTGAAAAAGATGCAAAGGATATACTACGAAATGCGGTAACCAAACTCTCACTGTCAGCAAGATCATACCACAAGGTTATAAAGGTGGCAGCTACCATAGCTGATTTAGCAGAATCAGAAACTATTAAGTCAGAGCATGTCCTGGAAGCCCTGCAATACAGACCAAAAACTACTGGGGATTAATAATGCCTTGGAGTTTTTCGTAAGCTGCTTTAGGATCTTCTGCTCCCCAAATAAATGAAGTGGCCACAAATCTCACAGCACCCGCGTTTTTCGCAAACAAAATAGTTGTGTCTTTCATTCCACCATCTACTTCTATTGGGATCATAGATTTTGCGTGCAGTTCTTTTACTTTTTGTAATTTTCCTTCCATAAATTGCGCTCCAGCAAAACCTACCTTTTCGCATGCGTAAATTAACACACAGTCTAAGTCGTCTAGATTAATATCCTGAAGTGCCGTTAGATTAGTGGGTCCGTCAAGCGCTAACCCTACCTCCCCATATATTTGGCCTTCTGCTATAAAATCAGTAATATTTTGCATGTTTTCAACATGTCCGTAAAAGCGCTGGAATCCTGCCTCTCCAAATGGCTTTAGGTACTGAATAGGATTTTCCACCATCATATGCAGTTCGAGTGTGAAATCCTTTGCATATTTCTCAAATGGCTTGGGATCCATAAACGTAGTGTTGGATGCAAACTTTCCGTCAATAAGATCTACATGTATTGTTTTAGCAAAACCTTTTGCTGCCTCCAGCTTTTTTTCAATTTCAGACCACTCTTTTTCAAGAATTCCTACAGCAATTTCACAAACATATTCTTCTGTTATTAAATCTTTCATTTTTCCAAATCTGCAATTTTGTGAATCCGTCTTTCGTGCCGTTCGTCTCCAGGAAAAGGGGTATTTACAAACAGCTCTACTGCCTGCAATGCGTCTTCGATGGTTAGGAATCTGGCACTGAGCGAAAGCATATTGGAATTGTTGTGCTCGCGAGTTAACTTTATTATTTCAAATGGATCTGTACTTGTCCTTCCTGTCACATCTGCCGCTCCAACCGGAACTGCTTTTGCATAAAACACCGCGCACCTGACACCCTCGAATTTGTTTGAAACGATTGCCTCTCCTTGTCCCGAACCACCCATCACTATTCCCATAGAGCTTTGTGGGTCTTTGGAAACTTCCGCAGCGGCCTTTCCTATAAAATCTGGGTAATCATCATCCTTATCGTATTCGAAAGCTCCACAGTCTACTACCTCAAGCTTTTTCCCTTCCAAGAATTCTTTTATAGCCTTCTTCAAATCCAAACCAGTATGGTCACTTGCTAAAAATATCCTCATATATAGAGACTTGCTTTGTTCTCTGATCCTAAAAGTTTTATCTTACGAGCGACAGCTTCTTTAATCATTGCACGCCCCCCACCTAGATATTTTCTAGGGTCAAATTCTGCAGGAGTCTCAAAAAGCACTTTCCTAATCCCACCAGTCATGGCTAACCTCAAATCAGTATCAATATTTACTTTTTGAACGCCAATTTCAACTGCTGCCCGCACTTTGTCTTCCGGAAAACCCTTACTGCCCTCTATTTTCCCACCATATGTATTACACATTTCTACATATTCTTCCAGTACTGAGGACGCTGCATGCAAGACAATCGGAATGCTAATTGACTCTCTAATCTTTTGCAAACGCTCAAGGTCAATTCGAGGCTCACCTTTAAATTTATACGCTCCATGACTACTTCCAATGGCAACAGCTAAAGAATCGCATCCTGTGCGTTCAACAAATTCTTTAGCTTGCTGCGGATCTGTGTAAATGCCCTCCCCTACTTTTCCGCCTTCTTCTCCCTCATCAAACTGATTTCCAATAAGCTGCCCCAATTCTGCTTCAACTGAAATACCCTTTGCGTGTGCATAGGTAACGACCTCTTTTGTGAGTTTTATGTTTGTTTCAAAGTCTTCATGACTTCCATCAAACATAACTGACGTGTATCCCTCGTCAACTGCAGCTTTACACATCTCAACTGACGGCCCGTGATCTAAATGCATAGCAATGGGTAATTTACTTTCTTCCTCAGCTGCTTCAATGAGTTTTTTAAGATACAAGGGATTTGCATATTCACGCGCACCTTTACTAATTTGAAGAATAATAGGAGCCTGCAATTCCATAGCCGCCAACACTATTCCCTGCACTATTTCCATGTCGTTTACGTTAAATGCGCCAACTGCAAATTTTTCTGTCTGAGCAATATCTAGAAGGGTTTTTGTGGTTACAAACATGCGTATAAACAGTTATACCTTAACTCTTATAACATTTCAACTGTAAAATCAGGGCGTCCCTGAAGTATTGATTCAATTTCATTTTGTGAAAGGAGCCCTTTTTGAGCACCAATTTGAGACATTACAGAATTGGCATTCACAGCCCCCCATTGCATAGCGGTTTTAATATCTTTTTCAAGCAACAGAGCCGCAAAAAAGCCGCTGGCATACGAGTCTCCAGCACCAGTTTTATCAATTCCTTGAGCCTCTTGATCAAATGAAGGCAGCACATAACACGTGTTTTCAGAACTAGCGTATGATCCATTTTTCCCATCTGTCACAGATACAACTTGCGGCCCCAAACTTGATAGTTTTACGAGTAATTCTTTCATATCCTGTGCTGTTTCTCCCTTTTTGTCGAGTATCTTTTCCCCTTCTTCTTTATTTACAAACAGTATTTTTGAGCAGGCAATTGCTTCCAGCACAACATCATTTATATCTAGTAGCTGATGCGAGCCAGGTGAGAACGCCAGAGAAATTGCATGTGAGTGTACATAATCAACCACCGTTTTGTATGCTGTCACCCACTCTTTTCCAATAGAAGTTAGGTAAAAAGCTTGAAAAGGTTCAAGCTTGGATGCATCAACTGCATACTGCTGTACTTCATGATGTGAAAAAATAATACGGTCTTTTTTAAAGTTAAAAATGAGTGAAAGAGATGCGTTCTGCAGTTTTGTGTCTCCTTCAACTACCTCTATTTGCTCTTTTTGCAAAGTTTCAACAATATAACGAGACAGCATGTCTGCGCCTAAAAACGTGTAGAAAGAAGAATCAAGACCTAATCTTTTGAGTCCTACGGACACATTTGCTGCATTCCCGCCTAGGGTTACTGCATTCATATCAATAGGAATCTTATCACCCAATGTAAATGACACGGTATTTTCACTTGAAACATACGAAGTGTCACTTTGAGGAGTTACAAACAAATCTATATCAGACGAACCAATGGACAGCACTTTCATACGAATATATACATTTTAGTATGAAATAACTCAAACAAGCAAGGGAAAGTAAAGTTTATCCTATAACTAATTCCATTTTCCCTCTTGATAATAGTATTTAAGGTTGCGTATAATGTCCTCGATTCCCCTATTTCAAGCCTTAATTAGGCAAAGTAAAGTATTTACCGAGTAATCGGAGGATTTAAAGTGGCATGAAACTTATAGTTGAGCTTCTCTACCTAGTAGCGTGGGTCTTTGTAAAGACAGGTGAGACCGTGCAAAAAATACCAAGTAGCCTAGTCAATAGTGCTAACAGTCTTTCACTTCCAAAAATAAAAACTACACAAATAAATCTTTCATTTCCCGTGCTTAAAAACAAAAAACACAAAAAAATAAAAAATAAAAAAGTATTGTTTAAGGCTAAACATCATAAAAAAACTCCACCCTTATTGATATATTTTTCAAAGCTATTCAGGTCATTATCAAAGATTATTGCAAGAAGCATAAACACGCTAGTTGGTATTCCAGTCCGTGCACTTACTTCACTTCTTCATGTGATTAAAAATATTCATGTACCACGGCCACACAAACGAGGAAAAAAGATAAAAGCACCAGCTCAGCTATCTGATGCGCCCATCATTAAATACAAACGGCCATCTGTCTGGTATAGCATCAAATTATTTTTCTGGGGGATTATTTTTTCGTCCATCTTTGTGTTTCTTCCATTATTGTCACTTATATTTTTATCCGATCTTCCAAATCCATCATCTATCTCCACAAGTTTTATTCCAAAAACAACAAAAATTTATGACAGAAATGGTGTCCTGCTCTATGAAATATTTGCAAATCAGAACAGAACGGTAGTTGAGCTATCTCAAATTCCAAAACACTTACGCAACGCAACTATTGCAATTGAGGATCGGGAATTTTATAAACACCCAGGGTTTGATATCCGTGGAATTTCACGCGCATTATATTCCAATGCTCAACACAATAGCCTGCAGGGAGGCTCAACAATCACACAGCAGCTTGTTAAGTCTGCTCTCTTAACACCTGAGCCAACAATAACTAGAAAGGTAAAGGAGCTAGTGCTCGCTTTTTGGGCTGAAAGAATTTATACCAAGGACGAAATCTTGGCACTGTATTTTAATTATGTTCCATATGGAGGAACAGCATGGGGAGTATCTGCTGCATCAGAAGTTTATTTTGGAAAGAAAATTGAAGACTTAGATTTGGCAGAATCAGCATTTCTGGCGGGTCTACCCCGAGCTCCAAGTATTTATTCACCATATGCCGGAACTGGAGATGTGTGGAAAAAAAGGCAAAAACAAGTTTTGGAGGCAATGGAAGAATTAAATTATATTTCCACCAAACAAAAAAATGATGCATTAGCAAAAGAGCTTACGTTTATAGGCCCCAATACTCCTATTAAAGCTCCTCATTTTGTCATGTATGTTAAAGAGAAACTTATTCAAGAGTATGGCCTCTCAGAGGTTGAACGCGGCGGACTTCAGGTTACAACCACACTTGATATAACTGTTCAAAATACAGCTCAAGAAATAGTTGCCTCAGAAGTTGAAGCAAATAGACACCTCAATCTTTCAAATGGTGCGTCTCTTATTTTAAATCCAAAAAACGGAGATATACTCGCTATGGTTGGGAGCAAAGATTATTTTGATTTAGAAAATGATGGGAATGTAAATCTAGTAACATCTCTGCGTCAACCAGGATCAACAGCCAAAATTATTACGTATTCCCTAGCACTCGCTACTGGCTACACGCAGGCATCTCTCATAGATGACTCTCCTTTTACCATAAGGCCTCAAGGCGGCGAAGCGTATACGCCAGTAAACTATGACGGCAAATTTAGAGGACGCGTACCGCTGCGCTTAGCCTTTGCGAACTCATTAAATATCCCAGCAGTACGAGTTGCTGAAAAATTAGGTGTTGAAAACATCGTGAATCATGGAAAGCGCTTAGGGATAACCACCTGGGACAATCCAGAGCGCTATGGACTATCCATTACTTTGGGAGGAGCTGAAACGACTATGATGGATATAACAACTGTATACGCAACATTTGCAAACAGCGGAAAACGAATTGACCCTTCTCCAATTTTAGAAGTAAAAGATTCTACAGGTAAAACCATATTTAAAAAAACGCCAATTGAATCACAAGTAATTGATCCAGGAATTGCCTTTATAGTGTCTGACATTTTGTCTGATGACAGAGCGCGCTCCATGGGGTTTGGCCCAAATTCAGCATTAAATATTCCAGGGCACAGAGTATCAGTTAAAACAGGAACAACTGACCAAAAACGGGATAACTGGGCGATTGGATACACTGACGATGTCGTGGTTGCTACATGGGTGGGGAATAATGACAATAGTCCCATGAGCCAGCAACTTGCGTCCGGCATTTCAGGAGCAACGCCCATGTGGAATAGGATCATGACAAAAATGCTTGAGGGCGAAAAGGAAGATATCCTATTTATCCCAGAAGATGTTGTTAAGAAAAATTGCTTTGGAGGAGAAGTATACTTTTTACAAGGAACTGAAAATGTCCCCTGCGTCATGCCCTCACCCATAACTCCTTCCCCAGGGCGTACTGCTGGAGCCGTTCTTCCTCTTTAAATACACTGTTTTTTCGTGTATAAGTTAGTATATGAGGCTTAAAAGTCTACCTATCCCCACTTCACTTCATAATAAAACAGCACTTATTCGAATCGACTCAGATGTAGACATCAAAAACGGCAAAATTCTTGACGATACAAGGCTTCAATCCAGCATATCCACCATATCTTATGTACTAGAGAGTGGAGGAAATGTGATTTTAATCGGTCACTCAGGAAGACCTGATGGAAAAGTTAATTCTACCTTTACGCTTGAGCCTGTAGCTCACTGGTATGCAAATCACTTCAAGGGTTCTGTTCAAAAAAAAGACTTTGACGGGTTCTCTGGATGGGAAATCACACCTCATCTATCTCTCCTTGAAAACATTAGATTTTATAAAGAGGAAGAAGAAGGAAACGCTCAATTTGCCAAAAAACTTGCAAAACTTGGCGAAATTTATATCAATGAAGCTTTTGCTGTGAGTCACAGAAGCCATGCATCAATCACAAACCTTTCTCAATTATTACCCTCTTTTGCAGGAATTCATCTACAAGAAGAGGTTGAGGCACTTTCTAAAATTATGGAAAATCCAGAACGTCCGCTAGGAGTTCTCATAGGAGGCGCAAAGCTTGAAACAAAGCTTCCAGTTGTATCCAGGATGCACACAATCGCAGACTACGTCATGGTGGGTGGAAAAATTGCTCAAGAGAATAAGGAGCTTTTAAAAGCGCAGCATGAAAAAACAGGCGGTAAAAGGTCTGCTTTACTTGTGGCAGACAGTATGCCGGATGGAACTGATATAACAGCTAATGACACACAAAATTTTATTCAGATTATAAATCTCTGCAAAACAATTGTATGGAATGGACCATTTGGGAAAATGGGTAGTGCAGATACAGAGAAGAACACGATTGAAATCGCTAAAGCAATTGTTCAGTCAGGGGCATATTCAATTGTTGGCGGAGGAGACAGTCTTTCACTTTTATCCCAACACAATTTACTTTCTAAATTTTCCTTTGTATCAACTGGAGGTGGAGCCATGCTGGAATTTTTAGCTGGCAAAAAACTTCCAGGGATTGAAGCGCTTTTGCATTAATCACGCTTACTACGGATCATTTTATGGGTTTTTGATTTAATGCTTTCTTAAACTCACCTCTTATTTTTGCTACATGACTATTTGGAGAAAAACGCAAATCTAACACTTTAATCTCTTGGGTTCTTTGCGAATTGGAAATCTGATCCAATTGTGCGTGTAGTGATTCTTTAGCCATTGTGTATATCTAACTTTTCAAGCACAATTTTAAGCGTTTCGTCTTTGCTGTGTTCAAATGTATTTATTACAAGGTCATAATATTCAGGGTTATAATAAACCCAATCTTTACTGTCATCTGCGTACATATGTCTCCATTTTTCCAAATCATTGTGTTCGCGCTCTATAACTTCATTTTTTGCATCTTCCATGTTTTTTCCTTCACGATTAACTAATCTATCAATTCTCATTTGAGTTTGATCGACCCCTACTCTATCTTCACACACAACAAGAACCTTAAACACTCCGTCAATTCCTTGCGCATTGAATCCTGCTAGTTTTGTTTCCAACACAATATTCTTATTTTCGGCAAGGATTTTTTTCAACTGATCATCAAACAATTGGTCTTCTTCGTCCGGTCGCAAATTTGTGTCTTTTGTATCCACGTCCATTTTAGCCCTAATTGCTTCCCAAAAAATTTCGCCACCTTCTATATGTTTCCAACCTAAGTGATGCGCTAAACCTTTGGCAAGGGTTGTAGAACCCGCACCAATTCGCCCAGAAACTGTAATTATTCTTGTGGATTCATTCATAGAAGTGATTATACGAAATTTTGGCAGCAATGCAAATTTACGCTGACGCAAATTTTTTACCTAACAGTACTGTTTCTTCAATTAACCTATTTGCATACCCAAACTCATTGTCATACCAGGCAATAATTTTTACCATATTTCCACCTACCACCTGTGTTAAAGACAAATCAACGATGGATGAATGAGGATCACCAATAATGTCAGAAGACACAATAGGATCAGTTGTGGTTCTCACAATTCCCTTAAATCGAGTTGAATCCGCTGCCTGCTTCAAAACAGTATTCACTTCTTCAACAGTTACATCTTTTTTAAGTAAAAATGTAAAATCTGATAAAGAACCAGTTATGGTAGGTACTCGAATTGCAATCCCGTTAAATATCCCCTCTAATGCTGGAATTGTTTTGGCCGCTGCAATCGCCGCACCTGTACTTGTTGGAATAATATTTTGTGCTGCAGCGCGGGCTCGCCTATAATCCTTGTGTCCACCGTCTTGAATTCTTTGGTCTGATGTATAGCTGTGAATTGTTGTCATCATCGCTTTTTCAATTCCAAATGTACCTTCCATAATGGCTGCAACTGGTGCAATGCAATTTGTGGTACAAGATGCATTACTTATCACATTCTCAAGTTTAGAAGTATCACTACTTTCAAGATTTACTCCCAATACATATGTTGAACCAGCTGCTTCGTCTTTAAAGGGGGCTGACAAAACGATGGACTTTGCTCCACTATCCATATGCGGTTTAATTTTTTCTGGAGTTGTGAATGCACCCGTGCATTCTATTACCACATCTACGTCCAACTCTTTCCATGGAAGCTTTGTGGGATCTTTTTCTGAGTAAAATGGGATAGTTTTGTCATCTATTACAAGTGCGCCTATTGACTCCAGGGTTGTTTTGACAGTTACTTCTTCTGGTTTTTGAACAAAAAGTGCATGACCTGAAAGGGGTCTATATGTTGTGTCATATTGCAAAAGATACATCCAGCCAGTCATATCAGTTGAATGTCCTGCATTGATAGCCACAACTTCAATGGTGTCTGAATATTTCTCAATAATAATTCTATGAGCTACGCGTCCAATTCTTCCATAACCGTTGATTGCAACTTTTATCATATATACAGAGTAACAAAGATTAAAAAAAATAGAAAGAGGAAAATTACGTGCGTATTGTGAATTATCTCTAAATTTAGTACAATACACTCATGACTGAGAAAAAAATGAAGCACAAAAAGGTGAAGGGCATCAAAAAGCATGGCTGGATGTCCAGAAATGCAACACACAATGGACGCAAATTACTTAAAAGGCGCATGCTTAAGGGTCGCCGCAAACTAACTATCTCGTTGTAACTTCATGCTCAAAAAACATCTTCGCTTTTCTTTTAAAAAAGGGGCACCCAAAAACAAACTCATAAATCCTCTTTTTGTAGTGCGCTACCAAAGATCAGATACTCCAACATTTGGTGTAGTCGTTTCAAAAATAGTGTCTAAAAAGGCAGTGATAAGAAATAGAACCAAACGGATGTTCTTAGTAGTTCTACAGGATTTGCTCATACAACAAGGCTTGCACTACGATTTAGTATTCTTTTTACGACGCCCCTATACGGAATACTCAAAATCAGTTATAATAACTGAATTGCAGGAAATAGCCAAAAAGCTTAAACTCAATCCTTAATTATGGATATCGGCCAAATTTTTATAGTTTTATTCATCAATCCTTTTACAAATATAATCGTTGCGATTTATCAGCTGCTTGTGATGCTTCACATTCCTTATCCGCTAGGTTTTTCCATTATTCTTCTAACAATTGCCATTAGAGCTATTATGTGGCCAATTTTAGCTACTCAAACACATCAAATGCACAAGATGCAAAAACTAACTCCTCACATGGCAAAGTTAAAAGAAAAGCACAAGTCGGACAAGAAAAAACAGCAGGAAGAAATCATGAAACTATACAAGGAACACGGAGTAAATCCTGCAGCTGGATGCTTACCCGCTATTGTCCAGTTAGTGGTTTTTGGAAGCTTATACTCTACTCTGCTGCATTTTGCATCGTCTAGTTCTGCACAGGCAGTAGCTGCTATAAACAAAGCACTCTATTTTCAATTTCTTCACTTGCCAGATGGAAAAGGATTGGATACTTCATTTTTTGGCCTCAACATAGCGGTGTCTCCGCAAACAATGTTAAGCTATGCCCCTTTAATCCTACTTGTACCACTATTGACGGCCGCCCTACAATTTGTACTTTCTAAAATGATGGCTCCTGTTAAACTCCCAGAAGACAAAAAGGCTCCTAAAAAAGAGGCAGATTTTGCAACCGCTTTTCAAACACAATCACTTTATATTTTTCCACTTATGATCGGGTTCTTCTCTTTTACACTCCCTGTT
>CAYRYY010000015.1:11166-16047 GCA_964428715.1 uncultured Gammaproteobacteria bacterium
CTGGAATACGTTCACACTTTTTGGTATAATCCAACAATACATACTTGTAGGACCAGGAGCCGCAGGTCCCTGGTTTAAAAAAGTAAATCTTAATAAAGACTAATAATGGAAACTATTGAATCAAAAGTTAAAGAATTATTTAAACTGCTTGAAATAGAGGCTGAAGTAACAGTTTCTGAAACTGACGAAGCATTCACAATTGCTATTGACGCAAAAGACGATAATGCGCTTCTTATTGGAAAACATGGAAACACTCTCACCTCTCTTGAATACATTATCTACATTCTCTGTGTAAAGACACTTGAAACTCCTAAAAGGATACTTGTTGAAATTGGCGGATACAGAGAAGAGCGTGAAACCTATCTTGCAGAACTTGCTGGAAGGCTAAAAGACGAAGTTATATCAACCGGTGTTGAAAAAACTGTAAGAGGATTGAAGCCTTGGGAAAGACGTCATGTACATATGGTATTATCAGAAGATACTGAAGTCATGACAGAATCAGAAGGCGAAGACCGTGACCGCGTACTTGTTATCAAGAAAAAAAGCTAATACTAAAATTAGTTGAACAGACTATTCTTTCTCAAACACTACCCACTCTCAAAATTAATTTTCTTTTTGTTTCTATTTTTCCTCCCTCAGCAATTCGGTCCGCACTTTTGGCCATCATTTTCTTACGTACACGGCATTAGACTTGACTACCTATCCCCTACTCTCTATGTAAGCACAATTCTTCTAATCATTTTATTATTGCTTAAAGGAAAAGATGTTTTTAAAACCAATCTAAAATTTTTAAAAAACACAAAAGTTCTTATTTTTGCAACGTGTCTACTTCTACCACTTATTTATGCCTACTCTATTCCTGCGTTATATTTTGGAGTATTGAAAGTATGCATGCTTCTTTTTCTCGGATTATACGTATCATCAGAAGTTAACAAAAAAGATCTGCCCATAATCATTTTTATTTTTGGCATCTCTGCATTTTTTGAATCTATTCTGGCGCTTGGCCAATTTATAAATCAAGGATCACTCAATGGGATTTTTTATTATGCTGGAGAACGAAATTATAGTGCATCCAGTCTGGGAATTGCTGTCATGAATACTTCCTCTGGACTTCTTGTTCGGCCATATGCAACGTTTCCTCACCCAAATGTTTTGGCGTATTTTCTATTTGTAGCATCTGTTTTTCTTGTGTACGTGTATACAAACGCAAAACAAAAATTAGCAAAATTCCTATTAGTTTTTCTGCAAGTCGTAATTCAAGTTGGATTGTTTTTAACCTTTTCTCGGATACTTATCCTGCTAGATGGTGCTTTATTTGTAATTCTCTTCTTACTCTATAAACGGACACACTTTAAAATTTCAGCTGTTTTATTTGGTCTGGGACTTATAGGGTTTTTACTTTACATACTTGTGTTTAACCTGCGTTTCTTAAATTTTTCAAATATCTTGCCTGATATTTCATCTCGAAATGAATTAGTACCAATTGCTCTTTCAGCAGTTAATGCGTATCCCTTAGGACTAGGACTTCATAACTTCTATTACTACCAAGCAGGTATTCAAACTCAGTTTACAAGCGTGTATTTACAACCCGTTCACAATATTTTTCTACTTTTGCTCGCAGAATCGGGAATTGTTTGCACACTCCTATTCGTATATTTTTTGGGACTGACACTTGTAAAGTTATCTAAACAAGTAAAAAAAGATAAAGAATTAACCCTTAATGTCATCTTGCTTGCAATAGTACTTGTCTCAATTATTTCAGGAATGTTTGATCACTATCTGATAACCATTCAGCAAGGACAGCTATTATTTGCGATTATCTTAGGTCTCTGCTGGAACAAACATTTAGAAAGTCGTAAGACTTCTAAGGGGTTGGAGTTGGAGCTTCCGGCTGAGGACAGGTAACGCAAAAACGATCCCCAGTTGGATCCGTTACAATCCTATGTTCTTTTTCTTCCAAGTTGTCTGTCTTGCCTTTAGCTGGGAGGCGCTGTGTATCCTTATCAACAAACACTTTGGTCATCCCAGGGTCAACCTGACGAGGCTGCGTACCTTGCAAAAAGTATTCAAATTTCGTAGGGCATCTGCCTGGTGTTCCATCCGCTGGAGGAAGTAGCCCTGAGTCTGCACATACAGTTAACCCAACTACGTTACTAGGCTGTTTAAGTGCCTCTGGAGGCTCATTCTCAACAAGGGGCGTCATAATATCATTCCAAATTGGAGCAGCTCCTGTTACTCCTGATACAATTCCTGACATTGGAGTATTATCATTATTTCCAACCCACACGACAGCTACATATGATGGTGTATAGCCAATTGTCCAGTTATCTCTATAGTCATTTGTTGTACCAGTTTTAACTGAAACTGGATAGTTGCCAATTCGCAACACTGAATTACTTCCAAAAGCATATGAACGGGCTCCATTATCCTGAAGGATATGAGAGATAATAAAAGCTATTCCAGGATCCATTACTTTTTTCCCAAATATAGGATTTGTAGGAGGCTCATATTGCTCAATTACCTTCCCCTTTACATCAGTCACCTTGAGTATTGCATGCAGCGGAACCCTGTATCCTCCGTTTGCAAATACCCCAAAAGCCTCTGCCATATTAAGCATTGTTACCTCTCCTCCACCAAGTGTTAATGAGAGTCCATATCTATCAGGATCTGTAAATGACGTAATTCCCATGGCAGATGCAGTTGCAATCATGGAGTCGAGTCCATTGAGCTTTAACATTTTTACAGCAGGTATGTTAAACGAATTACCAAGTGAGGGTCTCATCTGCTGAACACCATGGAATTTTCCATCATAATTTGATGGACAGTAATCTGGCTGATTTACGTTATCAAAACATGTTCTTTCATCAATAAATGGGGTGGCAGCTGTGTAACCTTTTGCTAAACCTGTTGCGTAATTAATTGGCTTAATTGATGATCCAGGTTGACGGGAGGCTAGGGTTACATTTACATTCCCGTCATTATCCAAATCAAAATAATCTTTGCTTCCAATCATGGCCAATATCTCACCCGTTGCGGGCTGAGTAACCATTGCAGCACCGTTTGAAATGCCATACTGAGCTGAGTTCTCAATGTTTGCCGACAAACTTGCTTGCGCCGTATCCTGCAGTTCTAGGTCAAGAGTTGTGGTCACATTTAACCCGCCTTCTTCAACGCGCTCCAGTCCATATTTTTGAACGAGCAAGTCCTTGACATAAAACACAAAATGAGGAGCTAAAATTTTATCTCTGATTTCTGAAAACTCAAGTTTTTCTTTTTTAGCTGCTTCTTCTTGCTCAGAGGTTATATATCCTTGTTCCTGCATTCTTGATAGTACCTCCTCCTGGCGTCTTTTTCCAGCTTCCGGATGGGAACCAAAAGGTGAATACAAGGATGGAGCTTCAGGAAGAGCTGCCAAATAAGCTGATTCTGCCAATGACAATTTATTTACAGGTTTGTCAAAATAGACCTCAGATGCAGCTTCAACTCCATATGCAGTGCCTCCATATGACACTTGATTTAAGTACAACTCAAGAATCTGATCTTTTGAGTGTGTCGACTCAACAACAAATGCCAAAACTATTTCTTTTACTTTGCGCTCAATTGTCTGTTCAAAAGTTAACAAAGAATTTTTAACAAGCTGCTGAGTAATGGTTGATCCACCTTGTGTAATCTCCTGACTTGTAACATTTGCCAAAAAAGCACGCGCAATACCTCGTAGATCAATAGCTCCATGTTTATAGAAATCTTTATCTTCAATGGCTATTGTTGCATTTTTTAAATCTTTTGGAATTTCATTAAATGGCACAAAGCTTTGGTTTCTATTGCCATAAATTGTGTAAAGCAACTTACCATTTCTGTCATATATCTTGGTTGACTGAGGAAACGATTTGCGTCCAATGGTAGCACTTGAGGGAATATCTTTTAAAACAAAGAAGTATGCAAAGACAACAAAGGCTACAACGCACAACACAACAAAAGCCGCCAACAGCTTTCTGTGCTTGAAAGGATTAAGGTTTTTGAATACTTTTTTAAAATGAGGCATGATTGGAACTTACTTCTTACAATTATATGGTTTTTTTTGTATCTTTTCAAATATGCTATCACTTTCTTAAAAAATGATACAATATATACATGTCAGTTCATGAGAATTACTTAAGAAGCACTGTCTTTGGATTTCAAGACGCACTTGTCTCAACAACGGGAGTTATTGTGGGTGTGGCAATTGGAACACAGGACAAAAGTGTTGTTCTGCTTGCAGGAGTAGCAACCATTATGGTTGAAGCACTATCTATGGCTGCCGGACAATATATGAGCGAAAAAACGGTTCAGCAAATGAATAAGACAAAAAAACACACTGACAATTTGGTCATAGGAGCGCTTATTATGTACGGATCATACTTTTTAGGAGGACTTGTTCCCCTTTTGCCCATTGTCATTTTCCCTCTCCCGCAAGCATCGTATGTAAGTATCATTTTTTCACTGCTTGGATTACTCGTACTAGGGATCATAAAAGCAAAAATAGTAAAAGAATCTGTTGTGAGGAGTGCTTTAGAAATTTTACTACTTGGAGGAGCTGCTACGGCAGTTGGACTTCTGGTGGGCTACTTTCTCAAGGTATAGCTATCTCATTCTTTTCAAATCCGCAATAACTTCTGTGTCTTTTGAAATTTCTTCATTAAAAATCACACCTGAGGCATTTTTGCCATGTGAATATGCGCCATTGGAGTCAAGACTTATTGTCAAAGGATAGGGGAGAGTACCGGGCTGTTTTATGTACAAGAGAGAATACGCTAAATTTCCTTCTGACACATCATACTGTGTTGCGTAGCGAACATGAATTCTTGAAGTACTGTTTGCAGCAACCAAGACAGTAAAACCTAT
>CAYRYY010000016.1:0-9689 GCA_964428715.1 uncultured Gammaproteobacteria bacterium
AAAATCAATTAATAAATGAAAATAATAAGATAGAATTTAGAACTAAAACTGAAAAAAGAATTGCAAGTAAAATAGATAAAAGTCCTTGGCCACTTACAGATATTCATGGAGTACGTGTTGTTCTAGAGGAGGAACATATAGAAGATGCAGTTGATAACATTTCTTCTCAATGGTCAACACCTGAGTATCTGTTTTGGGGTGCGGCAAGCGTTCAGACTCCAACTTTTAAAACATCCACTCATTTTGATGATCTATCACGATTAATGTATGAGGCAACGCATATGAGGATTTATATTCCAGAAGGTGCAAGAATTGCAGAAATACAACTTCAGACCCCCGAGCAACATGTGATTAGCGGCATTCTCTGGCCAAGGTATGAGCAAGAGCGAGAGGGTCGCACCTAATCAAACAAACACCTGGTGGACCCTAGATACAAAGTTAAAGAATGTAGGTTCGAGGATGGGGACAGTTGGATCACCCAGCCTCAGAAGATTTTTGAATGTTCTTATTCCTCACTTTTTAAAGCTAAAATAGTTCGAGTTACCATCGGTGTTAAGCATGTTATAATTGCTTCATATGAAACTTATCCTGTGCTCCGAAGGCTTCTACACGCAAGAAATAGTAGATAAATGTATTGAGTGGGTGGGGAAACCAAAGGATAAAATTAATGTAGCTGTGATTAATGAAGCATATGCTGTGAAAGATAATAATCTGCGTTGGGTTGTTAATAATCTTACTTCAGTTAAAGATAATTTTGGTGGAAACCTAGATGTAGTGGACTTATTAGCCTTGGAGTTAGAAGCTATCAAGAAAAGATTAGAAGCAAGCGATGTAATTTTTGTGGTAGGGGGACAAGTAGACTATCTCATGAGTGTTTTTAATAAGTCAGGAATATCAAGTATTCTTCCAGACCTTTTAAAAACAAAAGTATATGTGGGAAGCAGTGCGGGCTCTATGATTATGGGACAGAGATTATCTCAGAAAGCATACACTAAAATATATGACGAAAGAGATATCTATGGAGTGGACAAATACCTTAATTTAGTAGATCTTGCAATTATGCCGCATCTTGATTCACCAAATCGTCTTAGTCGTCGTGAAACGCTTTTAGAAGCAGCTAAAGACCATACTGGCGTAGTGTATGGATTAAGAGATGATTCTGCAATTTTAGTTGATGAAGATAAGATTACAACCATAGGAAGTGAGCCTCTTATTCTAAATTCATAATTTAACAATATTGGAATATGTTGTAAACTCTTCGCACATAATCAAGGAAATTATATTCGATTCTGAAAACATTCGGTTCACAAACTGACTTCAAGCTGTTCACCTCTCCAAATATACACTTGGGATATGTAATAATGATTTTGTGAAGAGATTAATAGTTCCCCACTCAAAAACATTTATTTTTAGAGGGGCTGTGATGAATTACACGGTGATAGGTGGTGGCAAACCTGTCATTTTAGTGCATGGTTCTATGTCACATGACCCATGGTGTGATATGGAATTTGAACTTGCGAAGTACTTCCAGCTATATCTTCCCGACCTCCCTGGCTTTGGTGCCTCAGAAGAAGTAAAAGGACCAGTGCATGACACGGATTTATTTAGTGATGCTTTGGACGAATTTGTAAATCACACAAAACTGTCTCATGCGCCTGTTATTGGATTTTCTTTGGGAGGAGTTACTGCAATTAAATCTGCCTCAAAAGGAAATTTAAACGGAAAACTTGTATTAATTGGGGTGCCGGGAAAAGTTAAAAACAAAAAATTACGCATTGCTTCACTTTTGCCCATAAGGTTGAGGCATAACCTTGCGTTGTCGTCACTCGCACGCAAAAAGATATTAATACCTATATTTAAAGACGTCATAGGTATAAAAGACAAAGAACGTGATCATATATTGTATGATGCGATGTTATCCACTTCTGTAAAGTCTTTGACAGATATTAATATGTTTGAAAGGAAAGATAGAAATGTGCTGTCATTACTTAAAAGAGTGAAAAACGAAACAGTCTTTATCTATGGTGAGTACGATAAGTTACTCACTTCTACAAAGAATTTTGTGGTAGACCCAACTATTATAAAAGGCGCGGATCACGTGGTCTTTAGCTCTCAGCCCCAAAAAACACTAAGTACATTAAGAGATATTTTAGGTGAATAAAGAATGTTCAAATCCATCATATTTGAAAAGTGAAGATTAGAAATTATAGCTCCAAGTTTTCTTTTATATCTTTATTCTGAAAATGTGGCATTTTTTGGGAGTTTTTATTAGTTTCAAAACTAAAAAATATGATACTATCATCTTGTGACAGGAGAACAATCTGAAAATCAGACACGCCCAGGTAATAAAGAGAAACTTCATACAAGAAGAGATATTCTTACAGGCGCTGCAATAGCGGGAGCAGGATTGCTGGTAGCAAATCGTTTTCAAGTTGCAAACAACCTTATTCAAATTTTCGATGCACAGGATAAAAAGGCGCCACCTCCAAGAATTGAAGTGGAAAGAGAAATTGTTTCATGGATAGAAGACAAGCAGGCTCCATGGCCAACTAGCATAAAAGTAGGAGTTGATGCGGAGGGAATACCTGTTAAAAGTATACTTCCAGATGGCACTGAAGTGGGAGTTAATGGTGTTGAGGCAAGACGCGTGCGTGAGTTAGCAAAACAAACCCATGAGCCAGAAATGGTTCAAATACTGCAGTTTCCTGCAAAAGAAGAATTAGGTTCTGACATTGAAATCGATGATAAATTTTTCGAACCAACAAGAGAACATCCTTTAGTTGAGCAGATTCCCGATGATGTTTTGTCTAATGAAGAATTGGCAAAAAGAGGAATAAACATTATTAATACAAATAAAGTTAATCTATCAATTAGGAAAAGCGAGTTTGAAGAAGGTGGATCATTGCATAATTTTCGCGGAAGTCACAATATGACATTAATTTTGGTAGATGGAGCAGTAGTTGTGGAGGAATTATTGGAGGATGAAAAACTCAAACCATATAAGAAACTTTTGTGGGGGAGAGATAGTGAGATAAAAGAATTTAGAAAAAAAAGAATTAAAGAGACGCAGGAGAGCATTGAGCAAACTAGAATTCCTTATCACGCATATTATGAAAAATATTTGGCAGGTGACTTAGATTTTTCAACTTTTTATGAAAGCTTGTTGCTTAATGCCAAGGCGGGGCCTAAGGTTTGGCAAGACCATATAACTGATGGAGAGGTATATATGTATATGCGTTCATATGGAGAAACTCAGGGTGATGCTGCTGGATTATATACAGTTGATAAAGCGTTTTTTAAAAAAGACACTTCTGTTTTGTTTGTTGCTGCGGGATCAACTCATTTTAAGTCGGATTTGACATATATGTTTTATGATCATGAAGATAGGTTGCAGATTCACACACTCACACCAGGCGTGCGTGAGGTTGCGGATTATACCGAGTCAAGGGCAGGTGGAAGTAGGGACTATACGCCGACTTTAAGTCAAACACATCCAAACCCAAACAGTTTTCATCTGAATGCAGAAGCTTCACGTACTGGGCCTCGTTACTACCCATATGGTGGCCAAACAATAGGTTTGACTATAAGACATGAGCTTGCTCATGAAGAAATGATCGGGAGTAGTCACCCGGGAAGAGTTAATAGGAATGAGTATGATACGGACATGAGGGCTATGCAAGGGATTGAGCGGGCATGGAAAAGATGGGAAAATTCAGATTATATGGATAATTCCGGATTCGGATTTGTATTACGTACCGAAAATGGAATCATACTTACGTGAGGTTCGTGAATAAAATTTTTGGATAATCGAATAGAAGGTTTACTAGTTTTTAGTTTTAGAAAATCTTGGGCCGAGTTTGAATTTGATAAGCACTGTAAGCAGCACGCAGAGTGAGAATATATAAATAGTAAATCCGGCTGTTGCAAAGTTCCAGTCTTTGACAATAAGGAGTGCGATTCCGGAATTTATAATAGCAGTTAAAAATGGCCAGTAGTTTTCGGTCTCTGGCTCTTTCCACGACTTAACCACTGTAGGTAATGCTGCAAGCGTATCCGCTAGTATTGCAAAGACTATTGCCATAATGGGGTCTTTGGTTATAAACCACAAGATTAATCCAAGAATAGATAATCCTCCGCATATAAAATCAAATTTAGTGAGTTTCCACTGTGCTTTTTTATTAAGGAATGAGGCTAGAAAAACAAGAAGCGGATTAAATCCTACAGAAAATGTTAAAACTGCTTCTAGTCCTACACCTTCTTGGATCTGAGCTGTAAAAGCAATGAGAGGCGCTAGAGCCCACAAAAACCAGGTAACTCTATTGGGTTGTACCTTTCCCTGAATGGTGTCTTTGAGGTAGCTAAACAGCCCGATCAATGCTATCGCAAAACCTAAGAATACAAAATTTTCATTAATCACAAGTGTAGTATATCATTTTCACCTGCGGGGTGGGTTATATTTACTGGGATTAGGTGTTAACGTGTTATCTACCTCTATCCGTGCTCTAAACCGAAACTCAGTTCCGTAATATTTTCTTAAACAATCATTTCTATCAATTCTGGCAAGTGCCGTGATTAAATTGTCTGTGCCAGATTGAGCCGGATATTTAGCAGTGGATCCTAGGCTTCTTGCCCATGCGGTAACCTGTGATACAGAAATAGGCCTGTTAGGGTTAGTTGCAAAAAATCTAAACATACCCTGCACAATTTCACCAACTAATGTTGTTTCCTGTGAACCATTACTTATAACTTGAAAATCTGGGCTTCTATAAATAACTGGGAGAGCCTGATCTGTTTCTTTTGAGCGGTGGTGAGTTTCCATGGGTAGGATTGTATCATCCTATAGGAATAATTTCAAGAAAAATGGATTAGTGCCAGAAGCGGCGTTCGCCGGTCATGACCATGGAAATTCCTGCTTTGTCTGCGGCTTCAATACTTAAATTATCCCTGACTGATCCGCCTTGCTGAACTATGCAGGTAATTCCAGCCTTTGCCGCTAATTTTACGGAGTCATCAAATGGGAAAAAGCTATCAGATATAAGTATTCCACCTTTGCAATAATCTCCTGCTTGTTCAAGTGCAATTTTTGTAGATCTAACTCGGCTAGTCTGTCCTGAGCCAACCCCTCTTGTCATGGGCAAATTCTTGTCGATTATAAGAATCGTGTTGGATTTAATTCTGGACACAAATTTCCAGCCTAATTCAGCCTGTTCCATTTGTTTTGCAGTAGGCTTTTTTTTAGTAACCACTTTCCAATCCTTTGTACTGAATTTGTCATCCCAGTCCTGCAAGACATATCCACCATCAAAATATCTCATATGGATTGGGTTAGATCTTTTTGCTGGAATTTTGCCGAATGTGTAAATGCCTGTAGTTTTGCGCACAGTTTTTATAAAATCCTGTGCATCAGCTGTAACACTAGGGGCGGCTATAATATCTACTAGTACTCCGTTTTCTTCTTTAAATCCTGCAAAAGTTTTGGCGCATTTTAAATCAATGGGAGAATTTAACACCATAACCCCTCCAAATGCTGATTCTGGGTCAGCTTCTACCGCACGTTTTAATGCTTCGGCGCTGTCATTTCCAAGAGCCACGCCTGAGGGGCTATTGTGTTTTATAACAACCGCTGCAGGAGTCTTGAACATCCGTACAGACTCAAGTCCAGATGCAATATCCGTAAAGTTTACATAAGATAAATCTCGCCCCGTAAGCTTTGATAAGTTTTGCAGTGGTGAATTATTATTTGGTTCAAAATAAACTACTGATTCTTGGTGAGGATTTTCACCATAACGCAAAACTATTGATTTACGCCCTGGAAGAGTAGTCTCGTTTGAAAACTTCTCACTTGTTAAGTAATTGGCTACTTGAGCATCATAAAATGACAAATGCTTAAATGCTTTTGCCGCTAATCTTTTTCTCTCCTTCTCAGAATCACTTGATTTCAAGATAGCTGCAGCGTGAGAATAGTCCGCTGGATCAGTTAAGACCAGAACATTTTTAAAGTTTTTAGAAGCACTTCTTACCATGGTAGGACCGCCCACATCTATCTGCTCAACTGCTTCAGGCAAGGTGACCTTGGAATTCTTAATTGTCTCTTCAAAAGGGTAGAGATTGCAGACCACTATGTCAACAGGTTTAATGTCGAGCATTTTTGCCTCTTTAACATGTTTTGAGTTGGTTCTGTCATATAAAATCCCTGATTCTATTTGAAATGAAATAGTTTTCATGCGCCCGTCAAAGCTTTCAGGATTTTTGGTAATTTCTGAAATAGGTACAACCTTTATTCCAGCTGCAACGAGCACTTTTGCTGTTCCACCTGTTGATATGATTTTGTAATTTAATTCTTGAAGAACTTTAGCCAACTCCACAATGCCGGTTTTGTCATAAACGCTTAGAAGCGCGTAGGAAGTGTCAGATGTTTTTGTTGAGGTTTTCCCCATGATTTAAGATTTCTCAATCATATATGATTTTTAAATCTTGTCAAGGGATAGGCTCAATGCTATACTCTGTAGCAATTATGGAAAATGTAGGATTTGTTTTAAGCGACACATTTGGCAGCACATTGTCTAACATCTATGCCTTTATTCCCCGATTTATTTCAGGACTGATCGTGTTACTCATAGGAATTGTTATTGCAACATTTTTAAAGCAGATTTTACTGGAACTTTTTAAATTTGCCAAAATGAACGCGCTTCTTAAAAAATATGGACTTCCGCATGGGCGTGAGGGAGTGGATTGGGCGCAAATTATATCTGAAATGGTGAGATGGTTTGTGATTGTATTGTTCTTAATTCCTACAGCTGACGTATGGGGACTTGGAAAATTTGTTGAAGTGCTGAATAATTTAATCCTCTTCTTGCCAAACGTATTTGTTTCAGTTCTTATTTTAATGATTGGTTTTGTTGTGGCCAAACTTGTGTATGACGTGATTATGGGTTCCGTTCATGGTTTATCAAAGGATTCTACACGTACAGTAGCACTCATGGGGCGGTATGCGGTTTTAATATTTGTATTTTTAGTAGTATTAAATCAATTAGGAATAGCTTCAGACCTTATTAGAATTTTATTTGGAGGAATTGTAGCCATGGTGTCACTTGCCGGAGGCTTGGCATTTGGACTGGGTGGAAAAAAGACAGCTGAAGAGATTCTTGAGAAACTTAAGAAAAAGATTTAGTTAAGAGTAGGTCTATGAACGGATGTTTCAATTTTCCTGGTGCAGTCTTCATCTAGCGTAAAAACATACTTGTATTCTCCGGTATTTTTATCAAGCACAGGTATCATTTCTACTTCTGTTTTGCTAATTATTACCCCTACTTCATATATGCCTGTGCAAGAAGTTGCTGGAATTACTGATGTTCTATCTGCGCCGTTTTCAGAGCCATTTATAGACAGAGTGCCATTGTTATATGGATTTTCGTCGCCCAAAGGTGCGTCAAGTCTGCGAAACACGATTGGCACAAATTCAAAACAATTTTCCAACCCTTTTACTGTTAATACTATGGCTCCTCCATGCTCCAATATAGTTTCCTGAGTTATCTGTTCTGTTGATTTTTGAGGGCCTTGAGGCGTTATGCATTCCCATGTTCCAGTAATGGTTGTACGCTGTGGTTCAAGAGTGGGAATTTCAGTAGCGATGGAACGAACGGTAGGTTGACTGCCTACTTCTTTTGGGCCGTCTCCACATGCAGACAAACCTGCAGTCAGCAGGGAAGCTGCAAGCGCTGTTCTTGCGTATTTTTTAAGATTAGGTTTTGGCGAAAATTCTTTCATTGCGTGATTTTACCACAAATTAAACTATATTTGAAATTCACCCTCACTATTTCGTATAATACCAAAGGATTGTATTCACGGCGCCTTCTTCCATCGGTTAGGAAACTGGGTTTTCATCCCAGTAAGACGGGTTCGACTCCCGTAGGCGTCACTATCTTTCGCTAAAGCTACAGATAGCAAGCTCTCTGCTATATGTACTACACTTACATTTTAAGAAATTCCCAAACAAACAGGTACTACATTGGATATACTCCTGATTTAAAAAATCGTCTTAAAAAACACCTGAACGGAGAAGTATTTTCAACAAAGTCTAATCTGAACTACAAACTGGAATGGTACTGTGCTTTTAAAACACAAGACCAAGCTCTTTCATTCGAAAAATACTTAAAAACTGGGTCAGGTGTGGCATTCATGAAGAAAAGATTTTTTAAATCTTTGGTAGCTTCAGTGAAAGATAATAATTCTGTCGGGAAACCTGCTGCTCGAAGCTCGAAGAGCGAAGTGTAGTCCCGTAGGCGTCACAACTTATAGTTTGATTTACCTTCTGTTTTAAATTATAATTCTCCCCATGAGAGAAAGAGAGCCAAATTTAGAAACCCAAGAAGCTTTTTGGGATGGGCATAGTTTCAAAGATAGTTGTCCTCCAACACCTAGGCCTCAAGTTCCTTTAATGAAAGATATTGCAGAAAATGTAGGCTGCATGCTGATTGTGCCTTCATTAGTGAAAACTATTATAGAAATAAGAAGAGATGTTAAAAAGGAGAAAGAATTGCAGAGAGAACTAGAAGAGTGGCTTGCAACTGCATCAGGAGTGCCCGCTAAGACTTTGGGTGATGGTGACAGGCTTGAATTATCCCATTATCCTATGGGGTCAATTTTCAGATTTTCTGACACGCAGCAGTCTACAATTAAAATTGGTCCCAATAATGATCCTCGGGAATCTACAAAGTGGGGAGTTATGACGCAGAGGAGGATGCCAGATGATAGTATTGTTGATTTTGTGCAGGGTTTTAAAGATTATGAGTATTTTGGTCTCAGGACATCAGGAGGAATTATTGAAGACACAACAGTAGGAGAGGTTACTCATAGAATATATCAAGAGCCATTCGGAAAGTCATCACAGTATCTTGAAAGATATAATTGGGTTGAGGTTTGGAAATTTGGCAATAAAATAAGAGAAACAGTGCCTGAGAAAGTGGGACCTTTGCGAGTCGCACATCCCCAGAAAATTTAGTCCAAGTTTTTCTCAAAGGTAACTGAGGAATTTGGAGTAGATGATCCAATCTTTATGTAAATAGTGATTTTTGTGTTCACCTGTTTTTTCAAATCCCATTTTTGTGTAGAAATCTTCCGCCTTCCATCCATCTCCTGTTACTAAATAAATCTTGTGAACGTTGTCTTTCTTGGCAATATCTTCTATCTTTTTAATCAATTTTGTACCAATTCCTTTTCCTCTATGTTTATGCGAGACAATAAATGTAGAAATCTCAATAACTCCACATATTAAGGTGTAATGCATGAGCCCAAGAACTTCATCCCCCTCAGTTACTTGAATGTAATATCCTTTTTCACTCCAGTCAGAAGCTTTTCCGTAGTGCTCAATATCTGCCAGAGCCCACTCTTTTTTGCTAAATTCTGTTGCCTTCTTTGACCTTTTTTTAGATTTTATAAATTTCATGGAAATAGTATACCATTTGGTTATGACTCTGTGTAATCATTGCCAAGATCTTATAAAGATAAAAAGTCTTACTTGACAATTAATGGATGAGCTGCTTATAGTAATTGAAGAGGGAAGATTGCCATGAGAAAAATTCATAACTCTACTGCTTTTCGTAAATCAAAAACTTTTATGATGAAAAAGACAGTATTATTGGTAGTCGCGTTTCTTCTGTTGGCTACAGGAAGCGTAACGGCTCTTACCT
>CAYRYY010000016.1:9699-10213 GCA_964428715.1 uncultured Gammaproteobacteria bacterium
ATTCTCAGGTTGAGGGGGTTGTAACATCATCATTTCTTGAAACATTTAACGGAAATCCTTCTTTTCCTACCGTATTTAATCCATCTCACTGGGATGTTATAACCAATGTGTCAGATAGTTGGGCGTCTGGTGCAAATTGGGATAAATTTGACTCCACACATGCGCATCATGGATCAGACTGTGCGGCTCCTTTTGCCCTACATACAGTTAACAACATCTACAGTGCTGTATTTACATGTCGGGATCATATGATGACTACAGTTGAAAACAGAGGGTATGGTGTAGTATATCTAACCCCAAATCAAAAAGTTAATTTTGATAATGAAGAGGCTGTTATTTCTTTTGATGTTTCTACATTTAAATCGTCTGGTAGGCAGTGGTGGGATCTGTGGATTCAGCCTTTTCAAAACAATTTTCAGCTTCCACTTGAGAGTTGGCTACCTGCTTACAACGGAAAACCTAAGCAAGCAGTTAGTATAAAAATGGAAGGAGAGACATTTAACGGATTTTATGT
>CAYRYY010000016.1:10238-15399 GCA_964428715.1 uncultured Gammaproteobacteria bacterium
AAACCGGGGATGGGTGGAAATCTGTTGCTCAGGTTTTGAGCGAAAACGGTCTAGAACCATCTGCTACAAGGCGCGACAAATTTGAGTTGCGTATTTCTAAAAACCATATCAAATTTGGCATGCCGCAATACAATCACTGGTGGATAGATACAGATATTCCTGACAGAGGGTGGAGTGAGGGGACAGTGACAATTGGTCATCATGAATATAATTCATCTAAGGATTGCACCCCAAACCCACCATATGATTGTGCAGCAACTACATTTCACTGGGACAATTTTGCAATAAATCCTGCAGTTCCATTCACTCTTATTAAAGGTAACGAAAGAGGAGTGAATTCAACAACTGATAATAAGGTTACGTTTCCATCCCCAGCTCCTGCAAATGCATTTTTGAAATTTAGTGCTGTAGGAACTATTCAGGTAAGTTATGACAATGGGGCAACATATAAAACAGTTGCAAAGCTCCCACAAGAAAAAGATCAGGCAGAGCATTTCTCAAATTACTTCACACCAATTCCTGCGGGGACAACATCTGTATTGTTTAAAGGAAGTCCTGATGGATATATCAGTCAATGGCTTGTTCGAGATCCATCAATCTATGCAGAAGGAGTTTCTGGAGGAAATACTGGCGGAACAAATAGCACACCAACATCCGCTCCAACTGCACTTCCAACAAAGACACCAGCGCCTACAGCTGTTCCAAATATTCCCACAGCAACACCTACCAGAGTTCCAACTCCAATACCCGCCGGAAGCTCTATTATAGATTTTAATAGCGGAAGTGCAGGACCTATTGTAGGCGCATATCCAACTGGGGTAATTAACTGGGGAAGTAATAAGTGGTATCTTTCAGAGCCTTGGAGCTTATTGCCAACTAAAAGCATTTCATTTAATGGTGGAACACTCAAAAGCGCAACATTTGATTTTGTAACTCCTCAAATTCTTAAAAAACTAGACGCGTATGCTGACACTGATTCGACGGTTACAATCTCCTGCAGTGGGTTGCCTTCTAAAAAAGTAAATCTAAGCGCTAAAACACTTTCTACAATTTCAACAGATTGGGTTAGCGCGTGT
Organism: uncultured Gammaproteobacteria bacterium; assembly: GCA_964428715.1. Lineage (GTDB taxonomy): Bacteria > Patescibacteriota > Microgenomatia > Levybacterales > GWA1-39-11 > JAGORM01. Next base: position 11,315 of record CAYRYY010000016.1, read on the forward strand.
ACAAGAGTTACTATTGCAAGTACAAATGGATGGGATACAAATTTTGATAACTTTGTCCTGAGTGCAGGTGTATTGCCAACTCCTACAAAAACCGGACCTACACCAACGCCAACTATTAAACCCACCATCACGCCGCTTATAACGTCTTCTGTTGCAACCTGGAGAGGTGAGTACTTTAACAGTTCAACTCTTTCAGGAGATCCTACTTTTGTAAGAAATGATAAGAAAATTGCATTTAATTGGAGAGGCGGATCACCTAATAAGGCAATTAGCAAAGATAACTTTTCAGCACGTTGGACAAAAACTGAGCCATTTGAAGGTGGAACCTACCAATTTACGGTTAGCAATGATGACGGGATGAGAATTGCACTTGATGGAGAAGTAATTTATAGCAGTTGGAAGAATCAGCCAGCAAGTACACAGAAGTTTAATGTAGGAATTCCTGCCGGTATTCATACAGTGACAGTTACCTACTACGAAAATTGGGGAAATGCGTCAGCAAGGGTATCCTGGAAGCGAATATAGACCATTTAGTCAAGCACATAATCTATGCAAAAAATTATCCTCACTCAAATCATACTGCTTTCATGCACTGTTTTAGTGGGCGTATTTTTAAAAACTGGCTTGCTGCCAGTATCCAGTGACATACATAGACTATTAGGTATTACATCAGGAGTGTTAGGAATAATCACAGTAATTGCAGTTTTTATGGGTAAACAGAGACTTACTATAAAACTGCTTGCATTGGCCGTATTGCTTCTCACAATTAGTGCTGCCATAGGAGGAAGCTCCTTGAGTACTGCTGCAAATTATGATTTCTCTTATGGACAAATGGTGATTTCTGGAATTTTAGCACTAATCACAAGTATTGTTTTGTATATGAAATTGAAATCAAACAAGCCATTAAAGTAATCCTCGATAAGTAAATTAAAAAAAAGAAGTGTTATAATCTATTTATGCTTAAGTCAAGATTTGTTTGGATATTTGGTGCCGCTTTATTAATACTAGTTTCAGTTCTTCTTATATTATTTGCATTTAATCGTTTTTTTCCACCATTTTTGGTCAATATTGACACATCTCGTACTGCAGTTGTTAAGCAAATGAGATCTTTGGCTAGGCTTGAAACAGCCGTTTTTACTATAGAAAAGGTAATAGATGGTGGTACAACTGGAGGAAATATATTTCAGCGATTATTGTTTGGGGATAAAATTTTGCTGGTTGCGCATGGTCAGGTGATAGCTGGGTTTGATTTATCTCAAATTTCCGAAAAAGATATAACAATTGAAGGAAAAAACGTAACCGTAAAGCTCCCTGCTCCCACCATTCTTGTATCCACTTTGGATAATTCGCAAACAAAAGTATATGACAGACAGAAAGGTTTGCTAAATGATGATGACACTCTGGAGTCTCAAGTGCGTCAGGCGGCGGAAATATCTATCAGAGATGCTGCATGTGATGCAGGAATTCTGCAGCAGGCATCAGACAACGGGCGAAAACAATTAACCGCGCTATTTACGTCATTAGGTTTTGAAACAATTACATTTGAAATTCCTCAGGGAACTTGCTAAACATCCTCTTGCAATTCTTTTTTTGATTTGAAATAGTAGAGTTATGGCAAAAAAGTCTTACAAAGCTCCAAGCATTTCATATATAGCTGTGAGTGTTTTTATAGGACTATTTCTTTTAGCTGCAGGGTTTTATTTAGGAGTCAGGTCTGTAAACACATCAAATTCAGTTTTGGGAACCAGCTCATCTGGCTCAGCGAGTGCAGTTGCTTCTGCCGCATACACAAAGTGTGTAAATAGCGGAGGGTTTGTGAGTACTTCCAAGCGCGGAACCTGGGGATATTATCAAATGTGTAATTTTACCGATGATATGAGTTGTGACTTATATGCACTGTACGATGGAAACTGTCCTGTGGGAGGAGTTAAAACCATAGGGTACTCTACAACTGATCAAGTGTTTTGTGCACTGCGTGGTGGAACTCCTCAAGGGTCAAATAATGGACAGTGTAAGATGCCGAATGGCAAAACATGCAGTACGGCCTCAGTCTACAAAGGCACATGCCAATACGACAACTAGCCTTCTTGTAGCTTTATATTAATATACTCAATTGCTTCGCTTGGTTTGTCTGCAAAATAAATCAAATCATCTAGTGGGAGTGGGATAAATCCGTCATCCTTCATTTTTTGTAGCTGTACTTTAAGTCCTTCATAAAAATTTTCTGTGTTTAGAATTACAATAGGCTTATTGTGATGTTTTTGCTTTTTAAGCTCAATTATTTCCGTGGCCTCATCTAGAGTTCCTATTCCTCCTACCAAAACAATAATTGCGTCAGCCCTTTCGAGCATGGTTGCTTTGCGTTCTCCTAAAGTTTTTGCAATTATCATTTCATCTGCATTTTGACGTGCTTTTGCCCTATATGCTTCAAGAGAGATTCCAATAAGTTTTCCTCCATTATTTTGAACTGCACTTGCAACCAAATTCATAAGCCCCGTATCTGATCCTCCCCAAACAAGATCGTACTTATTCTTTGGCATAAGTGAGGCAAATTCACAAGCGGGCTTGGTGTACTTTTCGTCTAGATCGTAAGCTGAGCAAAAAACTGCAATATGTTTCATAACGTAAGCATAGTATATTAAGTGGGTATATTCAACTATTCTCTGTCTCCCACTCTCTATAAAATTCATCAAGGTATTTTTTCATAAATTTCTCACGTTTTATAGCTAATTTTTTGCCTGTTTTGGTATTCATGAGGTCCTTTATTAAAAACAATTTTTCATAAAAATGATTAATGCTAGGGTTTTGTGTATTCTTATAATCTTTTTCGGATTTTAGTCTTTGAGGTTTAATGTTTGGGTTGTAAATTTGTCTGTTTCTCTGTCCCCCAAATGCAAAGGCTCGTGCGATTCCTATAGCACCTAGAGCATCCAGCCTATCTGCATCTTGGACAATCTGTCCTTCAAGCGGCAATTCATTCTTTTTTTCAATATTTGCGCTGAAAGACAAACGGGTTATGGCTTCAACTATTTGAGACGAGTATGGTTCTGGGATATCTAGAGTTTTGCATGCATCAGCTAAAATTTCTTTTTCAGATTTTTCTGTTGTGTTTACCTTCCAGTCTCCCAAATCATGCATGAGGGCAACAGATTGCAGTAAAAACAAATCAATATTTCTATTTGAAAAATCTTTTCTGGCTATGTACATTGCATTGCGGCGCACGCGGTCTGCATGGAACCAATCGTGTCCCGTAGTCTCATTTTCAGTTTTTTCCTTCACAAATGTTTCAATGTTTTCTAATAATGGTGCGTAATTAGTCATTTGCTCATTATATCAATCTTTTTTAAAAATGTGATATAAAGTTGGAATGGGGAATCTAATCTTGATCCTAATATTATTTCTCTCTCGAGTTTTCTTTTTATCTCCGCTTCCTATTTATTTTGATTCTCCAGAGTATGTAAGATTGATTGAAAATCCAAACCTTATTCAAGCATTAACCCTAGGTCATGAGCCGATTCACCCAGGGTACATATTGCCCGCATGGATACTTTCTCGAATATTTCCAATACTTGGAGTCGTGTATTCTGCAGAGTTAGTATCAAGCATTTTTGGAACGCTTGCGCTTTTCGTGTTTTACAAAATTATAAAATGGCTATTTAACAAGACATTAGCCATAAAGTCCTTACTAGTAACTGCACTCCTTCCCACATTCTTTTTAGCAAGTACTAATGTATTAACAGACACAAGCTACATCTTCTTTTATCTTTTTTCATTTTACTGTCTCCTGAGATCTCGAAATCGTTTCAATAAATGGTTTTTATTGGGAATATTTTCATTAGGGTATTCAATATTCACGCATACGCAGGTTATTTTATGGTTTCCTTTGTTTTTGGCACCTGTAATTTTTGAAAAAAAGAATAGGTTTCAGGTTTTTAAAAATGTAGCAGCATTTTTGGTACTCGGAAGTATTCTGGGAATTAGCTCACTTGTGCTTCTTCTCATGCTGATTGGAAACACGCCGATTCAAGGATTTAAGCTTCTTTTTATGCATGGGGCAGATATTTATGGAACAGGAAATATTTTTT
>CAYRYY010000017.1:0-10405 GCA_964428715.1 uncultured Gammaproteobacteria bacterium
TGATCCAGCCGCCATACCACCAATTAACATCATTCCAAAGATATGATTTGCGGATATGTTTTTATAGAATCTTTTTTTCTCAACAGAAGACGTTACGGTTTGTGTGGTAGATTTTTCCAGTCCTGTTGCCACATCTGCCACATAATCAACTTTTAGCTTTTTGATGTCTAGTCCATGTGTAGTTTTTTCCCAATAGTGAGGTTTAAACAGTAACTGGTAAAACGCATAAAATCCTGCTACCGAAATCATGAACCAATAGATAGGGACAAAAAAGACATATTTTATGAGTCCATATTGTTCGCGCTTGAGCGTTCCTATCATGTAATAGAAAAGATACAGGAAGTTTCCAAATACTAAAGAAAACACTGCCATATAGAAAACGTAAGTAGGGTAGAGCTTTTCAATACTAGGACCAACGTATGCGTACAGCGCAAAGTAAGCAAAAGTGGCAAGCCATAGGAATGGATTGATTAAAATAAACGCAATTTTTCCACCTACAATAAGATTGAAAAAGAGCATGTGGTGTCCTTTTTTCTTTGTAAAGTACAGCGGATTTCTCATGTGAACAAGGTATGTTTGCATGTACCCTTTAATCCATCTGGAGCGCTGTCTGACCCAATTACCCCATTTACTGTTTGCTTCCTCAAGTGTTACTGAATCAATAACTGCAGTTAGAAAACCTGCCTTAAATAATCTGGTTCCCAGATCTGCGTCTTCCGTAACATTAAATGGATCCCATCCTTCCAAATCCAATAAATCCTGTGTTTTAAAATGATTTGAAGTTCCTCCCAGAGGAATGGATGTGTTAAGACTTTGGTATCCGGTAAGTGTTACGTCAAACCATAATGAATATTCTGCTGTGAAAAAGCGCGTTAACAGATTCTGATTTGGGTTGTGGTAGTTTAATTTAGCCTGCAGACATTTCACGTTTTTAGGAGCAGTTTGGAACGCAAGATATGCTTTTTTAAGCTGCAGCGGATCTGGGATATCTTCAGCATCATAAATAACGAGATATTCACCGCGTGCTAATGACAAACCATAATTACATGCTTTTGGTTTTGTTTTAGGTATAGATTGAGGAACAACAGCAACACGCACAAAGGACGGAAGATTTAAATTTCTTGCTGCTTTTTGAGAGTTTAGATCATCTTCTTCTAAAAGTAGAATTACATCCAGTTTATTTTTTGGATAATCGAGATTTGAAATAGATTCAAGAAATTTAGGCAGTATGTGTCCTTCTTTATACATGGGGCATAGAATTGTGTACACAGGGAGTTCTGAATCTTTTAATTCTTGAAGTCTGCTGTCTGCAACACTTATCTCCTGAGGAAAATGAAGACTGCGCAGTACCATAAGCAGGTTAAACAAAACGTCTAAAAAGTAGATTACAGAAAGGGTCGCGACCAAAATTTGAAGTGTCACAAGAAAATTTGTAAATAACCCATACACAATAAGAGCTAAAACAAAGCCAATAAAGAGCTTTTGCTTGAGTAGAAAAGTGCGAATTGCGCTTTTATCGTGATGCAGGGTAGTATGAGTTATATATCTTTTACGCTTATGTCCAATTCCCGCCCCCAACATAGATGTTGCATTTTTTGAAAGAATTGGCTGCGGATGAATGCGCTTAAGTTTTACGGATACTGCATTTAATCCAATTTCAGCTGATGTTGTTAGAAATCTTACCTTTGATTTTCCATCCCGTCTTTTTTCAAACGTGATAGGGTGGTCTGTAATTTTGTAGCCTGCATGAGAGGCGCGGTGTAAAAACTCCAAATCAAATGTCCAGCCTGAAACAGGTTTGAATTCTATTGTTTCAATTACTTCTTTTTTGAATACTTTCATGCCTGCTTGAATATCATGGGGGAGCGAGAACAGTAGTTTCCCGAATACATATTTAAACGAGCGGCTTAAGAATTTTCTGGAGCGGGACGCTTGATATTGTGTGCGTTTTGCAACAACTACGTCAGAGGATTCAAGTTTTTGAGCCATGGACGCGATGTCTTCTGGAGGATACTGTAAATCTGCATCAATAATTCCAATATGAGGATGTTTTGCGTAGGTTATTCCCTCAGAAATTGAATACGCTTTTCCTTTTTTCCCTTTTTTAATGTAGAGCGACACGGGGTGAGTCTTTGAGTGTGATTCTATAACTTGACGCGTGTTGTCTGTAGAGTTGTCATCCACAAATATAAGCTCATAGGTAAATCCACCTTTCGTCAAAGAAGTATCCAACCGCTTTATGAGTTCTGGTATATTTTTTTCTTCGTTAAGTGTCGGGATTATGACTGATATTTTTTTGTTAAAGGCTTGCATTATTTGTCCCCTCCCACTTTGTGATTTGTTATAAACATATCAAGTGATTGTTGAGAAACCCTATAATGTCCGCCAAATTCTACTGCATCCAGCTTCCCTTCTTTGATGTATTTATAGATCGTTAAGGCGTTTAATTGGAGAAATTCTGCCACTTCTTGGACAGTTAAAAATTTTGGAATTGATATTGAACTCATAGTTTTTTCTAGAAGGATACATATAACACACAGGAGTTATATTTGTCAATGGTTTAATGTGTTCATTGGCTCTTAAGTCTCTTTGATGTAAGTTTTGTATTATGAGGTTTGTTTAACTGTATTCTTGTTAAAAGAAGGTAAGAGTTGTGATATAGAGTGAAAGCTGGTATGTTCTTTTGCGTCGACAAAAGAACCAAAAACTCTCATCACCATTGCGCGCGCTAAAATTTTCGCTTAGTCACTGAAACTTGAAAGATTCAAGTTTCCGGGCGTTTCCTCGCTCAAATTTCTTAACGCGTGCTCATGAAGTGATGAATAATGATATGTATTTAGTATTTGGTGCGGCTTGTCATTGACGGTTGAAAAAAGACGATTTCGTGAAGTGATGAATTATGGCACATATTCGTTATTGCAAAGTACACTTAATTCTGGAATTATGAATATATGGAACAGTTAGCCCCTTATGCCGTTGCAGTTGCGTTGTCTCCCATGCCCGTGGCGGCACTTTTGCTGATTCTTTTATCCAAGCGTGCAGCATTTAATTCAATATCGTTTGCGCTAGGTTGGCTTTTAGGTATTTTGTTTTTAGTAGTAGTTTCTATGCAGATGGCGTTAACTTCTGATTCTACAACAGGAACTCATATGATCCGAAATATCGCAAATGGGGTTTTGGGAATAGCACTCATAGTATTTGCAGTTAAACAATTTAGAAATAGACCAAAACATAATCAAGTGCCACATATGCCAAAATGGATGGCGGCAATTGAAAATTTCTCACCAGTTAAGTCCTTTGGTATAGGTCTTTTGCTTGCAATTCTTAATTTCAAAAACACACCTATGGGAATTGCTGCAGGAATTGTATTGTCCCAGCACGCAAAAACAGCATTTGAAGTAGGAGTAGGTCTTTTGTTTTATGTATTACTTTCTGGAATTACGGTAATTGTTCCAGTTTTAGGGTTTTTACTATTCGGTAAAAAACTTCAGCACGAGTTTGAAATTTTGAAGGAATGGCTGGTAAATAACAACGCCACAATCATGTTCGTTTTATTTTTGATATTAGGAGTTCTTCTTTTGTCCAAGGCTTTTTAGATAGTAACACTCAGACATATACTGTTTGCGTTATTGACTAGCCCTGCTGCATTTGCAACACTACTTACATGGGGAAAATATTTCAAGCAAAGTTGATTGTGACCATGGAAGCATCTCATCCATATGCAACTCACGTAGCTGTAGATGGAGATAAAATTGTTGGACTTGGGAATGAAGAGGTTGTTAAAATATTTCCTGATTTTGAGGTAGATTCTAACTTTTCAAATAATATAATTCTTCCAGGATTTGTAGAAGGACATGCTCACATGGTGGCAGGGCAAGATGGTTTGGCTCCATATGTGGGTTTTTTTGATAGACCATCACCTGAAGGAACAACCCTTAAAGGACTGAAAAGCATGGATGAGGTGATTTCATATCTGCAGGAAGAGGACAAAAAGCTGCCAGAGGGGGCTCCATTAATTGCAATTGGGTTTGATCCTATTTATTTTGATTCTCCAAGGCCCACAAAAACTGACTTAGACAAGGTGTCTACAAACCGCATGGTCATGCTAAATCATGTGAGTGGGCATTTAATAACTGTTAACTCAAAGGTGGTAGATGCAATTCCAATTGACAAGTTAAATACTCAAGGAGTAGCAAAAGGAGAGGACGGCAAGCCAACTGGGGAACTGCAGGAAATAGGCGCTATGAGTATAGCGTTTAGTCTTATGGGTGCTGAATTTGCGAAATTTACAGACCCTAAAATTTTGTTCCCCAGGTATATGAAGCTAGCTCAAATGGCAGGAGTGACCACCATTACTGAAATGGGAGTAGACATTCAGTTAGATGATCCAAAATCTGTAGATTTACTGCTCGAATTAACAAAACACGCTCCAGTTCGTCTTGTTCCTATGTATTTTGTGCCTACCACTACAAAAAAGCCAGAGGAGATTCCTGATTACGTAAAGTCTTTAATGACGAAAAACACGGATAAATTGCGTTTTGGGCACATAAAAATGATGGCTGATGGATCTATTCAGGGTTATACAGCAAGGCTAAAAAAGCCATATATAAACGGAGTTCAAAATGGACTTTGGAATCAGGATCCTGAGGCACTTACCATGTACATGAAGTTATTTAATCAGGCGGAACTTCAGGTGAATTGTCACTGTAATGGAGATGAGGCATCTGAAGCATTTATTGCGGCTTGTAAACAAGCCTTAGAAGCACATCCATGGAAGAAGAATAGACACACAATTCAGCATGGACAAATGATAGATGAAGCTCAATTTAAGGAGATGAAACAACTTGGGATGTGCGCAAATCTTTTTACAAATCATTTGTATTATTGGGGAGATCAGCATGTTTCAAAAACTCTTGGATTACAGCGGGCAGAACAAATGAATGCCGCAAAATTAGCGCTTGATTTAGGTGTCCATTTTTCACTGCATTGCGATGCAAGCGTTACGCCAATTGCGCCTCTTTTTAATGCATGGTCAGCGGTAAATAGAGTAACTGCAACAGGTAAGGTTTTAGGTGAGGATTTAAAAATTACGGTTGAAGACGCGCTGTATGCAGTAACACTTGGAACAGCCTATCTGCTGCGAATGGAAGATGAAGTAGGGAGCGTGAAAATTGGAAAAAAAGCAGATTTTGTAGTGCTTAAGGAAGACCCGTTATCAACGGACCCAATGAAGCTGAAAGACATAGAAATTGTAACTACAATTCTAGGCGGGCAAATCAACAATTAAATTCCGTTGGCAGCAAAAACTACATAGAAAAAAAGCAGACACCCAAGCAGCGTATTTATATAAGGAAAAAGCCAGTATATTTTTTCAGTCTTATTTGTTTTTAAAGCAAGCAGAGGAAGTAGAGGGTAGATAATTCCAAGAAATGCAGCATTTGATAAAGATGTATTGTATGCTGCAATGACACTTATTGACCACAACACTGAACACAACACAAGACTTTTTTGAGACCCGAGAACTATAGCTGTAGTTTTAAGTCCTGCTTTTTTGTCCGCAGCTATATCCGGGATTGCGGAGAACAAATGCATAGCAATTGGCCATGCTGCAATTGCAATAAGGGCCAAAGCACTCACAGAATTTCCATAGAGTAGATAGCCAAAAAGACCAGGGAGTACGTATAGAACATTTGACGCAGAATCAACAAACGGATGTTTTTTAAATCGAAGTGGTGGAGTGCTGTAAAAAATAGAGAGTAAAAGAAATAAGACAAATATAATTTTTGAGATTGTACTGGGTATGAAAAAGATCAAAAGCAGTGAAATTCCAATGGAGGCAAGTACGCTTATTTGTAAAATTGACTCATTATAGCTTTTAAACAGCAGTTCATGTGTTTTCTTTTTTTCGTTGAATTTGTCTGTGTCAGTGTCAAATAAATCATTTATTCCATAAAGCAGTATATTTGCAGGAAGTAAAAAATATAACATAAACAGAATAAACAGTGGATTTGTAAATACAGTATTGACTCCATTTCCCATTACAAAACCAATAAGAAATGGTCCTGCCAAATAGCTCCAAAATCTGGGTCTGGAAATTTTTAGAATAATTTGCAGATTTTTTACCATAAAGTCAAAGCATTTATTCCAAGCTGTGTGAGTATTCGAAATTTTGAGGGTTTAATTTTTTTCTCAAACACAATAAGCGGATTTTTATAGATCTCGCAAGCAGTCCATTCATACATGTCAGACGCAGTTTTAACAGGAATTAAATATCTTTTGGGAATATACGCAAATCCAATTCTGGCTTCCTTTTGCCATGCATTGTATCTATCAATTTCGTCCCTCATAAAATTGATAAATTGCGATTTATGAGAATACGCCTCTTTTTTAGAAAGATTTGAAAGACCGTATTTTAGAAGATTTGACTTTGGAACATAAAGTCTTTTGAGTTTATTATCTTCTTCTATATCCCGTAAAAAATTAATATACTGCATAGATTTACCAAGCAGTTTTGCGTAAGTATAGGACTTCTTGGGAAGTTTTAATATTTTTGCCATCATGAGTCCTACAACTTCTGCTGACCCATACATATACTTTTCAGTTTCCTTGAGCGTCTTGTACTCAGTTTTTTGAGTATCTATTTTCATTGTATTTAGAAAATCATCTACCCATTTTTTTTCAATATTTCGTCTTGTCATAAGTTTTATAAATTCATAAATAATGATATTGTCACTTTTTTTTATTCTCCATGCAGTATTAAATTCTTTTATAAATTGTGTCAAGCCTTTTATATCCTGATTTTTCTGATCAACCATATCATCTGGAATTCTCACAAATGCATAGAGAATGAATACATCTTGTCTTACGTCAGTTGGAAAAAAAATACTTGAATTAAAGTAGGTTTTACTACCATTTTTAAAGATAGATTCAAAAGCTTGATTACTGCTACTTTTCATTATCTTTTTGGATGAGATTTGATACTATGGTGGACGAAATGAGACAGACTGGCATGCCAATTCCAGGGTGAGTATACTGTCCGGTGTAGTAAAGATTTTTAACCTTTTTACTTACATGATGGGGTCTAAAAATTGCCGTTTGCAGTAATGTGTGGGATAGCCCAAGCCCCGTTCCTTTGTAGGCATTATAGCGTTTTGCAAAATCTGCATGTGCAAAAGTTTTCTTATACACAATGTTTTCTGAGAATTCCTCACCAATTAACTCTTCCAAATGTTTTATAACTTTTTGAGTGTATTTTTTTCTGATTTCTGGGGTGTCTTTGAGACCGGCAGCCACGGGGACTAATACAAATACATTTTCCATACCGCGTGGGGCAACATTGGGATCAGTTTTTGAGGGAACACAAACATAGTATGATGGGTCTTTTGGCCATGATGGATTTTTAAATATACTGTCAAAGTGCTTTGTCCAATCGTTGTCTAGGAATAAATTGTGATGAGTTAATTTTGAAAGTTTTTTATTAATCCCAAGGTACAAAATAAATGCAGATGGGGCAATGGTTTTTTTCTTCCAGAATGATTCAGGATATGATTGGTATTTAAGCGGCAGCAATTTAGTTTCTGCGAAATGATAATCTGCATTCATCACAACAGTGTCGGCAGTATACGTTTTTTTATTAGTTAGAATTTTTGATACAACACCATTTTTAATTTCAAGTTTTTTCACCTCTGTGTTATAAATAACTTTAACATTATAATCTTTGCAAAGACTGACTAGTGAATCAATAAATGCACTAATCCCTCCTAATGGATACCATACTCCCATTTTAAAATCTATATATGACATGAGCGAGTAGAGTGCTGGAGTGTTTTTTGGAGTACCTCCTAAAAACACGATGTTATACATTAAAATCTTTCGTGCTTTGTCTGAGCTAAAAAACTTCTTAGTGTATTGATCAATGTTCTCAAATAATGGAATCTTGGTTGCTTTGAAGAGTAGATCTTTTTTTGCAAAGTCTTTAAATGATTTATAATCTTGGTATACAAAATTTTTAATGCTCTCTTTATATAGGAATTCAGAACGGTTTATGTATTTGTCTAATTTTTCTTTTCCATTTTCCTCAAACCCATCAAAAAGTTTTGCTACTTTAGAGTATGTGCTTGGGACTAGCACTGTGTCTTTGCTCCCAAAAAATATTTTATATGATGGGTCAAGTTTTTTTAATGTGAAATAGTCTGAGGGCTTTTTCCCAAATTCTTTATAAAACGTTTCAAAAACATCTGGCATGAGGTACCAGGAAGGACCCATATCAAAAGTAAATCCTTTAGCCGTTAGTTTTGATGCACGTCCACCTGGTTGTTCATTTTTCTCAAGCACTGTAACACTGTATCCCGCTTTCCCAAGCAGGGCAGCTGCTGATAGTCCACCTATACCGCTTCCAACAATTATGATTTGTTTCATGATTCAAGTATATAGTATTTTTCCTTGATTTAAAGGGCTAATAGCACAGCAATATTGCGTTTTTACTCTTGAGGTTCTGGGGGGAGAAATTCTTCACCAGTTTTTTCGTATTTTTCATATTCGCCAGGTTTTAACCACTCCACATATGAACATCCTGTTGCTGCTCTTTTTTCTCTGTCCCATCCTGAAGTTTCACATTTTTTCATCTTTTTGCCCGTTGCTGTTGTGTAGAGTACAAGCTTTTTTCCGCACTGAGGACAGTCTTCGTCAAGTGTCTCCGTAGTTCCATTAATCCATTCAATATAGTCGCAGCCTTCAGCCTTTTTAGCTTCTGCGTTCCAAACATTCGTTGAGCATTTTTTCATTTTCTTACCACCGCGTGTCATATTGATGACCAGTGGAGATCCGCATTTTGGACATTTTTCATCCAAAGTTTCAGGTTCAAAAGGAAGCCATTTGACATAATCGCAGCCCTCATTTTGTCTGGTTTCTTTGTTCCATGTGCCAGCAGAGCAGCGTTGTAATTTTTTACCAGTTGGGGTTGTTGTTACGGGGGACAAAGGGGAATTACATTTAGGACACAGTTCTTCAGTCATAGAATATTAATACTACGGGTAAGTCATGCAGAAGTCAAGGACAAAATACTACTTGCAATAGATGAGATGAATTCCTTACGATGGATGTATGCCCGAAAACCACACAAAACATATTCCTCATTGGGAGAAAGTTTTGGCTTTTGTACTGGAAGCAATAATATTTGCGACGGCTATTTTGCAAATTGTATTTAATAATTGGACAGTAGGTGCACTAACGTTAGTTGCGCTGGCGGCAATTTTATTTCCAAAGTTTCTCACCAGAAGAATTGTAGTTCATATCCCATTAGAAGTTGAAATTCTTTTATTTTTGATGGTTATTCTCCAATTAGTTGTGGGCGAATCATTAGGATTTTATGCTCATATTCCATACTATGACAAAATCGTTCACTACATGCTGCCGTTTTTTGTGGGAGTAGTTTCATTTCTTATTTACTACACCATGTATCAAACTGGGCGGATTAAGACAAGCACAACGGCTGCAATATTTATGATAATTCTTATAACGCTTGGTGTTGGTGCTCTTTGGGAAATTATTGAGTACTTTTCTGACATATTTGTTTACCCATATATTCCTAACTGGCATCACTTCCAAGGGAATTTAGTGGAAGATCCATGGAGAGATACCATGAATGACTTAGTGACAGACTTCTTAGGTGGAATCTTTGGAAGTATATTGTGTCTATGGTTTCTGGAGAAGAGTAGGTTTAAAAAAGGAAAAAGGATTCACGAGCTGACAAATGAAATGGAACATGGCCTATTTAACAAAAAAGAAGCGTAAGTATTACGAATTACGAGTAGTGACAAATTCCAAAATTTGAGTTAAAAACTTCTGCATATTCTTGTTTTCTAATTTATTAATTTCTTCTTTAGCCTGCAAGATAAAACTTTGCTTTATTTCATCTACCTTTTTTGTGATTTTGTATTCTGTTAGCGAATTTTGAATTTGAGCTATATTTTCAGCTGTTACTTTTTGTTTACCAAATAGAGGCAAAATTGTGGTTTTTATATACTGATTATTTAACTCAAGTAGAAACAATTTATAAAGAGTCAGTTTATTTTTCTGAATGTCAGATACTGCTTGTTTTCCCGTAGTACTACTATTTCCAAAAAGCCCTAAATAGTCATCATGAATTTGAAAAAGTATTCCTATCTTTTCGCCAATTTTTTCAAGACTTAGTATTTCTGAATCTGAGACAGTAGACACGCGACCAGCAAGTGCAAAAGGAAGCGAAAAAGTATATCTGGCGGTTTTGTAAGTGTAGGTGCTCAGAATAGACTCTGTGTTTGTATCTCCCAATGCGTAGACATCCTGCATTTGGCCTAAGCCCACAAGAGTTATTTCACTTGTTAACTTTTGAAGCACTGAAGGACTATATGTACTTGCTGTATTC
>CAYRYY010000017.1:10415-15241 GCA_964428715.1 uncultured Gammaproteobacteria bacterium
AAAGAAAGAGATGTCTCCAATGCATATTGCTAAGGCTTCGGATGTGTTAGTTGAATTGTTGTTTGTAGATTCGAGCTGTTTGTGGATAGTTGGACTTCCTCGTCTTAATGTGTCCTGGTCCATAATATCATCGTGAATTAATAAGCCTGAGTGAATAAGTTCGAGTGCTGCGGCAAGTGACGCTGCGTTTTTTTGTGTTCCTTTTGAGAGGATTGCAACTGAATCAAGAAGTAAGTTCCCCCGTACCATCTTTCCCTTTTTAGAAAATGTGAATAACAGGTCACCCGCTTTTTTTGCCCAAGGGTTGGTATCTAGAGTTAGCTTATGGTAGTTTTTTTCAATTTCGTCAAGAGATTGAATGATTGCAGTGTTGTGTTTTTGTAGGTTCATTATTTGTGAGTTTTAGTATACAAGTAAAAATATAAAGAAGAAAGGGTAGAGCTAGTAAAATTTATAGGACACTTTGTGCGTTTTGCGCTTTGCTCCATTGCTGTCAATTACCATAGTGTCAATCATGTATCCCGAATCTTTTTCCTCAGAAAATGTTTTGACAGCATGCATTCCAAAGTGGTCACCTTTTGTAATGGAGGAAAACACCACGAGCGAATGTTTTGCGTCTCCTTTTATATAATCTGTGGGGTTCCAGATGGGGGTGGTATCAGTGGATTTTATATCACGTTCTTCCATCATTGCCTGAAGCTGACCAGTTCCGTGCAGCGCGTGCGCTGCGATTTGCGCAATAGACCCTTCTTCAGCGCCTCCACGTCCTAACACAAGAATTGGTTCTTCTGGATCTGACAATAAAGCCTTTAGACACCATGCAAGGTCTCCAGCCTGCAATAGCGTAAGATTGGCTCCAAGTTTTTTTGCAGCAAGTAGTATATCTTCATTGCTTTTGCGGTTCATTGCTACAACCCTCATGCGCTTAGGCTTAATGTTTGCAATATCTAACACCGTTTGTAAGTTTTCCAGCGCTGATTTTTCAAGTGATAGATGGTTACTAAACTCAGGGGGGGCAAACAATTTACGGAAATAATTGTACCCTTGTCCTGTCTTTGGATTTATTGGTATTTTTTGAACGGAATTGTAGCTTGATACTCCTGCAATTGAAATGGCATCAGGTCTGTTGTGGGCGGCGGCTGTTGTTCCTTCTACGACATCCAGTACAAATGTAGCCTTTGTGTCTCCCTTCCCAAAGACTCCAATTGATAGAGGCATAGCTTCACCTAGCTTGTCTGGATGAGCCTCTTTACCACCTTCTGCATCAATACCATGAAACTCCACGCTGGATTGTTTGAGAATATTTTGAAAAGCGCCATCAGCATCTGTATCTATTTTTTTAACTCTCGCTTTTTTTACATCTAGTGGCAAATCTGTCTTTTCCTCTTTTCCTTGTGTAAAATTTTCAATGTGGATTGAGGCAGTAATGGCTGCTGCGTGGAGTGCATCTGTTATGTGTTTCTCAACTAATTTGCGATCATACGATTCGTTTTTTTGTTTTGCCTTCGTTACCATATCAGTAGTTTACAATATTATTGATCTAGTTTGCTTAAGAATTTCTAATAACCATAAAAGTTATAATTTGATATTATGAAAGTATGAAAAAGATAACAGTGCATGATCAAATGCAGGATGAGTATGTATATGTAATAACTGAGCCGGTTGGCAAAAATTTTGATTTAGATTTTAAGCCAGAATTAACTCCATCTGAAATGATGAAATTAGGAATTTTTGATGGAAGATATTTTGATGTAGATCAAAAGGAATTGCCTTTATCCTGGTTTAAGAATGCAAAAATGGCAAAAGACGGAATTCCTGATCCCAAACTTAATTACTTCAAGATTCATGCAAGTCAACCTCTATCCGTATGGCAGAAGAAAGGCTGGATTAACCCGCGTGACCCACGAGGCTGGTTTCAATGGTACTGCAGATATTATCTAGGTAGGCGTATGCCAGACGAGGACTTTAGGCAAATTAAAAGGTGGAAGGCTATAAAGCGTCACATAGCGCAAGTTCAAAAGAATTGTGTGAAGGGGGATCTTTCCTGCAGGCCAAAACAAAGACAAGCAATATTGCACTGGGCATACGATAGCCGAAAGATGTAAGATAAATACATGAGCTTAGAATTTATTGGATTATTTCTTTTTCTTGCAGGGTTTATAGTGGGACTGGGAGCAGTAACGGTAATTGACTCATTAGGATTTTGTGCTCGAAATTCTACGTATTTTACGCTCACTACAATCAGAGCCCACCAAATAACAAAGCCGCTTATTTGGCTTGGTATGTTTTTAGCAATTTTGGGAGGAGCTATATTTTATTCTCAAAACCCATACTCAGTGATCATTGTACTTCAGTGTATTCTTGCCATAATCCTTATTTTTAATGGGTTATTTTTAAGTTTTTATGTGAGTCCTAGGTTGCTGCAAAAAGAAAAAGAAGAAAAAGGGAATACAAAATTACTTTCAAAATCTATGCAGGCAAAAATTGCAGTTTCATTTGTTATCTCATTCATAGGGTGGTGGACTAGCGTACTGCTGCTTGTTGGGTATATACTTAGTACATAATTATGAAAAACGATAAAGAAGGAGAGTCTAAATCACAAATTCCGGAAAAAGAATTTTTGGTCCCTGTAAGAGGTCCAGTGTTTACATATGTTGCTCAAGGGTTACGCCCTGTTTATGAAAGAGAAGTGCAAGCGGCGTACAAGGATGGAACAGCAGAAGCTTTCATGGACGAGTCCAGAGTTGCAAGGCTTGCAGTTAGTATTTCCAGACAATGGCCAGACTCTAATAATCCAGTTCCAGAAAAACCATATCTAGAATTATCACGAAATGACGTAGCTTACATAAGAGGTGTATTAGAAGATAGGGGAAGGGGTAGCGCTGCCGAATCAAGACTGAGCTCAGAAATGATCCGTGAACTACAAGATAATTTTGATTCCGTTAAGTCAAAAACAGAACTTAGTAGGCACAAGGCAAAAATATCCGGATTAGTTAAGAAAGCTTTTGGGAGGAAATAAAGCTTTTTGCTCATGAATTTACTTCACCTTTAGCAGTAAGTACGTGTTAAACAAAAAGGACGGAGTATTTCATCCGTCCCTTTTAGACTACACAAAAAATCTATCTTTTCTTTTTCTTAGATTTTTTAGCGGGCATGCCCCAATCGTAATTCTTTGACAAATTTTCTTGTGCCTGATTAAGCACTGCAAATTGAAATGTCATTCCAATTACAGCTAAAACAGCCCAGATAACTATCCAGAACCATGAATTTGCTACGATAACGCTGGTTAATTGCAGACTGTCAGATACTGCTGGAATTGCTCCAAACAATACAAAAAGTCCCATGATAACAGCCATAGCGCCTCCAAGTGCCGTAAATGCCACTATAAAAGTACTAGGCATCTGCACTTTTACAAATAGCACAATAAACGCCATGGCGGCCAAGATTCCAATTATGCCTCCAAAGAATCCATCCATTCCAAGTGCCATCATGATTCCGCTTCCTAGAACATATCCTATGGTTAAGCCAAACCAATAAACGGCTAAACTATAAAGGACATATGCTAAGATTGCCAAAATTGCTCCTGCAAAAAGTCCAAATATAAATCCACTTGATGTGGAAATTACATTTGCTCCAAAAAGATTTTGCATTCCATGTACTCCAAACATGAGTCCTACAAAAAATGCCCAGATTGGAAGTAAAATTCTAAAGAATGCATAACCAAAAAAGAGGAACATAAGGCCAATTACCGCGGCGCATACAAAAAATATCAATACTTCAAACATATATATCACCTCCTATCTTTTTTAGTCTAATACTAGTTATAAATATTTCTTACAAATAGTGCAAGAGCAAAAGGATAATTATGTAATGAAGAGGGTAGAATGCATAAAATAGATACTTCGTTTTTCTTCCCTGCTGGTTGTTGTAGAAAAATATAGGGATTAACGCAAGTACACCATAAGGAAGAAAATAAGGCGGGTTTACCAATGTGCTTGCATTTTGAATTACGAGATTTAGGAGAAGCACAATATTTATTCCAACAAAAATTAAAAACTGTGAGATTAACAGTTTGATTTTTGAGTTAAGAAAGTAATAGAACGCAACAATGCAAAGTATTCCCATGCCTCCATAGTCAACCTGAAGGATGTAGCCTACACAAAAAAACACAAGCAGGATAAAGAATTTCAGAAGTGGTGTTTTATTCTTGGTTGTATTGATTGCCAGAAGCCCTAAGAAAAGGGTGAACATAATATTTAACCCCCAGTAGTTAGGATCAACGGTTCTGTTTGCCATAACAAATGGAATTTGAGATATAAGACCAAAGATAAGTAATCTAACTGCGTATTTTCTTGTGTTTTTTGTGTGAATCGCTCCGTTTGCCAGTAGATACGCAAACAATGGGAATGCAAGTCTTCCAAATGCATACATCCACAGCGGATTTTCAAAAAAGAAGAGGCCAACATGCGCAACTGTCATGGAGACGATCGCTAAAATCTTTATTTGAAATGAATTCATTACTTAATTATAAAGGATACTTACTTCATAGAATAGATAAACTACATACTGTAAGAATAAAAAATCATCCCTATGATTTTATTAAAAGATTTTGTAGAATTGTGTTATGGCTTTTCTCGAAAAAGATGTAAAAAAGAATATTCGCCTTTTTGCAACAGGATTTTCAATGGGAGTTGCTGATCTAATTCCTGGAGTGTCTGGTGGAACAATCGCATTTTTATCAGGAATTTACGAAGAACTTATTTACTCCATTAAAAAAGTAACAGGTGACACAATTAGACTTTTTCTTCGTGGGAAAATAAAAGAGG
>CAYRYY010000018.1:0-847 GCA_964428715.1 uncultured Gammaproteobacteria bacterium
TGACACCCTGGGAAGAATTTTTAATGTATTAGGGGAAACAATTGATGGAGGCAAAAAAATTCCAGCGACGGTTAAAAGAGATTCGATCCACAAAGAAGCGCCATCTTTAGCCGAGCAAACAACTACTCCTGAAATGCTTGAAACCGGTATCAAAGTTGTTGACCTTATTGCACCTTTTGCTAAGGGAGGAAAAGTTGGAATCTTTGGAGGAGCGGGGGTAGGAAAAACTGTTATTATCCAGGAATTAATTCGAAATATTGCCATAGTTCATAAAGGTCACTCTGTTTTTGCAGGAGTTGGAGAACGCACCAGAGAGGGAACTGACCTCTGGAATGAAATGAAAGATAGTGGAACAATTGACAAAACAGTTTTGGTTTTTGGACAAATGAATGAGCCAGCAGGAAATAGATTACGCGTAGGGCTTACGGCATTAACAATGGCAGAATACTTTAGAGATCAGAAAAATGAAGATGTGCTACTCTTTATTGATAATGTTTTCCGTTTTGCTCAAGCAGGATCTGAAGTTTCAGCACAATTAGGCCGTATGCCATCGGCTGTAGGATATCAGCCAACTTTGGCTTCTGACGTAGGGTCACTTCAGGAACGCATAACATCTACTAAAAAAGGTTCTATCACGTCTGTTCAGGCAGTTTATGTTCCAGCAGATGATTATACGGATCCTGCACCTGCTGCTATTTTTAGTCATTTGGAAGCAACTATTACGCTTGAAAGATCTATTGCGGAACAAGGACTTTATCCAGCAGTTGACCCATTAACATCATCCTCTCGCCTACTTGATCCAAACATCGTAGGGACAGATCATTATCAGGTAGCAAGTGACGTTAAG
>CAYRYY010000018.1:857-15205 GCA_964428715.1 uncultured Gammaproteobacteria bacterium
GGTTGCTAACCGCATCAAGCAGATCTTGCAGCGATACAAGGATCTTCAAGACATAATCGCAATTCTTGGAATTGATGAATTATCTGATGAGGATAAACTAACGGTTGCCCGCGCTCGCAAAATTCAAAGATTCTTAACTCAACCAATGTTTGTGGCAGAAGTATTTACTGGCGCTCCTGGAAAATATGTAAAAATTGAAGATACTGTAAAAGGATTTAAAGAAATTATTGAAGGAAAACATGATTCACTCCCTGAATCAGCATTTTATATGGCTGGAACCATTGATGAAGTGGTTAAGAACGCTAAAAAGTAATACTCCATCAATTTTTACCTAGCTGTAATCCTTTAAATTTAACTATAATGGCCGACCTATCTTTTACACTTGAAATCATCACACCAAATGGCATAATCTACAATGAAGAAGTAGATGAAGTGATGCTTCCAACTCCCAAAGGCCAAATCACCGTTCTTCCCCACCATGTAGCTCTTTTTGCAAAGCTCGTTGAAGGAGAGATAGTGATCAAGAAAAATGGTAAAGAGTCTCTTATGGCGGTTCTAGGAGGCATTGCTGAGGTGGCAAATAACTCAGTAAAGATTTTATCAGACTATGCTGTAAAAGCAGATTCGATTGTTTTGGCTCGCGCACAAGAGGCAAAGAAAAGAGCCGAAGAAGCACTAATGAATAAAAAGAGCAATGAAGACTTTGCACTTTTGGATCAGGATCTTAAAAAATCAATTCTTGAATTAAAAGTAGCTGAAAAAGTAAGGAAGAGAAGCGTCTAGTACTATGCAAAACTCATCTCGCTTAACCAGAACCTCAAAGGAAAAACTAAAAAAACAAAGCATTTTTTTTGGAATAGCAATTCTTGTACTCCTGGGAGTATTATTTCAATTTGGCCCATTTCTACTCGATAGTGCTGGAAAACTTATGTCAGGCTTTAGTAAACCCGCAAATACAACGGCTACAACTCACAGTAGCACCCTTGAGGCACCATTTATTAGTTCTATTCCAGAGGCCACAAATAGTGCACGAATTCATGTGGTTGGGACATCTGCCTATTCAGACGCACAAATAGAACTTTATCTTAATGGCGATGAGTATGACACTACTCCACTTACAGCTGACCAGAAATTTATATTTGATGAAGTAATTCTTAAAGAAGGATCGAATCTTATAAAATTGCGCGTTAAAAAAGATGAATCAGTAAGTGAATTTACGAGAAATTATACCGTAGAATATAATCCGGACGATGCAAAACTAGAAATAACCAGTCCATCTGACAATGCTGAATTTAAACGTGGAGATCAAACTATACAAGTGACAGGTACAACTGATCCGGACAGTAGCGTAACCGTAAATGGATCCGTAGCAATTGTTGATTCAGAGGGTAAATTTTCATATTTCCTAAGTCTAAACGATGGCGATAATACAATTTCAATTGATGCACAAAGTGCAGGAGGCAAAATAATCAATAAGACAATAAAGGTAAAGTATAACCCGTAAGCCTTAGTCCTTCGTTGACCCTTTCAAAATTCCAATTTCTAAGACCATCCATAATACAATAACTCCGTAAAACAAAGTGTTCTCAAAGAGATTTTTGCTTCTTAGTTTTGTCCCTTATCCACCGCCATATCTTGTATAAGATTAATATAGATATACTAAAACCAAGAATTCCTGTTGTTGCAAGTATTACCACATAGCTATTTGGGAAACCCGCTGCAGCATTTGAAATAAATGCATTATCACCGTTTACAAAACCATATTCAACTTGAATAAAACGCAATGTGTTGTATCCTACTCCCAAAATTGGATTCTGCAGAAAGATTAACAATCCTTGTGTGTTTGCCTCAAAACGGGCAAAAATAGACGCCGTACGCAAAAGATTGACCCCTTCCCCACCCGATGATTGATTAAGTAATAAAATTACCAAAATCAAAACTACAAAGAATACAATTCTCATTATTCCCCGCTTGACTAAATAAAGATAGACAGGAAGTGCTACAAAGAGTGTTATATATGCACCCCTGGAATATGTAAGTAGAAACGCGACCATCAGAAAAATGCCTCCACAAAAATAAAATATTTTTTTAAATAATCCTGACCGCTTAAAATTTTGAAGCATGAAAGAAAGATATAATAGAAGTATGAGAAAAATATAGATACCAGAAAAATTTGGATCAAGAAGAGTTGTAAACATACGTGACAAATGCTCATCCCATCCTAAGTAATAGAGGTTTCTCAAATTCGGATAAAATATATATTGTATGTAGCCAAATGTAACAAAAAGGAAACCTGAAGTTAAAAGGGATATTTTGAGCTTATTTAAAATAGCGCCAGATGCAGTAAATAATGGTATAGCAATAATTACATACGCTGCAAGTCTCACCATATAAAGAAATGAAGAAATAAATTCCTGCAATGAATGCGTGTGGGTTATAATTCCAAACAAAGACACAGCAAATAACCCAATTAATACTACTAGTAAATTACGTTTGGATTTTAGAAAATATCTTGCAATCTCTTTAAAAAATAAGCATATTATGAGGACAACAAATACATCATGTAAATATATATGAACTGAAGGAGTTATCGAAAATCTACTTAAAACTCCAAAAGGAAATGAAAATATCAGTAAAAAGTACGACAAATATCTCATTTTTTTTGCTGCAGCATGAATAATTTACTCCTTGTTAAAAATGAGTGCAATGACATCATGTACGCCATGATAATTCCAGGTACCCCATCCATAAAACCTCTTTTTAGAAAATATGTATGCAGAAATTTTAGTACTGTGTATAAAATAATTGAAACAAAGGAAGATTTTACACCATCTCTGTACAATTCCTCGGCACGTAATGTAGTATAAAAATCAATTTCTGAGATAAACTCACCAATAGTTTGATGAGGCATATGAATTAATGGATTCTCAAGGGTTGCAACACTTCCTAAAATTTCCCACTTTTCATGTACTCGCCCTACCCATCTACCTTTACCAACTCTGCCAAGCTTAATAAACTTTTTATTAAGCAGCTCTCCATACTTCAATGTTTTACCAAACAACTCATCTTGTCTTTTTATATAAAACCCGTTTGATTTCGCATCATACATTGAACTTTTTATCTCTGCTGCTAACTTTGGTGGCACCTGTTCATCTGCATCAACAAATAATGCCCACTCTGTTTTAACCATACTTAAAGCAAAATTTCTTTGCGCTGAAAAATCCTTATTAAGTGGATGTATTATAACTCTCGCTTTATATTTTTTTGCTAAAGATACCGTATTGTCTGTAGAATTGTCATCAATTACCAATATTTCATTGCAAAAAAACAGTGACTTAATACATTTTTCTATATTTTTCTCTTCGTTTTTAGCTAAAATAACAGCTGTAATCATTTTATTTCAATAACTTTAATAGTGTCGCCCTGCTCCCATATTTCAATTGTTTTTCCTGAATTTGTTTTTTCAACGGGCGATTTCATCCACCAAAGCAAATACTCATATGGCATAAGAAAGACAGGAAAATCACTTAATTCTCCCCTACCTACTATTGTATAGGAATTTCCATTTGCAATGTGTATTACCTTACCTACCGCCTGCATACGCGCTTCGTATGTGATACGGTTATGTTTTGTATTTTGGGTCAGATAATTTGTATGAAATAAATAATAGGCATTTGCAGCTGCAATTAGAATAATTAAACAAAGTGCAAGATTAAATTTACTGTTCAAAATCCAAAAGATAGTTACTGCTGTTATGATTATTATAAATGGGGCAATAAGTAATGTATCAGCTTCAATTGGTACTCTATGCGTAAGCAAACCTACAAACCCAACCAATACAAATAACACAAGCAGTGCATATTCACTCTTTATCGTTTCAAAATGCACGCCTATTTTAAAGACATTACTACGCCTTGAGACATGTATATATTTTTTTGTTTTTGATAAAAGATAAATACATGAAGAAATAAGAACCAGTAAAGCAATATGTGAGTTAAATGCAAATATGAGTTGTGTGTAGTATACAAAAAACTCACCAAAAGTTGATGGATTAGAGCCGCTAGATACAAAGCTTGGGTGAATAAGCGCTAAAGGAGCCTTTACAATTCTATATCCTACCCAAATTAAAAACTTTACAGTTTGCCCATACCCATTCTGAACATCATGCAAGACAAATGGAATCATTGGTATTAAAAACGTAAGCAAGGATATACTTGCAACTTTTACATGTAGTAGTTTTTTTGACCACTGTTTTTTGTTTACTATTCCATAAAGAAATACTAATACCACACAAATGAAATATACAAATGTCGTTATCTCATGGTTATATAAAACTCCAAGAATGAATGTTATTACTGGAAATGTCCACATTTTGCCTTTTGTCCATAGGAAAACAAAGAAAAAAAGTAAAATAACAAAGAACGGAATGGGACTGGTGTGATAAGGAATCCTACTATTTAAAACAATCAGTGGAGATGCTGCATATAAAATTGTAGAAAATATTGCAAGTCTAAATCCAAACATTATTTTTACAACGAAATAAAATAGTACAACAGTAATTGTTCCTAATACAGCTATAAAGTATGCTGGCATCACAGGATCAAAATTAAACATAAAAAGTAAAATACCAAGCATGTATGTCCATAATGGCCCATGATGAATCCAAGGGTGAGACGTGGGCGGGCCCACCAGAGGGATATGGCCAGTTAACAACATATCTCTAGCAGATAAATAAAACCACCCCTGATCAGGGATAAACTGCATTACTGACGAAAGATTGTATGTTCGCAATAATAAAGATACTCCAATAAGCAAAATAATGAATATAAACTCTTTAGTTAGTTTCATGTTTTATTTTCAAACATATGCGGTCTAAACAATCGCAATAACATCTTTTCTAAATGAAGTTCCAGGAATAGCAATGTTCCAAAAAATACATAACCATTCTTCTTGTAGTAAAAATAAAGATCTCTATAGTACAAATCAAGCTTTTTCCACTTCAACTTATTTGCTGAAACTGACATTTTGTGATATACGTAAGCCTGCCCAAAGTGTACTATCTTATACCCTTTCTCAATTATTCTCATGCATAAATCGTTTTCCGTGTAGTAAAGCAAAAGTTTTTCATCATACCCTCCAATAGTTTTTAATAAATCTGTCCTTACCACAAGAAATGCATCACAGCCAACCTTTATGTCAAACGTACTTTTTCTATCTTTAGTTGAAAGTCTAAATGCATTAATTTTTTTCATGTCCTTGAAGTGTTTCCCAATAAAAGAAAGTTCATAGAAATCCAGTAATGGGCCTACATGCATTGAACCATTTGGAACAAGCTTACCATTTTCATATATCTCAAGACCTTCTAGCGCTCCCACATTCATATTCTGATCCATGTAGTCTACTGTCTTTTTAATTGAATTGTCAGTAAAGTATGTATCCGCGTTAAGAATTAGAAAATATCTCCCTTGAGCTATTTGCATGGCTTGATTATTAGCCCCACCATAGTAGTTGTTTTTTTTATTCTTGATAACTTTTATATCTTTGAATTTTTTCTGAAGAAACGACGGTGTCCCGTCTGAAGATGCATTATCTACTACAATAATTTCATAAGCTACGTTTCTTGTATACTTTTTAATAGACTCAATACAGCGCGTTGTATACTCTTTAGTGTTGTACGACACAATAGAAATTGTTACATCAATATTTTTCATGCCCTTGCCTTAATAACCATTTGATAAGCAAAAAGGTTGGGAAATATTTTTGATCCAATTTTGCTTATCTTTGGGTATCCTCCTCCTACCGGGTCTATTCCCAAATATTCAATAGAAAATCCGCACTCTTTCATTAAATCCTGAAATGTTTTGTAAGTAAAAAATCTTAGGTGTGTATTGTCTAATATCCCGTATTCCTGATATGCAAATTCTCCTTTTAGGATTTTTAACCTCATTGACCAATGCGCAATATTAGATGTACTGATTACTATGTATCCCCCTTTTTTTAAGAATTTCTTCCATGTTTTTAATGCATCCCAAGGATCTTTTAAGTGTTCAAGTAGTGCTGATGCAAAAACCACATCAAATTTACCGAGTGCATTAATCTCACGCTTGATGATGTCGCTCTCTATATTGCCAATTAATACCTTTGTTAATTTTTTTTTGGCTATTGCCGCCTCATCTTGTCCAAGCTCTACTCCAATGACAGTACAGTTTTTGTTTTTTATCAAGTACTCACCCATAAACCCTGTTGCACACCCAATTTCCAGCACGCGTGATCCATTTTCTATTAATGAGGCAGACTGCCTATCCACATTAAGTTTATGCAATTTTTCTGGCTTAAAAGATGAGGTATTATTTCCGTATTTCAACATATATTAAATCGAGTCCTAATTTTTTACTGTTTTTATATTCTACTACATGTAGCTGCTTTTGGTGCAGAAGTTTTTTGTAATTATGAATAAATGTGTATTCATTTCCATCATAATTTTGCTCAACCAGCACTATTCCTTTATTAGATACTCGTATTATTTCATTAAGGGCTTGATGTATGTCACGAGGAGGTACATGCATTAGAACTCCGTGAGATAAAGTAATATCAAATTGTGAATCATCAAACGGGATGGTCGTAACGCTAGCAGTCTTTAACCTTACACCATTAGTTTTCATATACTTTTTAGCCTTTTTAATCATCTCAGGACTTATATCGATACCTGTTATGTTATTTGGTTTATATCCATTATCAATAAGAAATTGTATATTTCTTCCAAATCCACACCCAACTTCTAAAACTGTTTTAGGATTATTTCTGTCAATTGTATCTTTTATCCATACATGCTGCGGATGAATTTCTCTTTGCCAGGGATCATCCATGAATGTTTTTGACCATCTGTCCCAAAACTCTTGCGCTTTATAGCCACCATGAATCTTCCATATAATTTTCTTTACAACTGTTTTAATTCTATTTGTTATTTTTTTTTGCATATGCATATAATATATTTCCTTTCTTAAACTTGCCACCTACGTCGGTATACTCTAGGATAAGTTTAGGTAAAAAGGTAAGCCAACCCATTAATGGCCTCATGGGAGGAAGGTGAAGAGTAGAATAATGCCTGCTTGTTATGCTAAGTACAGTAAAGTTATTCATTTCGAGTAATAACCTAAAACTATAAGGTGTGTAGTAAAATATATGTTCTCTGATAAAACCTGGAAAGTTTTTATTAAGTAATTTATAAATGCCATATTCAACTGAGGCAATATTGGGAACACTTACCACAAATATTCCGTGTTCGTTTAATCTATCATGTACCTGGGCGACATACTCATGCGGATTTGGTACATGCTCCAGCACTGAATGCATTGTGATCACATCATAAAAGTTACGTTTAACAAGAGGGCTTGATATGTCGCCATGTATAACTAAGACGCCATTTTCTTTTGCTTTTCTCACGGCTGCAAGCGAATATTCGACCCCGTCCAGCTTCCACTTTTTGTCATGTTTTAAACTTTTAAGAAAAAATCCTGAAGATGCACCAACATCAAGAAGCCTTCCACCCTTTTTATATTTTTTGATTGCTTTTAATCTTCCAGCCTCTTGTTTCGGATCAAAACTATCAAAGGCTTTTTCTGTTGAATAGGAAATACCTTCTTTTTTATAAATTGAATTGTAAAAATTTTTTAAATCATTTTCAGACGGTATAGGATTTTGTAATATGGTTTTACATGTATCACATTGAACAAGATTAACCCCTTCTCTTTCTCCTACAAATATGACTTTTTTATTGAAACAAATCTTACAAGTTTTGTTTTTCATTCTTTATTAACTTAAATAATATATCTAAGTGAATTTTGTATGTGTGGTTTTGTAACATATATTTTTGGAGTTTCTTTGCATGATCAATTCTTTCCTTGTCATTATCAAGGTAATAATCAATTTTCTTTTTTGCATCAGAAATTGAAGTAAAGATTACAGGCCTTACTTCTTTAAACCACTTTTCTTCAATTTTGTCAGTCAGCATGAATGATCCAGTTGCTGGAATTTCAAATGTTCTCATGTTGCCCCCAGATACCATATCCTTTGGCTGTAAGTTTACTACAATTTTTGACGCATTAAAAACTTTTATCATCTTTTCAGAGTTCGCTAAACCCTGATAATACGATGCGAGTTCAGTTGGGATGGATACACCAGGCTTTATGTCCCCCCAAAATTTAAAATTATACTTTGTAAAGGATTTCAATTTCTCCACCCTATCGCGTGTTATACTGCCAACAAATGAAACATCGCAACTATATAGTTTTTTTTCTCTACTTGAAAGAATTACTTTTTTATGTAAATCTGGGTCTACGGATGAAATAGGCAAAACAAAAGAATTCACTCCTTTTTTCCTCCAACTTGATGCATATCCGCTATCATTTTCTATCACATAATCTATAACTGAACTCTTAACAAGAGCGTGTTCAACAGGAGTAATTGAATACGCAGGATTAACTCCTGAAAACAACAAAACTTTAGCACGATGCATATCTTTCACTCTTTTAATGGTCTCAGGAAGAATAGATGTAAGTCCACCAGATATACATATTACATCCGGCTTAAATAAATTGGTTTTTTTTTCAAAAATAATGCTTCTTATTATGACGTCAGGATTATATTTATAAAACTTTTCTAGTCTTCTCCTCACTCTGCCAGTAAGAATTGGGAAATACTTTTCCAAAAAGTACATGATTCTTTTGTGAATACCATGTGGAATAATAACGCTTGAAGAGTATATGAAGACATCTATTTCATGGCCCAATGACAGTATTGCTTTCACCCAAGAAGCTTGCCCTTGCGTCACTGGTATGCCACGTAACTTTTTACTGCTTCTTGCAACATATTCATTGTGTACGGGTGTAAGCAATAATACCTTCATTATGCGCGCGGATTAAATGACTTTATGGAGTTGATTATATAATTCACATTTTTATCTGTGAGGTCTGGAAAAAACGGAAGCAACAACACCTCTTTCCATACTTTTTCTGTAACCGGAATATTACTTTTGAATTTTTTATACATTTTATAATGATTATTTGGAATATAATGAACACTTGTCCCAATTCCTTTTTCTTTAAGATACGCAGCCAGCTTATCACGATGTTTTAGTTTGATTGTAAAATTGTGAAATGCATTAACTTCATAATCCTTTTCTGTTGGCAAAGAAATCCAGACAACGTCAGACAGTCCTTTGATGTACATATTGTATATTTCTCTCTTTCTCTTGAGAACCTTTGGGAATTTTTTTAACTGCGCAACGCCAATTGCAGACAACACATCACATGGATGATATTTGTACCCTAGCTCACCTACATCGTAATACCAAGAATATTTCTTATTCCCACTTCTTTGCCATGTGTCTTTGCTAATCCCCATCCACCTTAACTCTTTAATCTTTTTTGTTAACCTTACGCTTCTTGTAAAAAGTGCTCCACCATCTGCCATGGCAATATTTTTAACCGCGTGAAATGAAAAACACCCAAAGTCACCAATAGTACCTAACATTTTCCCTTTATACATCCCTCCAAAAGCATGTGCGGCGTCCTCGATTACCACAATCTTTTTTTGTTTTGCAATTTTCAAAATTGGATCCATGTCTACTGCATGACCCCCATAGTGAACTACAATTATTGCTTTCGTTTTGGGTGTAATTTTTTGAATAATATCATTTGGATCAGCACATAACGTATCTGGATCTATATCACAAAAAACTGGAGTTGCTTTTTGATATAAAATTACGTGATTTGTGGAAACGAATGTGAATGCTGGTGAGATAACCTCATCCCCCTCTTTTACGCCTGCTAAAATTAATGCAAGATGAAGAGCGGCTGTTGCTGAATTTGTAGCAGTAACATACTTTGCACCCAAGTATTTCTGAAGTTTCTCTTCAAATTCTTGAGTTTTAGGACCTAAACCAATCCAACCTGACTTTATTACTTCTGATACTTCTTCAATCTCTTCATTTCCAAGTGAAGGCCTATAAAATGGAATCATGTCAAGTATTTTACCATATAAACTTTTTTATTTCCTCAGTGCTCTATACACATCAAGACTATAAATTATAAAAAGCAATATTTGGGTTATAACAGCCGACCATGCCGCTCCCAATAATCCATAATGCGGAATCAGTAAAAAATTTAGACTTATATTCAATACCGCGCCTAATACACTAATTATTAAATAGTCTTTTTGTTTACCTAGAATGATTAAAATTTTATATAAAAATGCTGATAAACTAAGAAACGGCACAAAAAGTATTAGTACACGCAAAACTGGAATTCCTGCATCATATTTATTGCCAAATATTAAAGGTATGAGTATGTTTGAAGTTATAGCAATAATAATTGCAGCAGGAATGCTCCACATAGCAATTACTCCCAATGATTTGACTATACCGCGCTCAAATCGAACTGCATCTTCTTTTTGAATTCGCGAAAGCGCTGGATACACAGACACTACAAATGGAACATTTAAAAGCTGTATTAATGCGAAAGCAAAAGGTGTAGCTGAACTATACACACCTACTGCTTCTCCTCCGAGCAAAATCCCTAATATAAGTATGTCGACACGCATAAATATCAATGATGCAAAAGATGCAATTGCCAGGGGGGCACCAGATAGTAAATAAAACTTTATAATCTTTGGGTTAACTACAAATTTCGGCTTTATAAAGCGCAGCAAAACACCCCAAGACACTACAAGACTTATAAAAGTACCAAGAAGCATACCGCCAAATACACCCATCAAGCCAAATCCTAGCAAAACACCCATGGTTGCAAAAGCTATTAACAAAATACTATTTAACGTATTGAGAGATGCTGAATACTGCATCTTTTCCCGCCCATCAAAATAAAAAATTGCAACTGAGCGCAAAGTGGAAAGAATAAGAGTAGCTGCTGAAATTAGGATTAGCCCAGAAACATTAATATTAATTGAGAATCCATATATAACACCGACAATAATGAGGAAAGTTGTAAGAGACAAAAACCCGTTAATAACAAATGCATTTCCTAAATAAAGAGAGGAATTTTTAGTATTTTTTGCAATTTCACGAATCACAATAAGACCTATTCCAAAATCTGGAAGAAAAGAAAAAATTGCTATAAAAGAAGTGACCAGATTGTATTTTCCGTACTCAGTAACGGAAAACATATGTGCAAGAAATACAATCCAAGCAATACCCAATATCTTGAGTATTATCTCGGAAATTGTTAAATAGAGCGTATTTCTCGCAACTGTACCCGTGTTATTTTTTGAAAGGATAATGGCAAGCACGTGGTGAATCAATCTATTCATACAGTACTTTCTTTAAGAAATATATTGCAATAGGATATGACAAAAGTGTTCCAAAAATTGCAGAATACACAGCTCCATTTACTCCCCACATTACGACAAATGGAACAACTGTTACTCCTAATCCTAAAAGTCCTACTGCACCAATTATTGTCATGTGCATTTGTTTTTGTCTTGCATAAAATGGATGCGTAAGGGATAACAAGATTGCTCTTAGCAAACCAAAAACTGCAAGCAGCTGCAATATTCCTACGGCAGATATCCACTGGTCTCCCAGAAGAATTTGTATTATTTGTGAGGGAAATACGAGAATTAGAAGTGTAATCATGAAGGAAACTATAGATATAAGCAGTAAGGATTTGTAATACGCGCGTCTTAATCTATTAACATCATCATTTATTTTTACCATCACTGGAAATGCTGTCCTTCCTACTACATCTGCAACTTCAGTAAGGGGTAATAAAGAGATCTTGTATGCAACATCATAGATACCCAGAGTCGCTGCGCCCAACATTTTACCAATTACTATATTGTCAAGATTTTGATAGAGATAGTTTATAACTCCATTAGCAGTAAGCCATTTACCATGGGAAAATATTACATACATATATCTTTTTTTAATGTTAAACCGGGGACGAGGGGACAAAAGCACAAAGGAGATTGTAACTTCAAAAACGGCTCCTGCCAGAAGCCCATATACCAAAGCTATGGGAGATTTTAAAATTATTGCAAAAAGAATCGACACAGCGGATTCGACTAAAAATATAGAAGTTTTATAGTAAAACTCTTTTTGAAAATGTAAGTCCTTAAGCAGCTTTACAACAGATGGATTTATAAAACCCCTCACAACTGGGACTGCTGCAATCCATATTAAAAGCGTATATGCCTGAGGCATTGAAAAAAATGAGGATACAAACGGTGCTGTCAATAAAATAACTAGGCCAATTAGCACCCCTCTCATTATTGAAATGACCCATGCCGTATCGATGTACTTATCAATTTCCTCTTTTTTTTGAACAAGAATAATATTAATTCCGGTTTCAGTTATAAGCTCTGAAATCGCAAGCACCAACGACGCGATGCTAAAAAAACCAAAGTCTACAGGAAGTAAAAGTCGGGCCAAAATAGCAGTTCTTAAAAAAGATACTGCTCTTGTTACAATCCTAAAACTACCCGCCCATGAAATCCCTTTTATTGTTTGCCTTGTGTATCCCATATATTGCTTGCTATCCCTATTATTGTACCACTTAAAACAGCTACATCTGACACTATCTGAAGCAACGGTAGATATAAAAATGCCCTCCAGTTCTTAATGTATCTATAATTTTTCTGTATTGACCATAATAGATATAACAACAAAAACAAAAATAAGACAAAAAATGGAATGTAACTGCCAGCAATAATTGCATATATCAAAATCAGAATGACAAGCGTATATCTTGCAAAAAGTACAGGCGTAGTTTTTCTAAAATAATGTGCCTTTCCATCTCCTTTTGCATACAGAAAAAATTGTCTTGCTGCCTGAAAAATATTTTTTCGCTGCGGCCATAACACAATTGCGTCCTTGACTGTCATAAACTTTAAACCAGCCAGTTTCATTCTTTTTGCAAAGACCAAGTCTTCACAAGTATCAAGATTTTCAGGGTATCCGCTCACTTTTTCCCATGCAGATTTTCTGAATGCAACAGATCTAGAAGATGGAAGAAAATTTTGTAAATCAAGCCTGTCAGGCATAGTGCATGTGTAAGCGGCCAAACATTTTTCAAAAATTGAATTTGTTTGTGGTTTGTAAAATCCAGAAGATACATCTATGCTTTTGTTCTCAAAGGGCTTCATAATATTCTCGAGCCAATGAGAATCAAGAATACATCCTGCATCTGTTACGGCTATTATGTCATGTGTACTTTTTTTAATTGCAAAATTGCGCCCTACAGATCTATTCCCTTTTTTAACAAACACCTTCAAATTCTTAGTCTTTGAACCATAGCTCTTAATTTGCCGCACTGTTTGATCAGTACTTCCTCCATCCACTATTACAACTTCCTCTGGTGTTTTACCTTGCCTCAGTATGGAATCAAGAAAAGCCTCAATGGAATTTGATTCGTTTTTAACTGTAGTTATTAAACTTACTTTCATGTTACTTTTTTGCCCAAAGCTCCTCATAGGTGTCAGCTAACTTAGCCCAGGTCTGAGAGTTTGCAAAATTTTGTGCAGCCTTAAGTCTTCTTAAATTTGGTTTATAGTTTTTAATCCCACGCGCTAATTCTTTTCCAGATGAATAAATGTAGATATGCTTTGCAAATGGAGAAGAAAATAAATAGTCATGCTTGAGAGGATTTGTATAAACAGCAAAGATTGGTTTACCCAGCTGCATAATAGATAACATTGTTAAATATGATGAAGCAAAAATCAAATCTCCTTTTTCAATATACTCTTTAGTTTTTTTAACAAACCCTAACACCTCTCCATACTTCTCAAGCTCGTGTCTTAATTCACCTTCTCCGCATGCTTTAAAATCAAATTTGAAAGCATCACGCTTCAAACGTTTTAATGAGTCCGCATATATTTGAACGCCTATGTCTTTAGCAAGTCTGCCAATCAAAACAATTTTGATCCTTGATTTTGATTCATTATTTCTAATCGTTAGCTCGGAATTTTTCACTACACTAACCCCCCCATATACAACAAAATCTGGCTTGGTTCCGTACCAGCGCTTAATGAAATCACCCACACAGATATTGCCGTAAGATAATCTTTCAGAAATTTTTCTAATCCAAATTGACTTTTCTATAGGAGGAAATCTACCTTCATATCCATGAAATGTGGTAAATACTTTTTTTTGAATCAGTAAAAATCTAAACGGCAAGTACCATACGAAAACGTCATGACAATGAACTACGTCTGCGCTTTTGATTAATTTATAGTTAAGGAGCAAAGAAGACCAAATTCTAAATTTTTTAAAAAAAGAGGGTTGACCAAATTTGAAGTAGTATATATCAATTTGATCTAGTTTAGAGTGTACAAAATGT
>CAYRYY010000019.1:0-2803 GCA_964428715.1 uncultured Gammaproteobacteria bacterium
GCAACCAAAGACTTTGCGCAAATCTTATCAGAGGCCAGAAAATACAGACTCAATTTAATTGTAGCTAATCAGTTTATAGGACAAATTGAGGAAGAAATTAAAAACGCTATTTTTGGAAACGTAGGCACTATTGTGTCCTTCCGTGTTGGGGTTGCTGATGCAAATTATCTGCAGCATGAATTCCAGCCTACATTTACAGAGGCCGATTTAATTAATATTGAGGCACGTCACGCATATGTTAAAACAGTTGTGAAAAATGAACCTGCTCCCCCATTTTCTATGGACTTAACACGTGATTTAGAAGTTGAAAAAAAGATGTCAAACCCGCGCGTTACAGAACTAGTGAAAGAATTGTCTAGACTCAAATACGGAAAACCTAGAGAATTAGTTGAAGCGGAAATTGCAAAGCGTTCTAAACTGTTTGAGGTATTTGGAGATTTAGGACCTGGAGAATCTGATCCATTCAGCGGTGAAGGAAAACTAGGCGGGGGAAATAATTCCGGCGGAATGGTATAGCTTATCTTCTTCCCAACTGCTTCCTTGCTCTTCTTTGTGCTTCACGACTTGTTCCTCCACCTATAGTTCTTCCACCACCCACAGGCACTTCCCGTGGTGGAACTAAAGGTTTTGCATAAGTAAACTCTGGAGAACCAAATATTGGAAGCACTTGCTCTGTTCTTGGTTGAGGTCTATCTGAAGTATTTTGCACTCCTCTTGTTCTACTGTCTCCAGCTTCAGGAACTGTTTTTCCAATGGACTGCGGTAGAAATTCTTTTGGTCTTGACATACTAGGAATTATACAAAAGATGTAACTTTTTGCAATATGCAAACACACATCTACCGTGTTCATTCTGAAAAATAATCGAATCTTTACCCTTCCTGTGCTATAATTATTCAAACTTGGAGCCGTAGCTCAGCGGTAGAGCAGGTGTCTTATACACACCTGGCCACAGGTTCGAATCCTGTCGGCTCCACTGAAATAATTTTCGCTTCTTAGACGTAACAGATTTACCTGGAAAAGTAGATACTCTTGCCAGATTTTTGAAAATCCGAATTATAGCCACCATAATGATCTGGATACGCAACATGAAAACCCGTTGAATCTATTCCTTTTACAACTACCACCTGCTCTTGGTTATATACAGTTTTTCCAAAATCTGTTGTGGCATACGCAGGCCCCTTAATAAGACTTTCTCCGTTAACGGCAAATATTAAAACCATATCCCACATAAGTTCGTTAAATTTCGGGATATTCCCCTGAGTACATCCTCTCTTCTTTAACCACTCATTATACTGTTCTACACTTTGACTCAGAGGATCTCTGCCCGTGAGCTTCCATGAACTATGTATATTATCAGATGAGATTTTTTTATCTGTATACCACTCTTCTGTTGGTTTTACTATCTCCTCGCCATACCAATGCTTCTTAATTGTGGGGGGACGTAGATCTGGAAAGCTATCTCTAAGTTTACTATCTTCTGGAAGTCTTCCAATCAAATCCTTTAATGTTGTAACAGTCAGAGGCATTTGTTTCCCTTTATAAGTAATTCCATCAGGACGAAGCGTAAGAACTTCATTGTTGGCTTTTGCAAATTCTATATCTTTCTGGGTATAAGGAAATGGAACAATTGAATCGAGATTAAATTGTACATCCAATCCGCCTTCTTTTAAAATCTGCTCAAATTTTCTCACTGCCTCTACTCCAAGAAAATCCTTTCCAAGGGCTTCTTTTGCCTGTTCCACAGTTGCCGATTGAGCCAACTCTCCTGTGAAAACTGGGCTAAAATCGTCCTCTAAAAGCTCTAGAGCATCTCTGGCAACAGAAGTAGTCCTTTTTCCATATGGATCGAGCCTTGCAACTTGATCTGGACGCAAGCTACTCTTTTCAGTATGAGGCATGCGAATACGCCTTGGCTCATCGAGCCCCGTGTTTACAGAAAAACCTTTTAATCCAAATATCTTACGCAGGTATTCTCTGTCGTCTTCAGGATATTCTTCATTATTTGCAAAACGTGAAAGCTGTTCATTTAAGAATTCTATAAATTGCTGTCCCTCAAGTCTTGCCGAACTCCATCCTTGCAGCATTTTTATTACTCTTCCTGGATCTAGTACTGCATCTTTTAAAGTGGCTTGTTTACCAGTAGAAGCTCCCCCTTTTGCTTCTAAAAATCCTCCTGACTGATCAAGCGAAATCTTTTGGCCTAAATATGCCTGCTGGGTCCATGAAGCAGCATCACAAAGATTCTTAAGAACTTTGGAAGCGTCCTGTACGGACAAAGGTATTCCTCCCCTTGCATCCATCATGGATGCAATCGCCGTATCCCAAACCTCATGTGGAGGCATGTATGGTAAAATCATTGGTTCAAAAATTCTTACTATTGCTGGGTCCATCTCATAACGAGTCTTATGCTTATCACTTTTAGGATTCACTGTAGCGGTAAACGAGTAATCAGGTCCTACCGTTTTGTTCTCATTTGAATCCATTTGAATTGAAACCTCATCCCCTGGCCCATCATTTAGCAATGTTTTTATTGCAATATTTGCTTCATTTGGAGACGCATTCATCTCGTCATACAACAAGGGACCGCCAACTCCATCTGCAGTCATTGCTTGTACTATTTTTGAGGGTCTGTATAAATCAGAGCCTTGGGATAAACCAGTTCTCCCTAGCAACTCGTATGCAGTCATATTAGTATGCCCAGTTATTTCAAACGGTTTTTTTTCAAAAAACACTTTACTGGCATGCCTCACTAATTCGGTTTTCCCTGTTCCAGTTGCGCCGGTTATGAGCACTTTTTTGTTC
>CAYRYY010000019.1:2813-6376 GCA_964428715.1 uncultured Gammaproteobacteria bacterium
TTCTAATTCTGTCATCGCAGCAAGTCTTGAAGGTGTCTCAGCAAAACGATCTTTTTTTAACTGTTCTTGATATTCTTTTAATTCATCCAGTCTCACCCTGTCTGCTACAGTTTCATCCTCCATTAAACTGTCAATTCTTTCTTGTGCTGTGTCAGAAAGAAGCCTGCCTTCTTCTACTATTTCGACAATTGCAGGATTTATACCAGTACCTTTTGTTTCAAATTCACGGCCAATCTTTATGATATCGACACGCGTTGTATCAATAAATTTCCTTAACTTCTTTACCTCCACAGCTTGCGTTCTAATACGAATTTGGCTACTTAGATCTGCCAGAAACGCATGATATGCGTCCGGAGTTGAGAATATCTGACCCAACCTCTCATCTATTCTTGCGACGTGGTCTTGAGCTTTACCCACTATTGCTGGGTACGTCTGATCTGTAACTTTCGACTCAGTGAGTATTCCAACTTTTCCTTCTCTTATAAGTTTTTGCTTATCTTCTAATGACTGACGGAGAGGGGCACCCTCAGGAACAGCAAGATCTCTTTGTCTTCTAACGATAAAACCATTTAATTGCTGTTTTTCAAAAAACAGATCGTATCCTTCAGCAATAACATCAGCCCCTACACCCTGACCGATGACAGGGCCCTCAGGCCTTCTAATACCTTTCCTTTTTAAGAAGCGAGTAGCGATTTGTTCTGATCTTGAAACACCTGATTCTTCTCCTTGATTTGACATATTAATTTAAAACATCTTCAGATCTTCCTGTTGTAGAAAGCATTCCTAATTGACTTACTAATATTTCCTGCAGAGATTTAGGCAAGTCTTTTATATCATAGCAAATCCTACCGTCTGGAGCGTATGTTTTTTGTATATCTGAAGCAGAATTAGTCATTCCAAGCCCGATTACAGTAACTCCCAGCCTTCTTAAATTATTTGCTCTTTCTTGTACGAGTTTAGCGTTATTACTTCCCCCATCTGAAAGGACTACTACTATTTCTTTTCTTTTTCCTGTTTTTAAATCAGAAAGTAAATTGGGATCTTTACCTGCGCGGACAGAAATGTCGTCTGTTATTTCTTGGAGTGAGTCAAAATCATTTGTTCCTCCTGGCGTCTGCAGTAATCCTTTGAAATAATCTATTCTTGATCTTTCTGATAATTCTCCTGAAAGCGGTTTGTAAAGTTTTGTTCCTTCATATCCAAAACTTCTCAATTCCGTTTCAATACTTAACGGTGTCCCATTTTCAGAAACCTCCTCTCGTAACTTTTCCGATAACTCTTCCAATGCCTCCATAATAAGCACAGCTGCCTTCCTTTGACTGCGCGCTTTTTCACCCGCCATACTAGAGCTCTGGTCAGCAACTAAATGAAATCCAAATGACCGTGGAACATTTTGGTCTATAAAAGTTCCTTCCATGTCCATCATTGTTTTCGGATCAGTGAAGCCTGTGGCTAAATCAATATGTGTCTGAGTAATAAGTCCAGGGTCAACCATAACTCCTTCTTCTTTTTGAGAAACGAGTCTTCTTGCTGGAG
Organism: uncultured Gammaproteobacteria bacterium; assembly: GCA_964428715.1. Classification (GTDB taxonomy): domain Bacteria; phylum Patescibacteriota; class Microgenomatia; order Levybacterales; family GWA1-39-11; genus JAGORM01. Next base: position 4,350 of record CAYRYY010000019.1, read on the forward strand.
CTTTTCTTTGCTCCGTTATTCTCATAAATATCTCCCGTAATTCTTGGATATAGGGCTCTACAGACTTATATTCTTCATAATAATCAGCGGTATCCTTTTTATTTACACCGTGTTCTTTTTCATATGCGTCCTTGTATCCTTTATATTCACTCTGAAAATCTATTCTATCCATTACCGCCTGCTCTGTCTCTTCATGATCTGATGGTTCAGGGTGTTTTTCTTTATAATCATCATATTCTTTTCTAAAAACTTCATCACTATTATTTTTATCCTTTTTGTCACTCTGTCCCGCTTTATCCTTACTATCCTTCTTAGCTTTTCCTCCTGTATCTGAGTTTTTATCTTTTTTTTGCTTCTTTAAATCTTCATCAAATAAGCTATCAATTACAGGCACTATGTATTTCTGACTCAACATTAAACCTAATAACGGTGACTGCTTAGGGTCCGTACACAACCCAATAACGTCTTTTCCTTTTACATCTCTTAGTGAATCAATTGCATCCTTTACTTCCTGGTCGATTTGCGTCGCCTGGTCAGGAACCATGCTTCCTCTTAAAATTGCGTACATAAATTGAAGATGTTGAGGAAGATTTGTAAAATCTGTTTCCGGCCATAATTTGTCAGCGTAAAGCTCCTGGACGTCCTGCTCCATTGCGGGCGCAAGTCCTAAAATTTCCTTATTTCCTTTTATATCCTGCCTGCAATTCTCCCATATTTGTGCTCTTTCAGACACAGCTACTTGTGCTTTTAGCTTTGCATGCGCTTCTTTTCCTCCTGGCTCAACTAGTAGTCGATTCAACTCTACTAGATGAGACCTTAATTCGTGTGCAGAGGCAAATAATGCATGTCTAGGCGTATATCCCTTATCTTCAAAAAATCCTGGGTCAAAAGTGGCCTCACCTGTTTCTGGATTAATTGCCCATTTATCACCTTTTCTAAAAGTGAAGCTAGATCCCTGGGCTAAGTCGTTAAATAACTTTGACTCTTTTTGAAAATATTGCTCATGACGTGGTTCTACATCTTCTAACATATTTATATTTATTATAGCAATCTTTAGAACAAACAAGTTTTAATTAAAAAATAGTCTTCAGATTTTCTAATTTTAATTGCTGAGGTTGTAAGAAAAGCCGCATTCTACTATAATAGTTTTACTCCATGAAGCATTTGAAACTACTTTTTATTTCTATCCTACTCGTTACAGCAATTAGTTTTTTTACCATCCCCAAGGCATATTCTGACGAACTGGATGAGATCAGTAAAAAAATCGCAGAATTACAATCCGCTCTTTCCTCCTCAGAGCGTGCCACAGCTCCGTTTTTAACTCAATTGAATCAAATGAAAACACAGCTTGATGGAATAACAAACCAAGTAGCCGTTACAGAATCAAACATAGCTGCTAAAAAAACAGATATAGAAAAAGGGTATAAAGATTTAGAGGCTCAAACTGACACCTTTAACAAAACTGTACGAAACTACTATATTAAAAGCTATTTGTTCTCCCCTATTTTAGTTTTTCTCTCATCTAGTGACGCACAAAATGCAACCAGACTCATTGCCTACCAAAAAAAGGGACAAGACCAAGACAAATCAATACTCACAAATATTGCACTAAAAATTGTTGATTTAGAGCAAAGAAAAGCAGCCCTTGAAGAAGAGCAAACACTCCTTACTGCAACAAAAGTGAGACTTGACGCCCAAAAAGCTGAAGTTCAAAAGCTGGTCGATGGGGCACAAGCCTATCAGGGGACACTATCCTCTCAAATTGCAGAATTGAGCGCCAAACAGCAAAGCATTATTAACCAGAGATCTGGAGGATTTACGGCCACCATTGGAGACTCAGGTTTAGCCGATGATTACAATGCATCTATCAAAGGATTTAATGAATCAGCACCAAGCGGATATTTTGCAGCTTTTTCGTTTGGAGCACATACACATAGAAAAGGAATGAGTCAGTATGGAGCACGCGGCAGAGCGCAATCTGGACAAGACTTTAAGACAATACTTAAAGCCTACTATGGCAAAGAACC
>CAYRYY010000019.1:6386-11970 GCA_964428715.1 uncultured Gammaproteobacteria bacterium
TGAAATTCGCGCGGTGAAGAATAAGTTCTTTGGTGGAAATATAAAAGTTGCAGGCTTTGGTGAAATGGATTTTGAAGGCAAATACCTGCTTGGAATTGCTGAAATGCCTTCCTCCTGGCACCCGGAAGCACTCAAAGCTCAAGCTGTTGCCGCGCGCACATACGCCATTAGATACAAAAATGAGGGGAAAGAAATCTGCACAACCGAAGCATGTCAGGTTTATAACGATGGGAAAGCAAACAGTTCTCCTCAAGCATGGAAAGATGCAGTTGAGGCAACCCGGGGGCAAGTACTGGAAGATGTTGTAACGTACTATGCCTCCACTCATGGGGGGTACGCGTCTCCTATAGGGTGGGACACAACCGACGGTGGTGGTGGGTCAAATTTTGTAGATAAAGCATATGACAAAGTAGGTGGCTCCCCTTGGTTGTATAAAGCTTGGTACACCAAAGGATATAGTGTATCGTCTGACAAGTGCGGAAGGTCCAATCCCTGGCTGTCTCCTGAAGAAATGGCAGACATAGTTAACGCCGCAATTGCGCTTAAAACATCAGGGATTGATACTGGAAGAATTACTCCAATCACCACCTCCTGCTGGGGAGGCGGAAGCCCATACAGCATGGAAGAACTGCGGAATTTAGTGTCTGGAAATGGCGGGATATCTCAGGCAACCAGCGTCACTGTAACTCAAGGAAATGGGAGTACAAATAGTGTAAATATCAATGGTGTGACGCTATCTGGCGATGAGTTTAAAAGAGCATTTAATCTGCGCGCGCCAGGCTTTTTATCCATTCCCCAGTCGGGATTTGCATTCTTTAATGTCGTCAGAAAGTAATTTTTTAAATCCACGCACATAGAGTATAATATTCTTATGCCAGATCAAAATTTAAGCGGAGAGTTTATACTAACAAAACCGGAAAACACAACATCTACTCCTGTCGTACCCAAACCTGAAACCCCAGCAGTCTCAGCTCCTGCACCTAAGTCCACAGAGTCACACCCGCACGAACACAATAAACCTCATTTCTTTTCCTCTTTTTGCTATTACCCAAAAGGGTTTAGATTTAAAAATCAGGAAGCAGATGAAGAAGTGGTAATTCTTGTGCGCCAGCACTACATAACAAATGTGCCATGGATTGTAGGCGTAATATTGCTTGCGTTAATTCCTCCCGTTGTATATTTATTTGGTCCCTATTTTATTCCTCCCTTGTCAATCTCTCCCATTCTTATACTGCTTTCAACTGTGTTTTATTATGTTGCTCTTTTCTCGCTTGCTCTTCTTTATTTCACTGTTTGGTATTTTAATGTAGGAATTGTAACCAACAAACGGCTCATAGATTTAGACGTGCACAACATATTAACGAGGGTTCTGTCAGAAGCACGGCTGAATGCAATCCAGGATATATCCGTTACTCAAGTTGGAGGAATTCCAAGTATATTTAATTATGGAAATGTTGATATTCAGACTGAAGGAACCAAGCAAAATCTAGAATTTTACCGCATCCCTCAACCAAACTTTATACGCACAATTATAGGAAATTTAGTGGTTAACAGAAAATAATATGGATATACTTGATATCACACAACGCATATTTACATTCTTTCAGGATCCAAACAGCTTTATCAAAATTGCACTCGTATTGGTATTATTACTGTATCTTTTATTTTCCTTTATTTTTGCTAGACAAATTTCTCACCTTATTGAACTAGTTGACCAAGTCACGTTTTCGCCAGTTCTTAAATTTATTGTATATGGCATCTCTCTTGCAACAGTTGCGCTTTTAATTTTGGTAATTCTTGTATAATAAATAAGTATCTCTCACATGGAAACACATCACATTATAACCGGCAAAGTAGTCTCCTCGCCCACAGATTCTTCCTGGGCTCAAGCATATAGTGCGGGGAAATTGTATGTTGTGCTAAGTCTTGAGGGAACTAGTGAACAGAGTCTGGCGGCTTTAGGCAAAGACACTATAGAAAAGCTGCAGCGTGAATTTTTTGCACTGGACGAAAAGTCACTCGCCTCTATTAAAAAGTCTGTAGAAACTGTGCATCAAAGTCTTCCCTCAGAAATTACAACTTCTTTAGTGCTGGTTACGGTAGTTGACGATGCAGTATATATTTTGATCGGAAACGCAGGACAAGTTGTGCTTAAAAGAGGAGGCGCCACGTCTGTAATAGCTATTGGACAACCTCCTGAAATATCTGTCTTTTCAGGCAAGTTTGAGCCGCAGGATGAATTTTTACTAGCAACCTCAGGATTTAGTAAGGCAGTTTCCATGGAGCAGCTGGAAGCCGCCATGAAAGAAAAAACGCCGCATGAAGCCATAGAAAGTTTAGCTCCTGTAATACATGAGAACTCAAAGGGTAGTGAAGCTGGACTTCTTATGAAACTAGGAGAACATGCTGTGACACCTGTAGAAGCGGTGCCTACAGAAGAAGAGCTTGAAGAAAATAATGATCACCTAGAACTAGGTGACTCAGACAATCCTTCTGAAAAACGCAAAGCATTTGCACTTCCGTATATTGGAAACATAACGCGTTTTATCCCAAGAAAACTTTCAAGAAAACAGCTCATTGCAGGAGCGGTTGTCGTATTACTTTTAATTCTCGGTGGCGGGATATTATTTGAAAACAATAAGCGGCAGCAGGAAGTACATAATGCAGCTGTTGAAAATGTTCTTTCAATAAACGAACCCAAGTATGAGGAAGCTATGGCTGTTATAGGTCTTAATAAATCACTTGCTACAGAAGAGCTGCAGGAAATTAAAACAGAGATTGAGAAAGAAATAAAAAATATTCCGGAAGGAAGTGCAGCTAGAAACAGACTTAAAGAATTCTTGGCCAAAGTAATTAATGCGCTGGGCGGGCAAGGCAGCACAGATTCGCCAATCAGTATTTTTCTTGATCAAACAAAAGAATCTGACATAAAACCCGTACTTTATGTAACGAACAAAGGTGGCACTCTATCTGCTGCTGGAGGCACAAATGCTGGAATCATTTCTGAAAATGGAACAATTGAAGAAACCTTTGAGACAGCAAACGCAAAAGGAATTGCCTCAAACGAAGACAGCATTTACGTTTTGTCCACAAAAGGCGTTCAAAAAATTGATAAAGAATCAGGAGACACTGAGGATATATTTGATGCAAATGGCATAAGTATTGATACGTTTGGCGAAAATGTATATGTCCTGGAAGGGAAAACAATTAATAAATATGCGCCATCATCATACGCAAAAGGAGTGTATCTTACGGGTAACGCAAAACTCACCAACCCAAGCAGTATAGCAATCGACTCATCTATTTATGTTGTGGATGACTCAAAAATAAAAAAGTTTACAAGAGGTGCTGAGGACTCATTTGACTACAATGGCCCCACCCTTTCCAATAAATCACTTGCCTATACTGATGAAGATTATGCAAATCTCTATGTAGTAGACCCTGTTTCTCAAATGGCATATGTGATAGACAAATCTGGAAACAAAATAAGCGAATTTAGCCTGAAAGGTATGAAAACTATAACTGGCGTATCGGCAGACGAAGCCGCTTCAAAAATGTATGTCACTGGAGATGGAAATATATACGTAATTAACATCTAGTATGCCAGAAGCAGCAGACCAAAATAGTAACTCTCAACCCCGAGGTGAAAAAATTTATAACGCTGAACGCGGAAAGGTTCAATTAGCATATAAAGAATTTTTGCCCTCAACAAATACAGATGTTCTTAACCCTGAACAAGCGATTGTGTATATTCCAGGATTTCCTAATGATGCAGGTGATGCCTCTATTGGGACTATACCCCAGGCATTTGCCGAGAATGGAAATATGAGAACATTCTCAGTTTCTACAACTCCTGATTCCACAAAAACAAGCTCATCAGAGGAAGTTGAAGCAATTTTAAAATTCATAAAAGAACAAGGGCTCACTGAAATAACACTAAGCGGTTATTCTATGGGGGCAGCACGAGTCGTAGAACTAGCTTCACAAATTAAAAAACTTCAAGGAACTCCAGATGAAATAAAGATAGATGGATTGATTTTGTTTAGCCCAGCAGGAGTACATACTGAGGGCGGAGTTGCGAAAAGATTTCTCAGTGACTTCCCTAAAGACGTCAAACAAAAAAAGGAAAATGATTTCTCAGGAGCACAAGGAACACGAGACCTGCTCAAATCCCTTGCAGGCAAATTAAAGTTTACAAAAGGAAGATATCCAGCAGTTTTAAAACGTGATATAAAAGAATTAGCTACTATGACTCCTGGAACTTCTGATATTGACGTGCCAGTGGTGATATTTACGCCGGAAAAAGACGCTGTGTCTAAAAACCTCGCACCGATTAACGATCCCAAAACAGCAAGAGAAGTATTAACAACCGCAGCGCAGAAGGCTCAAATGACTCTTGAAGAGCTAGATGAACGTGCATATGACGTCTACTGGTCAAGACGTGGCCGTGCACAAAACACAAAAGACAGAAAAGCTTACGTAGAGGAAAATATATTTCCAAATAGTACAAGTGTAGATATTTTGATTCCTGAAAAGAAACCGACTCACGCAGGACTTCAAGACTTCAGAGCTGATCAGGCAACAAAAATCGGGCTTTACATGCTTAACAGATTGAGAAGACCTCAAAAACCAAGCAATAAATAGACTTATAGTAGATAATCTGCGCCTAATTTGGTAAAATTGTCCCTTATGGTAGACGCAAGAAATAATCCTGACAGGTCATCTCTTACCGACCGCGATGTTCAAATGGCTGAATCTCTCAGTCCCAAATGGAAACTTACTAAAAGTGCTCCTGTGTCTCTTGTTGATTTAGCAGGAGGTAAGCTCATACCTAGATGGCTATACCAGGGTTCCGATACTTACACTCAACTTTCAGAAACGCAAGTTAACGTGTTTTCTGCAACAAATCCTGAAGGCGACCAGGAATTCATTTTACTTGGACCAAATGTTACGGCAGATCAGGTAAATGGTCTTATGTTTATTGCAGCACCATATAAAGGATATGGCTTTGATACGAGGGACATAATAAATGACTGGACAAACCTCTATGAAAAGTCTGTCCACACCCAACGCAAAGCAGCTCATGCCAAAATGCCAGGATGGTCAGCGTATGAAGAAAGTCGTGAAGGAATATTGGGTATTTTGAAACGCAATTTTAAAAATGAAAGCTTTAGAGGTCAAGATGAGAGTGACACAATAGCACCTGTATTAAGATGGGTAGAAACACCGGAGGGGAAAACACAAATTGTACTGTCCCCCATGGATGACGAACTCAAAAAAGCAATTGCAAAAGCCGCGCCTGATCAAGTACAAAATACAGATGCACTTAATTGCGGCATGGGAATTATGTTCCTGAGTGCGTATTCACCAGGCCAAACAAAATGGAAAGAGCGCGATGGATATACCCAAACAGCGACAACACGAACACAACCCATTGGATCCACTCAGGTACTGGCCTATGCATTTAGAATGCTTGCAGAACAACAGGCAGGAAGACCAATCCCAAGTGACCAGGATATTCAAGAAAGCCCATTTCTAAAAGGATTCACGCATTACATAAAAACAGGAGAAATGCCTCACATTG
>CAYRYY010000019.1:11980-15138 GCA_964428715.1 uncultured Gammaproteobacteria bacterium
ACAAAAGAAGAAGTCGCTTCTAAAAAATTGACTGACAATAACTCTCTGCTGAAACCAGCGCCTGACAGCGCTCTGCAATATTTACTAGACTCTCTTTCTCAAACTCAAGCTGATTCAGTAAGTGGTATTTTGGACCAGTTTAAGGAGCAAACTAGTGCGCTTGAAATAATTAAAGATAAAACCAAAAAACTAGTAGAGAATGGGCCAATTAATCTTTTTGAATACCAAGAAATAGGTGAAGATACCAGCAGCTTAGCAATCTTGAATCTAGACAGTAAAAAAATCATTGAGCATGGGCAACCAAACACCTAGTGCTTTTAATACAAAAAAGCACCCGATTTACGAGTGCTTTTTCTAATTGTGGAGATGGGGAGTTTGATCTCCCGTCCAAAAATAACTTTCTAAAACATCTACAAGCATAGTTAATACTTTATTGTCGTTTTGTTTTGATCTTATTAACAAGAGAAACAATTCCAAGATTTTTATTTTCTAGTCCCAATTCAATCAATCCCGGGACCCTATCTCAACTGGTTGTATCTATACCTATCCGTTGAGAAAAGAAACAGTATAGACATGCGGCTGCTTAAGCAGCGAGTTGCATAGGAGCGAATGCTCCAGCAAAACTATCTGCGTCCGCTTTTACACGGGCGAGATTACGCTTGATAAAGCTTGAAGCTTCACCATTTGTTTGTTGGTCCTATTTTACGGCTGTGAACCATCGCCGGCTTGCAGTTTTAAAAGAGCAATTCCTGTCGATGCATTGCATCCCCAGAACCTTTTCAAAGCGATATTTCTAGGCCTTGAAAAGAGTAGTGGTAGTATACCAAATTTGTGCCTGTTTGTCCAATTTTAGCCTCGAGGCTAACTGAGGCTAAAAAGCTATTTAGTTGAAGTTTTTGAGCTCAATTTCAGCGTCTCGTCGCAAATCCCGCTCTTTTAAATCCCGCCTTTTGTCCTGCTTTTTTTTGCCTTTTGAAACTCCAATTAACACCTTTATGAGGCCTGTTTTTGTGTCGTACATGGAAAGTCCTACCAGCGTGTGCTTTCCCTCAGAAAGAGTTGTTTTTATGTTTAATAATTCCTTTTTATGAAGCAATAACTTCCTGCTTCTTGTTTCCTGATATCCTTCAGTTCTGGCAAATGCATACGGAAAGATACGGGCATTTATTAAAAACGCCTCGTTTCCGAGCAACTTTACATATGATCCAGTTAGGTCTGCATGTCCAAGTTTTACAGCCTTTACTTCTTGACCCTGCAAAACAATACCTGCTTCAAAGGTTTTTTCAACCGCAAAATCGCGGGTCGCAAATTTATTTAATATTTTCATATAACCTATTATACCTGAAATAATCTATTTTCTTAAAAATCAACACTTCTAAGGTGACTGCGTAAGAAATCAAAACGAGTGAATGTCCGCATGTTTACATAAGAGGGAAGCACGAAAGGGTACTCTCCGTGTGCTTCAATGAACGAGTAAGATTTCGAAAGCACGAATCTTAGCGTGTTGAGAGCTTTTGGTTCTTTTCTCGGCAGAAAAGAACATATATTAGATTTCTCGTGCAAACGTCACACCATAAACTTCACGGGCTCCCGCGCGCTTCAGCACTTTTGCGCATTCTCGCAGGGTGGCGCAGCTGGTAGCCAGATCATCCACCAGCAACACAGTTGCGTTTGTAAGAACTTTTTTATCACCCTTAAATTTAAAAGCATCTTTTACATTTTTAAAACGTGAAACTTTATTTAATGTAAATTGAGGTTTTGTGTTTGTTATTCTTATTAAATATGTATTTATTTCCAAATGAAATTCTTTGGCCAAACTTTTACTTAATAACTCTGCTTGGTTATATCCCCGTTTTTTAAACCTAGCACTAGATAGTGGAATTGGCATGACTATAGGATGTTGGGGGAGGAGTCGCATAAATTGCTCATTCTGGGAAATCATTTCAATGAAAATTTTACCCACTATACCATGCAAATCATGCAAATAAGGCGGGTATTTAAACCTAAAAACCAGCTTTTTCACGACCCCCTTATACACTACCCCGCTGCAAAGCCCGTCAATTCCGTATGGCGTTTTGCAACCTGGGTGCGTTTGCCCTGTTATAGAATTTTTCAAACACACTGGACACACATATGCACTATATTCTTCTATAAATGACGCACAGTTAACACATATGTAGCTGCCTACTCTCATGCATCCCACGCATTTTTTAGGAAACACCAAATCCAGTAAAAACTGTAACACACAACTATTGTCCTCCTCCCTCTTGTTCTTGACAAGACTCATGTGTTTTGTGCATAGTTAATACTATATGCCAGCGCAAACAAATGAACCCTCTCCAGAGTCAGTTTTAAAGACTGCGAAAGCTCAAAAGATTAACGAGATGATGAAGGCCAGACAGGCAAGATCACAGGAATTGAAAAAAGCAACTAATGGGGACAATCCCATGCAGCAATTAGCTGATGCCACTACCCCTGAACCATTTACCGCCAGCACGCTGTCAAATCAAGATATGGATGATCAAATGCCAAGGGCAAAGGAAAATTTACCGTTAGCTAATGACTCTACCCTTTCTACAGAAGGACAGATTCGGGCAGAAGTGGCCCGTCTTCAGCATGATCCAAAAGCTAGTATTAATCCTGACCTTCCTCCTGAAATAAGAAATGCAGTTATTGAATCTCAATTAAGTGGACGTGAACCTATAATCCCACCATTCGTAGCACCAAAAGAAATCGCGCCCACTCCCCCTGAACCATTTACTGCTGGTACGCTTTCAAATACTGCCATGGACGAGGAGATGAGAGCATCTCAAGAAAGAACTCAAGGAGCACAAGACCAGCAAATAACTGAGGCTGTTCAAAAAATAATGCCCACTCCCCCTGAACCTTTTGTGTCTCAAAATACCTTGTCGAGCAAAGAGATGGGTGATCAAATGAGGGCATCAGACAAAACAGTTGTGGAATCTCCTGCGCCTATCAAAACACAGCCTGTATCTGAGTATGATCAAATTGTCGGTGAAGTGGCTCGGCTCCAGCATGATCCAAAAGCTAGTATTAGAACTGATTTACCTCCCCAGGTAAGAGAAGCTGTTATGAATTCCATTCTCAGCGGAGAACCGCCTATGAAACCGTCTCCCGCTGAACAAGCCTCACCCACA
>CAYRYY010000020.1:0-5833 GCA_964428715.1 uncultured Gammaproteobacteria bacterium
TAATGGTTCACCATTTGCAGGAAAAGAAGGAGAATTTAAGACTTCACGTCAAATTGAAGAAAGACTTTACAAAGAGTTGGAAACTGATATGGCACTAAGAGTTGAGGGAAATCCAACTGGAGGATGGGCAGTTTCAGGACGTGGAGAACTTCATTTGGCGATCTTTATAGAGCGCTTGAGACGTGAAGGATATGAATTCCAGGTTAGTAGACCTCAGGTTATTACAAAAACAGTAGATGGCAAAAAATTAACTCCTTATGAGCAGGTGTTTATAGAAGTTCCTGAAGAGGTAAGTGGAATTGTAATGCAGAAAATGGGAGTGCGTCACGGTCAGCTTATTGAAATGAACATAGATAACGGAATTGTAATGTACGAATTTATCATTGCAACTCGCGACTTGTTTGGATACAGGTCAGAATTTTTAACTGACACAAGAGGTTTAGGGATTATTAACTCAATCTTTTTGGAATACAGAGAAGAAGTAGGAGACGCGCTACCAAGAGATCGTGGCTCATTAGTATCTTTTGAATCAGGGGTTACTACTCATTATGGATTGGTTAACGCACAAGACCGTGGAACACTTTTTATTGGAGCAGCCACTCCAGTGTATAAAGGACAAGTAATTGGCCAAAATTCTAGACCAGAAGACATGAGAATTAACGTGTGCAAAATAAAACAGCAGTCAAATATGCGCTCAAAAGGAGAGGGAGTTTCAGCTCATGCAGACACACCTAAAACAATGACTCTAGAAGACGCATTAGAATATATTGATGACTCAGAGTTAGTTGAAGTAACACCTCAAAACGTTAGAATCAGGAAAAAGATTCTAGACGAAGCTGAAGAAAAGCGCATGCGCGCCATGGGCAAAATCTAAACCACTTCGTAGGAATTAAAAGCACATATGGACACGAGAGAACGATATGTTTCAAGATCATTTGACTGGGTGAAAAAACATATTCGTCAGAAAAATCCTGCTGCAGAGCCTCAATCAGAACCCCAAGCCAGACGTTCACATGATAATGGTAAAAAAGTGGGGTTGTCTGCTGCTCAAAGGCAAAAGCTTTATGCGCCTGGTCAGTTGCAAGCAACACATCCAGATGATGGTCGGGGTGCGATTATTTTGAGTAATGAGGGTGAAGTAGAGAGTTTAAGTCTAACACAGCAAGAAGCAGCAGTATCTAGTTATGTTTTCTTAAATACTATTGAGAGTCTTTATCAGCCAGAAGATTTAATTGGAAGTGGTGTTACAGCTTCTGAGGTGGGTATTATTTTAGGAGATCAAGCACAGAGCTTAGATAAAAACTTCAGAAAAGTTGTCTCTAATGGATCTGATTACTATTTAAAGATACGGTCTCAAGCTCTGGAAAAATGGAAATTGCAGCTAGAACAAGAAAGGCCTTTAGAAAACATTGCAGGTTCTGACTTTGAAAATTTAACCCTAGCGCTTACATCTATTCCCAGAGATAATGTGGATCAGATTATACAATTTGCTTTAGCGAAAGATCCAGAACAGATAGTTGACGAAGAATTTCCACGAGGAGTTACTGAAAATGCTCAAGTAGAAGAGGAAAATATTGATCAAACTAGCCCTGAAAGTAGTTTGAGGGATGAGGTGGGAGGGTTAGTTGCTCGCTTTGACAACTCCAGAATATATGACATTAAAAATGGGATTGCAATATACGTCCCATATAAAGTACGCGTATTAGTGGGAGTATTTGACAAAAGAAATTTTGACAAAGCAGTTAGTTTAGGGATAATCTCTCCTATAGGCAAGAATAAGTTGCATCAAATGGACAAGTTTAGCCGTAAAGATTTAATTAGATTGTATTGGACAGTTATACACTACAATCTGAGAGGTATGCAGAAATTAAGTTCTTCTCAAGAACAGGAATTAAACGAGATAGGGCAGGTATATGATGAAATTATGGAATCCAAAACTTCTGAGCGCGCTCAATTTACTGGAAAGTAACTTTAATTTCCCACCAAAAAACCCCTTGTATTACTACTTGGGGTTTTTGTAATTATCATTCCCAAACTTAGTTCGGGAAACACTTTCCTGAAGCAAGTTCAGGATGATAATAATTAACGGTCGTTGCGGTAACCTCCTCGGTCACCACCACGATCTCCGCCACTTCGGCCTCCTCCTTGGTATCCGCCGCGTCCTCCGCGATCTCCGCCACCAAAGCCTCCGCCAGCTGGACGGTCTTCCTTAGGTCTTGCAACTGATACTACGATGTTGCGTCCACCCATGTCAGATCCGTTTGATTTTTCAATTGCAGCGTTAGCTGCAGCTTCGTCTTCCATCTCAACAAATCCAAAACCTTTACTCCTTCCAGAGTACTTGTCCATGATTATTTGAGTTGAAAGTACTGTTCCATACTGTCCAAAATAACTCTGAAGATCAGCGTCAGTTGTTGTGTATGGAAGATTTCCTACGTATAATTTAGTCATAAAAATAATTCACCTCCTTTAAGATAAGATGTCTCTAGTTGTAAAAAATTTGCTTGCTAACATGAAATAGTTCTGGGCTGAAGAAAGGGGTTTCTAGAAGAATCTATACGTTTCACCTTACTCACAATGCACCTTAAATTGGAGTATAGCATGGATGTAATTAAATAGCAAATTAAGGCTAGTTGATATAGTTTGAATACCTTTATAGTCTTGTAAAAAAAGTCAATTTTTTGTACAGTATTTAGATGGCAGTAGAAACAAAACCAAAAACATTTACAAAAGGTGGAAACCCGTTAAAAACTTGGGGAAAGGGTTTGGCTGATGTATTAGGTGTGAAAGTTGTAAATGAGCAGTCTCAAGCGCCAAAACAAGAATTTGCTACAGCAAATACCGTTAATCCAAACGCTCCCACTTTGGGTGAGATACAGACAACACAAGCTGATTTTGGTTTAAAAACGTTAAGTGAAAGCCCTGTGTCTAGTGTGCCTCCTGCTCCTGAAGGAAACATAACCATGACGCCAAGAGATTCATTGGGTGTTCCAGCAGCTATTCCTGAAAGCAACTTAAATAGTGTTCCTCCCGTACCAGCTGCAGTTTCTGAAATTAGCATAAATCAGGTGCCTCCTGTGCCTACTATTGCTGATTCAACAATAATAAATAATCCAGTCTCAGAGCCTACAAGCACAATTGGTCCAAACCCAGCAGAAATACCACCTGCGCCTCCTACTATTCCTGAAGTGCCAGAACCTGAAATAGTAACATCTCAAACACCCGTTCCAGAACCTGAGGTAAAAACAGACACACCTTCTATGCCTGAGCCTAAAATTGTTGACATGAAAGAAGATGAGCCGCCTACGGTTGTTCCGCCATCTATGGGAGCTCCTGCTATAGTTTCTGATGTTCCGCCTGTGGAGACTACAAAACCCGAGGTCACACCTGCTCCAGATGTATTTCAGAGTGCTTTTCAAGAAGAGTCACAAGATCATCTGGATCCAACTGTAAATTCAAGTTCACAACCCGAACCTGAAGCTAAACAAAATAATGAGTTTGATGTAAGGATAAACATAGATCCAATTGCTGATGAACTTGTACAAAAAAATTCGGATATGTTTCTTAAAGTAGGCCCTGATGGAAAGTTGATATTGGACAAGTCAGAGCTTGAAGCACAAATATTCGCAAAAAAAGTTCTTGATGATCCGTCAATAGGGAATTTACTTAAGCAAATGGAAGATTTTGGGATAAGTACTAAAACTGCAAAAGCTGCAATAATGTCAAAATTGGAAACCTTGAACACTTGATAGTTTTAGTCTAATCCTTGATACTAATTAGGTGGCTGATTTCTCCTTTATTAAAATTCCAAATAGCGATACCTGGATTATAAATGCTCCCAAGCGTAATGGGCGTCCTCATTTAAAGAAAAAGGGCTGTGTATTTTGTCCTGGAAACGAAGAAGAAACGGATGTCACTGTGTATGAGATAAAAGACACAAAGGATAAATGGCTGGTCAGAGTTAAGAAAAACAAATATCCTTTTTCTCCAATTCACGATGTTGTGATATTAACGCCAGAGCATATAAAGTCCCTTACTCAAATGCCTGTGTCTCAATTTAAGCTGTCGCTTGAGACATTTGTGAATAGGTACAATGAATACAAGAAAAAGGGTAGTGTGTGTATTTTTGGAAATTCAGGGCATGATGCGGGTGAGTCCATAGGACATCCTCATGCTCAAATTGCCGTGATTCCACCTGATAAGGAAGTAAATTCACCGCAACTTGAGAAGGATATAAAATACTGGGGAGAATATATGAGCATTGGAGAGTTTCAGATTTTAACCCCTCCATATTCTCAATGGCCGGATGAGATATGGATCGTGCCCATAGAGCGGAATAGCACGTTTGGAGAAATTTCATACAAAGAAATAGAAAGTTTAGCTTTTGTCTGGAAGCGTTTGCTTGAAATATTTGAGATTAGGCACAATAAAAAGTTTCCGCATAATTTTTACATTCATCCATACAAAGATTGGTATATGCGAATTATCCCTCGAGATAAGATTTTAGGGGGTTTTGAGATGGAGACAGGAATTTATGTTAACACATTGGATCCGCGCGAAACCATGAAATTCATTAAAGAAAACTTTGTAGAATCTGAGGAGAAAAAGATAAAACGACAACGTGCAAAGTATAGAAAAGGAGTGTAGAAATCCTAGTTAGTTAGATTCTATTGGCGTTATACTTGAAGTAGGAGTAATGTTTTCAGCACTTCCCATTTCTTTCAGCATCTGAAGTATCTCTTTTAAATCTTTGAGTGCACTTCTAATATCTGCCATTCCACTTTTAAGCTTTGCTTGGGCGGATTGAAGTGTAGTCTTATTTGCTGGGAAATTGGTTGATTCCAGTGGGGATACTGCAGCTATAATTGCATTACTTTGAGCCTTTGCGTTGTTTAATTTTGCCTTCATATTTTCAAGAAGCGTTGTGATTTCTGCTGTATTTTCTGATTCCATTGAATCTAGTCTAGTTTCTATTTTTTGAGCCGCTGCAAGCATTCTGTTGGCAATTGCATCCATAGACTCAGCCGCTATAAGAAGGCGAATCTGAGGCATGAAAAATGAAAACTTTTTGTGCGAGTCTAAAACAGATTTGATGTTTGTCTTTACATTTGTTTCTTCACTATTTCCTGAAATACGTGTTTTAAGTGTTTGCAGATTAGTTATTTCGGTTTGAATTTGGGTAGACAGTGTAGAACGCTCAGTAGGAGTTAGGTGGGTAAGCGAATCTACTTTTGAAGCAAGCTCTTGAAGTATGGTAATTTGTCTATCTATTTCGGAGATTGTACGCTGTGCTAGATTTCCAGTGGCAGTTGTTCTGGCATTTGCACTATTTGTTGCTGAAAGAGGTTTTACGAGCTGATTAGTTTGCTGTTTTGCAGGTCTTGCATTTCCCAATCCTTGTGCATGAGAAGTACTTGCAAAAGCGAGCATTAAAACAAAAAGTCCTATGGTTACAGCTAATTTCATATTATTGAAGATTTGGTGTTGTTTCAGTTAGTCCAGAATCCACTCCTTCTACCTGGCTTTCTAATTCAGACATATTAATCTCAATTTCTGATTCATCTTGCGTTAAACCTGCATCAGACGTGTCAACAATAGTGGGAGTAGGGGACGCAGGGATTTGAGTTGGAGCAGGAGTAATAGTAGCTGCTGGTTTTGATTGGTTATTCATCATAAAAAAATAATATGCGAGTGCTCCTGCAACCAGTAAGAGTACCACGAATACTATGATAAGTATTGGGAGTTTGGACTTTGATTTTTCAGGTGCAGTTGAAAAAGTACTAGGAGTAGGTTCTGAAGGTGTTACAGGTGGTGTTGAAGTGCTAGCAGCTGG
>CAYRYY010000020.1:5843-13339 GCA_964428715.1 uncultured Gammaproteobacteria bacterium
TGCACTAGGGGTATTTGCGGGTGGAGTGTTTTCCATGGACAATTAGCGTACCAGTTTTAAGAAGAATTTGTCAAGCTTGATACCCACATGAGGCACAAAATTACTTTTGAGGCTTACTGCGTCCTAATTGTTTTCGTGGATATGTGCGTTTTATATTTTCTATTTTGATTCCTTTAAATGACCGGATAAAATCGGTGATCTTTTTTTCTTCACGAGGCAAACCTCCTTGCCATTCCATAGGAACACGAGAGGTAGATGATGTTTCCAGTTGTGGCATGAAATTATTTAGAAGAAACTGCGAGTCTTACAGCAGGCGACATAGTGGATTTAAGCGTAATTGCTGAAATTTTTGAAGCACCAATAGCTGAAATAACTGTAGATATATTGTCAGACAATTTTTTATCTTCAAAAGATAATTTTCCAACACTCATATGAATAAGTGGAGCTTGAGATTCAGTTTTAAATCCGATTTGTCCTGCGGATAATTTAGCTACTGCGTCATCTGTGTTAGGAGAAATAGTTCCATTTTTAGGGTTAGGCATGAGACCGCGTGGTCCAAGAACTTTGGCAACACGAGCGAGTTTCGGCATCATAGAAGGGTGAGCCACTAATACGTCAAAATTAATTTTTCCAGCTGCTACTTCTTCAATTATTGCGTCATCAACTACGGCTATTCTAAGTGTTTTGCCTGTTCCGTGAGGTAGCTGAACTGTTCCTGAAACTCCTTTTTCCTTTGTGTTTATGTGAAGCTCTACTGTTTCGTCAAAATTTGATTTCTTAAATTTTCTGAGCGTTTCAATTCCCTTATCTACCTTAAACACATTTTGAGAGGTTAGTGCTTTGTTTTCCTTGTGTCTAAGTGAAACAACTCGAACCTTTTTAACTTTTGTTTTTTTCTTTTTTCCGTCAGCGTCTAATTCTTCTTGTGGTGCTTGATCCATGCTTGCTGCAATTTCCTCTTCAGATACGCCCAGAGATGTTGTTCTTTCTCCACCTTTCATGCCAATGCCAGCAACTTTGGATGCCTTACCAGAGCGCAAATCTTTTTGTTCGCGCTTTATAGCTTCCGCTGCTTTTTGAGCTTCTTCTTGTTGTTCGTCTCCTATTACTTTTACTTTAACTTTTCCCATAATTTTTAATCTCCTTTTTCAGATCCTTATGCTTCTGTCTCAATTCCCATACTTCTGGCAGTTCCTTTGACAATTCTAGCTGCCATCTTAACGTCTTTTGTATTCAAATCATCCATTTTAAATGCACCAATTTCTTCAGCCTGGGCGTTTGTCAATTTTCCTGCAGATTCTTTAGATGGTTTGCCTGAGCCTTTTTGGATTTTAAGCGCTTTTTTGATAAGTTCTGCCACAGGTGACTTTTTAATTATGAACGAAAATGTTCTATCTTCATAAACGGTGATCACAACTGGTAAAACTGTTCCTTTTTGGTCAGAAGTTTTGTCATTAAATGCTTTTACAAACTCCATGATAGGAAGTCCGTGCGGGCCTAATGCTGTTCCAATAGGAGGCGCAGGAGTAGCCTCTCCGCCTTTTACGTTTATTTTAATAAATGTCTTTATCTTTTTTGCCATATAGGTTTACCTCAAGTTACAGTTTTTCTACCTGCAAGAAATCAAAGTCTACAGGTGTTTCGCGTCCAAAAATATTCATAAGTACTTTAAGACGTCCGCGTGATTCATCAATACTTTCAACAGTTCCAAGCTGGTCAGAGAAAGGTCCATCCACAATCTTAACAGGTTGTCCAGCTGAAAAAGCTGATTTGAAAACAGGATCCTTCATCTCTACAAACTTCACAATTGCTTCAACTTCCTCGTCTCTTACTGGAGTAGGCTTGTTTTGAGCTCCTACAAATGATGTAACTCCTGCTGTAGTTCTAACCAAAAGCCATGATTCATCATCTAATACCATTTTTACCATGATGTATCCTGGGAAAATCTTTTCTTTAATGTTTTCTTTTTTGCCTCCTCGAACTTTGATAGTTTCGCGTGTTGGAACTAAAACATCCAAGATGCGGTCTTTGAATCCCATGGATTCAACGCGCTGCATAAGAGTTTTAGCAACTTTGTTTTCATGACCAGAATAGGTATGAACTATATACCATCTTCCTTTTTTTCCGTCTAAGTCTAGATTATCCATAAATTTTAACTAACTATATATTCAAGTAATTTTGTGAGCAGTGCGTCAACAATTCCTAAGTATACTCCTACCACTGCGCTTATCACAATTACGACTGCAGTCAATCTCACAATTTCCTGCTTTGTAGGCCATGTTACCTGTAGTAATTCAGCTCGCACTTGTTTAATAAAGGTAATCATAGTCACTCACTCAAATCTCCAGAAGGTTTATGTTACATTGGAAACTACAATCTGAGGTTGAGAACTTAATTCTACCACACTGCATGAATCCTTGTAAAGAGCCTGGAAGTAGAGGATATTTGGTTGACAATATTAATATTAAGCAATACAATTACTTTTACTATGTCAAAGATTCGCAAAGCAGTTATTCCGGCAGCCGGGTTTGGAACCCGTTTTTTGCCTCAAACCAAGGCAATGCCAAAAGAAATGCTTCCAATAGTGGACAAGCCAATCATTCAATACATAGTTGAAGAGTTGGTAGGAGCTGGAATTACTGACATTATTTTAGTAACTGGATATCACAAACGCACAATTGAAGATCATTTTGACGCAGCCAATCTTGATTTAATTGAGAATTTGCGCATGGGTGGAGAGAAAAAGCGTCCATTGCTTGAGGAGATAGAAAAAATTTCAGGTATGGCTAATTTTATCTATGTAAGACAAAAAGGCCCATACGGAAACGGAACTCCACTTATGAACGTACGTCATATAGTAGGAAATGAACCGTTTATATACGCGTTTTCAGATGACTTTATTCATGCTGAGCCAAAAACTCGTTTTCAGCAAATGGTAGATTTGTACGCGGAATTTGGTTGTAGCATTTTGTCGTCCATTAGAGCAGATAAGGATGAGGACTATGACAGGTATGGATTTGCAGGAGGAGAGGAATTGCGTCCTGGAATAATTGATGCAAAGGTTATTATGGAAAAGCCAGGGAAAGCTGCAGCTCCATCTAATCTTGCAAATGTAAGTAGCACGCTTTTGACTCCTGACATATTTAATTATCTAGACCGCGCTCAAGAAAACCTGCGTGAAGGAGACGAGCTGTATTATAATGACGCACTAAAGCTGATGTTGGAAGATGGCAAAAATGTGATTGCAGCTGAAATTGAAAACGGAAAGTATTACGATACTGGTAACAAGCTTGAGTATATGAAAACAATTGTTGAGTTTGGTTTAAGACATCCAGAGATTAATGGAAAATTCCGGCAGTTTCTTAAAGACTTAAGTCTTTAGCTTCTTTTTGGGAGATAAGCAGGAGGAACTATCTTTGCTAGTTCAGTAAACGCCCATGCGTCCAGATTTTGATGTTCTGCAGCCATTTGTTTTGCTTCTTCCAGTGTGTATGTTGGTCCATGAATTGCATCATATCTTCTAAATGGATTGAGTCCTTTTCGTTTTGAGTAATCATCAAGCTGCCTGATTCCCCAGCGTCCTTTATATCCAAATGCCATAAAATGAATTGCAATATTTGGATTTTTATGTCCTGCCATCCTCAAGAGTCCTTGTACTGATTCCTGTCCGTTGTACTCCAGCGTTGGCTCTCTGGTTCCTTGAGGAGCCATAACAGCAATTCCGCCATCCCTAAGAGTCCTTGTTGCGTCTTTTACGTATGCTATAGATCCAAACCCTACTTCATGACCATCGTTCTTACCAAGTTCTACTGTTTTTGGTGTTACAACTTCGTGAAGGGATACGCCCAATGCTTCTGCTACCCTTGGAACTATTCCATGCATTGTCTGGTGAGCCGCAATAGGGCCTGTGATACGCATATTTTCGAATTGAGGTGAATTTGCAATGCTTCCCATGGCTTGTACTGGGTCGCGTCTGGATGGATGGTTAATGAGCACAAGCACTCCATGTCCTTGCTGATTTAACTCTTCAGCGCGGGCAAGTCCATGAGTGTCAGCGTGTAGTGTGCGTTCGCGAAGAAATGGGGCATGGAGAGCCATTCTCCCAAGTCTTCTTGAGATTTGAAGCCTTCTTGAAAGCTCACCATGTGTGCCTGCGGGTCTTGGTTTTTCCATGGATGGGAGTATATCACAATTTGAAATAAATCTCTAATAAGGTCCCTCAATGCTGTATAATAGCTATCAATACCTATGAATACAAAACAAGAAATAATAAAAAGTTTGGCAGGATTTACCAAGACTCTTGCAGGTGAACCTGTGGAAATAAAACTTGAGATTCCACAGGATAGTGCTCATGGTGATTATTCTTGTAATGTTGCATTGCAGCTATCCAAAAAACTAGGTAAAAATCCACGTGAAATTGCAGATGATCTCAAAACTAAAATCCAAGACTTGAACTTGGACATTTTGGAAAAAGTAGAAGTTGCAGGTCCAGGGTTTTTGAATTTTTACCTCTCAAAAGAGTATTTTTCAAAAAATCTTGATTCCATTCTTGATCAAAAAGAAAATTATGGAAAATCAGATGAAAATAAGGGCCAAAAGGTAGTTGTAGAGTATTCGTCTCCTAACATTGCAAAACCGTTTACCATAGGACATTTAAGATCTACAATTATAGGAAGCGCTTTGGCAAACATCTTGAGTGCTACAGGGTGGCAAGTTTTCAGAGACAATCATTTGGGGGACTGGGGAACGCAATTTGGAAAGCAAATTTATGCAATTAAAGAATGGGGAAACGAGTCAGATATAGAGAATGCAGAAAATCCGGTTAAGGAGCTCGTTTCTTTATACGTAAAATTTCATGAGGAGGCAGAGAAAAATCCAGAACTTGAAGACCGCGCGCGCGCTTGGTTTAAAAAACTTGAAGACGGAGACCCTGAAGCAAGGCGTTTATGGCAAAAATGCATAGATTGGTCATTTAAGGAATTTGACAAATTATATAAGGCACTGGATGTTTCATTTACGGAAAACAATGGCCGCGGATTTGGTGAGTCATATTTTGAGGATAAAATGACTCCAATTGTGGCTGAACTCGAAGAAAAGAAATTACTGAAGGAAGATAAGGGAGCAAAACTCGTATATTTTGAAAATGACAAATATCCTCCTCTCATGGTTTTAAAACAAGATGGTGCTACGCTTTATTCCACGCGTGATCTTGCTACGGACAAGCATAGACTTGAAACACACGGAGATGAGGTTGTGATTATTAATGAGGTGGGAGCAGAGCAATCCCTTTATTTTAATCAATTGTATGAGCTTGAAAAAATACTGGGATGGGTGAAAGAGGGTCAAAGGATTCATGTAAGACACGGACTATATAGATTTAAAGACATGAAGATGTCAACGCGTCGCGGCAACACAATTTGGCTTGAGGATGTGTTAAGAGAGGCAATTGATAAGGCGCAAAAGCTTGGAAAAGAGGGTGAAACCGTTTCAAAAGAGATTGGAATAGGAGCGCTCAAATGGAATGATCTAAAGCGGGATCCTGTGGCTGACATAGTGTTTGATTGGGATGATATGCTCAGTATGGATGGGAATTCTGGACCATATGTGCAGTACACGTACGCTAGAACTCAAAGCATACTCGCAAAGGTAGAAGGAATAAGCTCAGAGCTTAGAATACAGGATTTGGAATTAAATAAAGAAGAATTGGAACTTCTTCGCAAACTTCAGTACTTTTCGGAAATTGTGAGTTTTGCGTCTAGTAATTTATCTACCTCAGTGCTATGCAATTACCTATATGAATTAGCTAAGGAATTTAATTTGTTTTACGAAAAACACAGAATCTTAAATATAGAAGATGAAGACACTAAGGCTTTTAGAATCGAATTAACCGCGGCAGTTGGGCAGGTCATAAAAAACGGACTTACACTTCTTGGAATTTCCTCCCCGCAAAAGATTTAACCCTGATATCTGCCTATTATTTTAAAAGTCTGTAATGCAGATCACTGAAACGATTGATTTCTTATGAGAGAATGTCATAATTTGGAAATTTTTTAATCTATGAATACGAGGCACACAAACATTATAAGAAATATCAAAACCTTTTCCATCCTTCTCATCATACTTTTGATGATAACTGGAATCTTTTTAGGTATAGGCGGAGGAGAAACATCTACAGTAATCGCCCAAGAACCCTAGATACCTCTTGGATATCACAAACACACGCAGATTAAAGGTTTTTTACATAATTTGCTATACTGATTTTGATGCGTATATTCGTTCTTTTTTTATTGGTCGGATTTGTTTTTTTAATAAGTAATCCATCTCAAGTATTAGCGCTTACAAACTGCACTATTGATGGTGTTGAAGTGACGGCTGAAGAAAAAGCGCTGTTTGATAGAGTATCAAATTGGCGGGTACAAAACAAAAATAAACCCCCTTTGCAGTTATCAGCACCTCTTAATAGGGCTGCGTCTTGGATGGCGCGCGAGGTGGATAACAGAACAAATAATGGGCATGTGGATAGTTTGGGACGCAACTGGACGCAAAGATTGCTGGATTGCGGGTATCCAGTAAGTCTTGGTACAGGGGAGAGTATAAAAGTGAATGCATCCGCAGATGAGGCTTTTAATTGGTGGGTGGAATATACAGGAAACGCAATGCATGCCACAACCTCATTTCAGTGCGGAGGAATAGGGAAGTATGGAAATTCTTGGGTGGTAACGTATGCCGTAGCAGTAAATGGCGTGTGTCCAGAGCCTGTTGGAAATGTAGTTTCAACCCTAACTCCCACAAAGACACCAATTCCAACAGTAACCATTACGTCTCAATTCTGTGATCCTGATGGAAGTGGTGGGATAACACTGGCTGATTTGCGCCTTGCAAGACGTGAAATTGCAGGACTTGAGCTAAGCAAGAAGGCAAGCTGCATGACTGGAGGAAGCACCACGTCACTTGCTGATTTGCGTAAAATCAGACGAATTATTGCAGGACTTGAGGTGCAATAATTCTGCCTTGATTTGAGTGGAATTTTGTGCGCACAATAAAGAGTGAAGAAAATTTTGATCCCTGCATTTTTTGTCTGCGTTATCCTTTTTGCATTTCCTATTTATATTTTCCTTTCTCAAAATAAAAGTGGTCCGGAGTCTACCTCTCAAATTGCCCAGAGTTCTTCATGTACTCTTCCGTTGCAGCCAAAAATTTTGCAAATTGAGTACTATCCAAGAAGTTCATCAAATCCAGCTTATCTAGACGCACAGGAAACTGGCTTGAACATGTCAATAGCACAACAGCAAAATTATGTTGCGAACATGTCTTCAGAACTGGTAAGCCTTATAGGAACAGCTACAAAATTTCACGGATACAAAAACCCAAATGCACCTCAATTTTTAAAATATTCGGTAATTGAGACTAAAAAGTACTATCAAAATATTCCAAGAGGTTATTTACTTAAACAAAACGAAGGTGTGTATAGACCACATTATGCTCAAATAATGAAT
>CAYRYY010000021.1:0-8319 GCA_964428715.1 uncultured Gammaproteobacteria bacterium
TTTGAGTACCATCCTGTCCCGTCCAGCTTCTGTTTGCAATTCTGCCTTCTACAAAAACTTTTCGTCCTTTGGTAAGTAACTGAGAGCACAATTCGGCTAATTTATTCCAGGCAACTATTCTATGAAACTCCGTATCTTCCTTTTTTTCTCCGTTGTCAGTTGTCCAGCTTCTGTTGGTCGCTAGCCCAAATGTACAAACCGCAGTTCCCTGAGGTGTGTAACGCAACTCCGGATCCCGTGTCAAATTCCCAATCAATTGTACTCTATTCAATGAACGCGCCATGCTTTAAATTACTTTACCCTAATCATTAAGTGTCTTAATATATCGTCCTGATTAATAAGTCTTTTTTCAAAATCAACTGCTATGTTTTCAGATCCAAATTCCATAGCCACATAATCTCCCTTTTTTTCTCTTTTTATAGTATACGCCAATTTCTTTTCTCCCAATTCTTTTATCTTTGTATCTTTAGCTCCTGCCCACGTTTCAATACTCTCTAACATTTTCTTTTTTTTGTCTTTTGCAATGTCGCCTTTAAGCACTACTATCAATTTATAATTTCGCATATCGCTCATTATACAAAAAAATGAGGCTTAAAAACAAGAGGAAGGAAAAATAGGCCTACTTTTCCTCTGGTGCTTGCTCAAGTGCTACCTCAAGCTCTAGATCTTCGCCGTTTCTAAAAACCGTAAGAGACACAGTATCTCCAATCTTTTTGTTACTTATTAGTCCAGCAAGACCCCCATTCTCAGATGTGATCTGCTTCCCATCAATTTTAGTGATTATGTCTTCAGGCAAAATTCCAGCTTTATCAGCTGATGACTCAGGGATTACAGCCCGCACATATGCTCCTTCCGGCAGCTCATTCAGTAATGCTGCTTGTTTGGACAAAACCGTATAGGAAACGCCTAGATATGGTCTCTTAAATTGACCAGTTTCGTTAAAATTTTGAAGAATGAGCTTTACAATGTTTATGGGAATTGCAAATCCTATGTTTTGCCCGCTTTGCGCCACAGCTGTATTAATCCCAATAACTTGACCTGAAGAATTCAAAAGAGGCCCCCCACTGTTTCCTGGATTAATGGCCGCATCTGTTTGAATAACATTATCCAACCTTTCTGCAAAACCTTGATACGCGCTTCCTGCTGTTATTCCACGTCCTAAACCAGATACAACACCTGTGGTGACCGTATTCCTAAATTCCCCAAGAGCTGTTCCAATTGCAATCACAAACTGCCCTACCTCCACATTTCCCGAATCTCCAAGAGCAATTTCTGTAAATCCGCTGGCGGGTGCCTTAGAAGTTTTCAAAATTGCCAAATCATTGAGGGGATCTCTGTATACATTTTCCACTGCGTATTTGTTACCCTTAGAATCAACTACAATATAATTTTCAGTGCCAGAAGACACAACATGCTTATTGGTGGCAATTAAACCCTCTTTGGTTAATACAAACCCTGAGCCAATATACTCTTCACGAGTCTCACCTTCATCTTCCTCGTCAGTAAGCGGTTCCTCAAAGAATAGCGAAAACGGACCTAGATTTTGAACACTCCTGCTTCCCTGTTCTACTTCTACCCCAATAGTCACAACGGATGGCTCTACCCTTTTTACAACATCAACCACTAAATTTTCTTCTTTCAAAATCTTGACCGTCTCTTGATTTTGTGCAGGTGCTTTTTTCTCAAAAAGAGGGGACGCCTGCTGCCAAATGAACGCAACTATTAAAAGGAGAATGAGCAACACAAGAAGTTTTTTCATTTTTTTGAAGCCTTGGAATTTAGGCTCTTAGTGTAATACTGGTGTCAAAAAAAGTCAAATTCGCACTTGATAGACTTTGTACAGGAATGATAGTATGAAAGCATATGCCGCAAAAAGGAACTGTTATAGGAGATGTTATTGGTGCATTTCAAGAAGAAGGGCTTAAAATTGTAAAAGAAACAGCCACAGAAATAGTTAAAACTCCTATTAATATTCTAGAAGGGCTAGCTCCTATTAATCCTCCTGAAATAGCTCAAAAATCTCAAGAATATAAAATGAAAGATCAGGCAAAACTGGCCAAAATAAGAAGCGGGATAGCTATGCAGCAGGAAATGGCGGCACCTCCTGAGTCACCAAAAGCACAGCAAGGAGCTGAAATGGCAGAACGAGGCCAAGCTAATCAAAACGCTCAAATGAACAATCTCCAGGGTCAACCAAGCGGAATATATGTTGCTCCAAAGAAAAAAATGGAACCTCTTGCAGTTCAACAGAAAAGATCAAATAAACTGCAAGGTGCAGGCTAGTACAATTTGCGGTGCTCGTTAACGATGCGCTCCTAAAGCTGCAAGGTGCAGGTTGATTACATCACTAAATGAGCAGCACCAATAATCCCACTATCTTTCACTTCCACAAATTCCGCTTTGTAACTTGTTAGTTCTTTTAATGTTTCCTCCACGGTTTTTTTATATTCATACCCTTTCCAAAATAAGCTTCCTTCCATAACAAAAACCATATCTGTTTTTCTATACTCCATAATGGCTGCCATCTGACAACTTATTAATTTTGCAGATCTTTCCAAAAGCTCTTTTGCTATTTTATGCTCCTCAGAAGAACTCTCTCGCGCAATGAGATCTAACTCCTGCGTAGTTTTTACAGACGGAGACGTAATATTTTTTGATCTTAATAAGAGATTGTAGTGTTTATAGAGATAAATACCCGCAACTTCTTTTTCGTATTTTGATTTTCCAGGATTTGCAGAATCTCGATCAATTTCAACCCCGGTAGTAGATTGGTCAAATTTGTCAAAATCCGCAGATTCCAAATTGACTAACCTATTCTGGTCCAGGTAAAACGCAAAATTCATGCCGCTTCCAACAATTCCTGCGCCTAACTTTTCCCATGGAGCTTTTTCCAAACCAGACAACAACAAACACACAGTGTCATTTGCCACAGACACCTGAATCTTCTTTTTTTTCTTTTCCCACATAAATTCTTCTATAACATGTCCAATTTTACTTCCTACTACTCCTCTAAATGTGTGCCCTTTTGTACCCCTGAGCAGCTTTCCATCAAGCTTGCCATTCTCAAATACTGGAATAATTGGAAATGCAAAGTTTAAGGCAATTGCTTGCACACTTTCATCAACTGTTTGTTCTATAAAAAGAAAAAAATCTTCTTTATTTACAAAACCAGGAAGTGTTGAGGCGTTTTGGGATACTACAGAACAAGACTTAGCGTTTTTTTGAACAATCGCACTTATGGAAAATGTGCCACCTATAATAATTACTTGAAAAACTTCTCCTTCTGAAACCAGCGAAAATTCAGGCATTTCGTGAACTATGAATGGAAGGCTTGAGGGTTTTCCAGCATTGGCCAAAACAAGTTCTTCTATAAATGAATCTTTTATGTCAGTAAGTGAATCGCTCATAAATTTTTAACTTATTTCAGCAATGACAGAACAACAGAATTCCAACCTGCAGGCCCTTCAAGTGGTACCTGCTCTACCTGCTCCAAATGCATATTTTTTGAAATTGAGTGAGGGTTGGACACCAAAAATCCTTTGTCGCAAAGCTGTATAAACTCCAAGTCATTTTGAGAATCCCCAATTCCTACAGTTAAAGCGCGTCCTCCAAATTTTTTGTCATATAGACGTATCATACTCGCCACAGCCTCCGATTTAGATCCACCGCCTAAAACATGATGAAATCGTCCACCGCTTACCATTTGAAAGCCTAAATCTGAAAGTTCCCGACTTATAGCCTCCCTACTCTCATCTGTTTCGTCCCGTATTAAAAATCCCTCCTGAAACTCTCGTTTTTTACCTCGCTGTGCATCTGGAATCAAAAGTCCTGTTGTCTGTGCAAACTCCTCAGCACTCATATCCCCTATTCCGTGAATTGACACACCAGCGGCTTGAGAAGCCGTATTCAAGGCTGCTCGCGTTTCAGCATATGGCTTATTAAATATCACAGCATTATATGAGCCTCTTGATTCAATGTGTGCTTGAGGCAATACCGCACGTATATCAAATGGGAAATAATCCTTTGGAATATAATTGGCTGAACCATTCTCAACGGAAAACGGAGCGTTTCCTAGAATTCCAAGTCTTTCCTCCAATGCTTCAACTTCTGCAAAAGTTTTTGAGGTAACTATGTGAATTGGAACACCCGCTACTTTTGCCTCAGAAAGTGCAGGTTTGGCACTATCAAATGAATATGTTTTGTGGTCAATGAGTGTTCCGTCTGCATCAGTAAACACGACTATTTTACGCGGATTTAAGACCTCAGGAGGACGTGATTCTTTGGGCAAACTCATGCTTGCATTATATCAGTTTTAGATAAAATATGATAAAATAATCTACATTCATGAACAAGGTATTTGAAAAAAGACTGCAGACTATTTACCCCGACTCCTTTCCTGCTGTGGCAACTTCACTGACTCAAATTGCAAACGATTTTAAAGTTAAAAATCCGCATTTGTCCTCTAAAAAGCTCTCATTTTCTGAAAAAGACACAATTCTTATAACGTATGCGGACCATGTACATGATGGAGACAAAAAAACTCTACCAACTATGCATGAGTTTCTCAACAAATTTATTAAAGGATACATTAATACTGTTCACTTCCTGCCATTCTACCCATATTCGTCTGATGACGGATTCTCAGTAATTGATTACTACAAAATCAAAGAAGAATTTGGAACATGGGAGGATGTGTCGCGTATTGCAAAAGATTTTGATCTCATGTTTGATTTGGTTATAAATCACACTTCACAGCACAGTGAATGGTTTAAAGAATTTTTGAAAGGAAATCCAGAATACGAAAACTTTTTCATAGCATTTGACAATAAAGTTGATACATCTCTTGTGTTTAGACCCAGAACTCACCCTCTTTTAACACTTTTTGAAACAAAAAAAGGCTCTAAATATGTATGGACTACTTTTTCTGATGACCAAATAGATCTAAATTTTGAAAATCCTGAAGTTTTGCTGGAAATGATTAACGTTCTGCTTTTCTACATAGAAAATGGTGCCAAAATCATAAGATTGGACGCAATTGGATATTTATGGAAAACCCTGGGCACTTCATCTATCCATTTGTCCCAAACTCACGAAGTGGTAAAACTTTTTAGAGATGTCATAAATGAAGTTGCACCGAACGTCTGGATTATTACAGAAACAAATGTGCCGCATAAAGATAATATTTCATATTTTGGAAATGGTGATGATGAGGCGCATTTAGTGTATAACTTTACCCTCCCCCCTCTCTTACTCCACACCATGCTTTCTTCAAATTCATCTGAACTTACCAAATGGGCACAAACACTAGCAGCTCCTGGAGACAAAACAACATTCTTTAACTTCACAGCCTCTCATGATGGAATTGGCGTAACACCTCTTCACGGAATTGTACCAATTGAGGACATAAATAACCTTGCTGATTCTGTACTAAAGGCTGGGGGCAAAGTGAATTTCAGGGATACACCTGAGGGTAAAAAACCATATGAACTAAATTGTGTATATTTCAGTGTTTTAAATGGAAATATTGACGCATTCTTAGCGACCCAAACAATTCAGATGGCTATGCAGGGAGTACCCGCAATCTACTTAAACAGTATTATAGGAGCGCAAAACTGGACGAAAGGTGTTGAAACACTGAAATATAACCGCGCAATTAATAGAGAAAAATTTGATTACACTGCTCTTTCAAACTCATTAGCTGATTCAAGTTCTGTAAATTACTCTATTTACTCTCAGTACACAAAACTTCTTAAAATAAGAACTGCGGAGCCATTATTTAATCCGCTGGTTAATCAAAAAATTCACAGCGCAGGCGACAGTGTATTTGTCATAGAAAGACATAGTGCCCAAAACAAGCTTTTTTCAGTAACAAATGTGACTTCTGAGCCTATATCTCTTGACCTTTCAAGCGTATTGGGGAATACAAAATACACAGATATTTTAGAAAACAGTTCACTGGAAAATACAACTGATGTGAAACTTCAACCTTATCAAACCATGTGGCTTAAGTAAGCTTAGTTACTCCTCAAAAGATCTGCTGGAGCTGGTAGGTTAACAAACTGCAAGTCATAAGTATTTTCTCCAATCACTGCATGACCATTTCTGTGAATGGGATGCTGCACAAGTCTTCTTGACGGCTGCAATAATCCTTCTTGCAAAAATCCGCGACCATACTGCTGTGCCTTTGACATAGACTCATGTGTTATTTGAGTAGCCATTTTCCCTAAATTATCTATAGTCTGCCCTTCCTGATCTTTAATTCCGCAATAAACTTGGGACACTCCAGGCTCACCATACTTCATTAATGCATCTATTACTAAAGCCGTTTCTACCCTATAATCGGTAGGAAAATATGATTCTGCAAGTGATGATCCGCGTCCTGCATATAATCCTGCAATAGGCTGAATTAAACCATTAACTTCTGGAAAATAAGCACCTACTAAAGGCTTCCACAGTAATTCTGTAACACGCCCCCCCTGGACAGAAGGAGCATCAGCACCTTTTATACCCTGTCGGGTTTTGCGCTCAAATATAGATAAGGAAAGCTGAACGGCTTCGTCTTCTATGAGAGGAGAAACAATTGCCTGAATTTGTGATGGTTTTGCATTAAAATCGGCATCTGCAAAAATCAAAAGATCCGTTGGATTGTGATGCGCCAATACTGATGCCCACAAATTAGCTCCTTTTCCTCTAATTCCATCCATTCCATGCTGCTCCAAAATATCAGAAGTTCTCTGAAAATCAACTCCACGCGCACGAACAACTGCTTCAGTGTCATCAACAGAGCTGCTGTCGTATACGGTCACATTATCCACTAACCCTACACGTCTTAATCCCTCAAGTCTATCAATAGTTTTACCAACTGAACTAAGACCTGTCTGCGGATTTGTTCCCTCATTTAAGGTAGGGATTACCAAGTGAACCTTCAATCCCTGCTCACTTTTTCTTTCTAAAAGCTGATCGATTGGGAGAACTTCATGAAGAAATGGAATTTGAGCTTGCGCCTCAAATCTCATCTCAGGGTCATTGTGCCATGATTGACGCGCACCCACGCGCGCTTCTCTTCTTTGTGATAATAGATGTGATTGTGGACCTGCTTCTGGTGTTGGCATAGCATTAAAAAAACATTATCTCAGGTTTTTAGAATCTTTCTTGACCTAAAAGGGACAAAATCCTGACATTTTTGCGCAAGTAACCTTGATAATTCAAGGAAAAGTGATAAAATTATAGGATGACACATGAACGTAAAGCAGTAACATCTATGCCTGAAGAACAGGGTCTTTTTCTCAATCCAGGTCTTATTGCCATGAAAACAGTTCCTCGGGTTCTTACGGCTACTCAAGATATTTCAGCGGTCTTTGGCGTGCCTGTCCATTTTACAGCTGGAGAGCACGATAACGGCCTTGAACTCTATTATCCAGAAGACACAGGGGGATTGAATGATTTCAGAATCCTAGTTGACACATATATCGAAGAACGTATCGGACCTGTGGCAAACAATGGCAGGCTTGTACGTGTGGGTGAAATTCTAAGCATGATTAAATTAACAGACAAAGGAAAGCCAGCAGAAATTGAGGTCAGATTCAGGCAAGAAAGACAAAAAGCAGAGCAATTACTACAAAGCGTGCTAAAAGCAACACCACCCAACTGGACGCACGTTAGAATTAAATAAATCCATTTACTAACTGAACACCAACGCGATAGTTATGAACTGGTCCAATCTAGAATCAAACAGCTCGGCTCTGAAGAACCTATTGTAAAGGGCAAAATACTCCCTGGACTTTAAAGTGCAGGTCAAACCCCATTACTATTGACTTTAGTAAACTAAAGTATTATACTTTATCAAACTAAAGTGAAATTTGAACCGGATCACAAAACTAAAGAATTGTATAAGGCTCTCCTCTCTTTAAAAGATGAGTCAGAACTGAATGCATTCCTGCGTGATCTTTTAACAGCCGAGGAATTGAAAGAGTTTAGCAATAGGTGGAAGGTTGCTCAAATGTTATCCGCCAAAAAGACATATGTAGAAATTGAATCTGAAACAGGAATGAGCAGCACAACCATAGCTCGTATTTCTAAATGGCTGGAGCACGGCATGGATGGGTACAAATTAGTAATTAAAAGACTCTATGGAAAACAATTGTAAAAATTTAAATCACTCACACACCGCACAACCGGCGGTGTAATTTAGTGGTAAAAAACTAAAGTGCATAAACCGCCGAGCTGGCGGTTTTTTTGTGGCTTGAAAGGAGGGAATAAAATATGAATGAATTAGCAAGAACATATGAAGTAGTATTTGCAGGGCCACCCTGGAATGAG
>CAYRYY010000021.1:8329-12973 GCA_964428715.1 uncultured Gammaproteobacteria bacterium
GCTCTGGGGATGCGTGCGACAAAAGCTTTGGACTGGAGGCACGCGGTCAAGACCTCTGTCCGTGCCCAAATGAGGCGATGCTGACACCATTTTATCCAAGAACTGAGACGCTTGCCTCTATTGCAAAAGAGGTTAATAAAGCAGGTGCTGTTGTGGAAGTGCAAAAAAATGAAACGGGTAAAACAATAGGATTTGTGTGGGGATTTCCAACGACCGTTGAAAGTTTTTTAGAGGAAAAATATAAAACTGAAAAAGGACGAGATTCTGTCAGAAATGTACTGAGTGAAAACGGCATAACTGACACGTTTTTCTACTTTTCAGAGACTGGTGTGGTACCCGAGTATAGAGGTCAAGGAATGAGTAACATGTTTGCAAATATAATGGTGAATGCAGCGGCTGAAAAAGGACTTCCGCTTGTAATGCGTACGAATTCAGAAAGTCCTATGGTGGCCGTTGCAAAACGGTTTGATATGCAACAAGTTTTAGGACCTTTTGTTATTGCCGACAGGGGCGTACTCTATCCAACTGGAGCGATACAAAATGCACTAGATCAAGAAAACACAGGGAGAGTGCTATATATAAAAACATCTGTACCTAAAAGCTAAAACATGGTAGTATCAAATCTATGGGACAAAATATTCAAACACTGAAAGGATTTAGGGATTTCCTGCCTACTGAGGCACGAAGACGCACCTATGTCATAGACACTTTAAAAAAGGTGTTTGAGTCCTATGGCTTTGAGCCCCTAGAAACACCAGTTTTGGAGTATGAAGAAATACTCATGGGCAAATATGGGGATGAGGGAGACAAGCTTATGTATAAATTTACCGATAATGGTGACAGACGTGTCGCCATGCGGTATGACCAGACAGTGCCTTTGGCTCGTGTGGTAGCTCAATATGGTGAGATACTCCCCTCTCCTTTTAAAAGATATCAAGTATCTAATGTATTTAGAGGAGAAAACACACAAAAAGGACGATTTAGAGAATTTTTACAATGCGATATAGACATAACTGGAGTAAATTCTGCTCAGGCTGATTCTGAAATACTTAAAGTAGCTATTGCAAGCATGGAGCGTCTAGGATTTAAAAACTTCAAGATCCTCATAAATGACCGCGCAACATTCAAAGACATTCCTAAGGAAGCAATTATTATTATTGATAAGCTCAAAAAAATTGGCGAAGATGGGGTAAAGCTCGAGCTAAAATCCAAAGAGATTGATGAAACAATTCTGGATACTGTTAGAAATTCCAAGGAAACACCACGCATCTCTGATGTACTACAAGAAGTAAACGACCCGCGCGTTATTTTTGAACCAACTTTGGCACGCGGACTGGATTATTATACTGGCATTATTATTGAAGTAGAAATTGAAGGATATGATGCAGGATCTGTGGGCGGAGGCGGAAGATACGATAATTTGATTGGGATGTTCTCAGGCAGTTCTGTACCAGCAGTTGGATTTGCATTTGGATTTGATAGGCTTATGGAAGCTCTTGATTCCCAAAATCTGCTGAAAATTAATCCATCAGTTACCAAAGTACTTGTTACAGTGTTCGATGAACTGCTTCTGCCCGATTCTTTGCAAATAGCCAATGAGCTGCGAAACAACAAAATTAACACAGAGCTCTATCTGGATCCTACAGCTAAAATGGAAAAACAATTAAAGTATGCAATCAAAAAACAAATTCCCTATATGGTAGTTCTAGGCCCTGAAGAAAAAGAAAAAGGCGTGGTAACTATAAAAGCCCTGGACACCAGAGAACAAAAAACGGTAGCGCTAGGCGACGCCATACAAATGCTAGCATAACTCTTTTCTGCCCATGAAATTAACAACACTGCAAAAAGCAATTTTTGCTTTAATCATAGCCAATATTATTTGGGGAGCCGCGGCCCCAATTTTCAAATGGTCGCTAGAAAGCACTCCTCCATTTACACTTGCTGTACTGCGCTTTGGCCTATCAACACTTCTTGTGCTCCCATTTGTAAAGGGGAAATTTAAAATATATCCAAAAGATTTTTTGGCAGTATTCATAATCGCTTTGACAGGAATAACTATTAACATCAGCTTTTTCTTCCTGGGACTGGAATTTTCAGACAGCATTAATGCACCTATCATAGCCTCCTCTGCTCCCCTTTTTATAATACTGTTTGGTTTCTTATTCCTAAAAGACAAACTACACAAGAAAACAATTATAGGAGGACTCATAGGATTACTTGGAGTACTGGTAATTGTGGTTATTCCAAGCATTGAAAAAGGGTTTGACACATCTCTTTTAGGAAATGTGTTTTTTATACTAGCCATGTTTGGAAGCGTAATTAGCGCGATTTTACTTAAAAAGATTATTAAAAGGTATGACCCTATAACGCTTGTGTTTTGGTCATTTTTGATAGGTACAGTAGGTTTTCTACCCATGTTTTTTGATGAAATCCAACGCGTAGGTTTTTTACCAATAGTCAATAGCCAGGTAATTATTGGAATTCTTTTTGGAGCGTTTTTGTCATCTGGCGTAGGATATTATCTGCACACCTGGGCTATAAAATATATGCCCGTAGAGGATGTAGGCTTGTTTGTGTATATGGATCCAGTTGTAGCAATTTTAGTTGCTTATCCACTGCTTGGAGAAACACCAAATGTTCATTTTGTAATAGGCTCAGTGCTTGTGTTTCTTGGAATTTTTGTTGCCGAGGGCAGACTTCACTATCACCCATTCCACAAACTCATCAAAAAAAGGTAATTACTTTTGTAAAATCTCATCAACACTCACACCTAGCGCTTTTGCTATTTTTTCTGCAGTTTTACTACCCGTACTATTACTCCTTCCTGTTTCCAAGAAAGAAATCCAAGCAGTACTTGTACCCGATCCAATCGCTATCACTCTCATAGGGCGCTCACCTCTGAGTCTTTTTATTGCCTCCCCATTTACCAGAACCTGATCTGATGCTTTGCCTCTTCTAGGTGCTACATTTTTATCAGGTAATTTGGGTAAACCATTCGCATTCACATTCCCCACGGGTTCTACTGGTGCTTGACCCGAAGTTTTTGTATTTTCAGATGGATTAACGTCCTGGAAACGTGTCCAGTTTGGACCCCTTCTTGCAGCTCTTCTTCTGGCAGACTCTAATATGCTTCTTGCGTATGCATCATTGTCCCAATTTTTTGGATCTATAGGAAGCTGTGACACCCTCCTCCTACTCCCAAACCCAGAACCATCACTAAATTGAGACATAATGCGTTTTTCAATATTCATTGATGTGATTATACATATTTTTCTATCAAATCCAAAAAAAACTATCAAAAATTAGAAATATCATCCCAAATAAGCAGGTATTATTCACGGTTGATTACCCTTGTTAAAAAAGGTATAATAGATACTTATGAAGGCACAAGGACATCCAAAATATAACGAAACAGCACAGGTCATCTGCTCCTGCGGAAATATGTTTCAAGTGGGTTCAACAAAGGACACAATTCACGTAGAATTGTGCTACAACTGTCACCCATTCTATACAGGTACACAGAAGTTTGTAGATACTGCGTCTAGAATTGAAAAATTCCAGAAAAAAGTGGACGCTAAAAAAATTGTGGTTAAAAAAGAAAAAGATATCAAAGAAGACACAGGTCCTAAAACCCTTAAAGAAATGTTAGCCGCCCTCAAAAAACAGTAACGGATTACTTGTTCCTCTTTCGCATTCGGTACAAAACGAATCGTGTATAATTACTCATATGGATCCACTACAACAGCACATTATAGAACTAGATCAAAAAATCCGCGAAACACAGGAAATGTTAACGGCTGATCCTGAAATGGCAGATTTGGTGAAAGATGAGCTACAACGGCTTCAGGAGGAAAAAAATGCGCTGCTTATGGCACTTGAGGGGTCTGCTAATCAAATGACTATGAGTGCAGCGCAAACTGAGGCTGCCAGAGACGATTTAAATCACAGAAACGCGATTTTGGAAATAAAGGGAGCTGCTGGAGGAGACGAATCCAAAATATTTGCAAATGAGTTACTCCGCATGTACCAACGGTTTGCACAGCTAAAAGGTTACAGAACAGAACTCATGGATGAATACACGATAAAAATCATAGGACGCGGTGCTTTTGAGGCATTTAAGTATGAAGCAGGCGTTCACCGGGTTCAAAGAGTTCCAGAAACAGAAAAACGCGGACGCGTTCATACATCCACTGTAGTAGTATCAGTACTGCCAGAGCTGGAAGATGTGGATTTGCATATAAATCCAGATGACATAGAGTTTGAAGCTTATAGAGCTGGGGGGCATGGAGGACAAAACGTTAATAAAGTATCTACCGCAGTGCGCCTTAAACATGTTCCAACAGGAATTGTGGTTACTTGTCAGGATGAGAGGCAGCAGCATCAAAACCGCGAAAATGCTATGAAAGTACTGCGTGCAAAATTGTGGGAACTGGAACTGGCCAAACGGGATGAAATGATAGGAGAACTTAAGAGCACTCAGGTAGGAAAAGGGATGCGGGCTGAAAAAATAAGAACGTATAATTTTCCGCAAGATAGACTCACTGATCACCGCGTTAATAAGTCATATCACAACCTCCCATCTTTAATGGATGGAAATATTACAGATTTGATTGCTGATTTGAAAGTGTATGAAGCATCTGAGCA
>CAYRYY010000022.1:0-12176 GCA_964428715.1 uncultured Gammaproteobacteria bacterium
GGATTGCAGGAAACTTTGGAATATCAGTACTCTCAACCAGTAGTGGAGTTATGACAGGAAAGGAGGCACTCAAGAAAGGAGTTGGAGGAGAACTTCTTTGTGAGATAGCATAAAATATGGCTAATAATGTTGGAAAAAAAGTTGTGCCTGTAGTAGATGGAGTTACTGTTTTAGTGGAATCTGGAATTTTAAAGGTATCTGGACCAAAAGGCAATTTAGAACTTAAAATGCCTCATGGAATTACAGTTGAGATAGTAGATAAAGAAGCAAAAGTTAAAAAGCTAAATGAAAGTTCAGATATGGAAAAATATGTAGGACTAGTTCGAGCGCTCATGTCAAATATGGTAACTGGAGTGTCAGCCGGTTTTACAAAGAACTTAGAGTTATCAGGAGTAGGATACAGAGCAAAAATTGAAGGACGCGATTTAGTGCTAAACGTAGGATATGCAAATGCAGTGCGCATTACTCCTCCTGAGGGCATAACTATTGCAACGGGGGACGCAGGACTCATTTCAGTGTCTGGAATTGATCGTGCTATCATAGGAGATGTTGCAAGTAAAATTAGAAAAGTACGACTTCCTGACCCATACAAAGGCAAAGGTATAAAATATGCAGGAGAGAAAATAAGACGCAAAGTAGGAAAAGCAGCAAAAGCAGTAGGAGGAAAATAAGCGGAGCTTGTCTCCTTCGGAGGAAAATCTATGCAAACTAGAGAAGAAAAAATAAAAAGGCAAAGAATCAAAAGAAGAACGCAAAGAACCAGACGACGTGTTATGGAAGCAAAAACGTGGCCTAGATTATCTGTATTTAGATCAAATACTAAAATTTATGCACAAATTATTGATGATTCTAAGGGCACAACGCTTGTGTCAGTGAACGAGAAAGAATTAAAGGATGCAGCAGGAACAAGAATTGTAAAGGCAGAAAATTTGGGAGTTTTAATTGCAGAAAAAGCAACTGAGAAGAAAATAAAACAGGTTGTATTTGATAAGGGTGGATATAGATACCACGGACGTGTGAAAGCGTTTGCGGATGGAGCAAGAAAAGGAGGATTGCAGTTTTAAGCAATAAAAAATTATGGATCACAATTTTGAAAAAATGGACGAAAAAGTAATTCAAGTAAGTCGTGTTTCTAAAAAGACAAAAGGTGGAAACAAAGTACGCTTTGCAGCTCTTGTTGTTGTTGGAGACAGACAAGGAAAAGTTGGCCTTGGATTAGGCAAGTCAGGAGATGTGGCTGCTGCTATTGCAAAAGCAATACTTTACGCAAAAAGCCGAATGATCTCTGTTCCAATTCACAATGAAACTATTCAGCACAGAATTAGAGTCAAAAAGGGGGCTGCGCAAATTTTGCTTAAGCCAGCTCCAAAAGGTACAGGAATTATTGCAGGAGGTGCTATTAGAAGTGTAGTGGAGGCCGCAGGAATTAGAAATATATCATCCAAGATTTTGGGATCATCCAACAAATCAGGAAATGCACAAGCAACATTTGAAGCATTAACGAAGTTATCTGAAATTGATGCTGATTCAAAAGTAAAAGTATAATTAAAGGAGAAAAAATGGAATTACATAATTTACCAAAAACAACAACAACTAGTTTAAGACGTGTAGGGCGCGGACACGGATCTGGACGCGTTAAAACATCGGGAAGAGGAACAAAAGGTCAAAAAGCAAGACGGGATATTAAGTTGTCCTTTGAAGGTGGAGCGCTTCCATTAATCAAAAGACTTCCATTTCTGAGAGGAAAAGGCAGAAACAAAATGGTTGTAAATGATCCAGTACTTATTAATGTAGGAAAGCTTGAGGTACTTCCTGCAAAATCTATCGTTAATGTAGAATTTGTTATAAAAAACAATCTGGCAAATGCAAAACAGGCAAAAAAGCATGGCATAAAAGTTTTGGGAAGTGGAGAGTTAAGTAAAGCCTTAACTGTTTCCTTGCCTTGTTCAAAAGGTGCAATTCTAAAGATTGAAAAAGCGGGCGGCAGCGTTACTGTATGAACCAATTTTTAACTACTCTTAAAAATTGCGTTAAAGATAAAGATATAAGACGGAAGATACTCATAATACTGTTTCTCTTCCTTGTATTCAGAATCTTTGCGCACATTCCAGTTTCTGGAGTAGATGTCGCACAGCTAAAATCTCTTTTTGCTCAAAACCAACTTCTTGGAATTTTGAATCTTACCTCAGGTGGAACTCTTGCTAACTTTTCAGTCTTAGCTTTAGGTCTTGGTCCTTACATTTACGCATCCATAGTTATGCAGCTATTAACCGTAGTATTTCCTAAGCTTGAAGCATTAGCCAAAGAAGGAGAATACGGAAAACACAAGATCAATCAATACACTCGCTATCTTACAATTCCCTTAGCTCTCGTGCAGGGAGTTGGTATGTATGCGCTTTTAAGAAGTCAAAATATCATTACAACTCTTGACATCATGGGGATTGCGTCTTTTGTTCTCATGTTAACTGCTGGAACTATGATTGCCATGTGGATTGGTGAATTAATTACTGAGCAAAAGTTAGGAAATGGAATTTCTCTTCTGATTTTTGCAGGAATTGTGGGGCAGATGCCTACATTTTTTGTGCAAACTGTTTCAACTGTTACCAATGAACAGCTTATTAATATTGGTATTATTGCAGCCATGGCAGTAGCTGTTACGGCAGGAGTTGTTACTGTCAACGAGGCGATTAGAAAAGTTCCTATTTTTTATGCAAAAAGAGTGAGGGGAAGCAAAATGTTTGGCGGTCAGTCAACTCATCTTCCTTTAAAACTAAATCAGGCAGGTGTTATTCCAATTATCTTTGCTGTATCTCTCGTTTTACTCCCTTCAATTTTGGCTAACTTTTTTATAACCAGTAGAAACCCATCTCTTGCTGATCTTGGAACAAATATTGCAACCTACTTCAGTCCTACAGGTGTTTTATATAATGTGTTTTATTTCCTGCTTGTTGTAGGATTTACCTATTTCTATACAGCGGTTGTCTTTAATCCTACAAAAATTTCCGAGGATATTCAAAAGTATGGCGGGTTTATTCCGGGAGTTCGTCCTGGGAAGGCTACTGCCTCATTTC
Source organism: uncultured Gammaproteobacteria bacterium (assembly GCA_964428715.1). Taxonomy (GTDB): domain Bacteria; phylum Patescibacteriota; class Microgenomatia; order Levybacterales; family GWA1-39-11; genus JAGORM01. The sequence goes on from CAYRYY010000022.1 coordinate 3,072, forward strand.
TAAACTATATCGTCGTTCGAATTACTCTTGCAGGTGCACTCTTTTTAGGTTTTATAGCGGTTTTGCCAAGTCTTGTTCATATTGTGGTACAAAACCAGAATTTATTAATTGGAGGCACAAGCATTTTAATAGTTGTATCAGTTGTCATTGAAACTGTTAAGATATTAGATACGCAGATGGTGCAGCGAAATTACGAGAAATTTTTAAAGTAGATACTATATGAAGCTTATATTGATCGGAATTCAGGGAAGTGGAAAATCCACACAGGGTAATTTACTATCTGAAAAACTTGGTATTCCTTATTTGTCATCAGGCCACATTTTTCGCGAGATGGCAAAAGAAAAAACTCCTCTTGGAAGATACATTAAGGAGACTATGAATGCAGGATATTTGATACCTGATGACAAAACCTTAGAAATAGTAGTTGAGTATCTTTCGCATTCAGAGTACGAAAAAGGATATATTCTTGATGGATTTCCTCGTACAGTGCCCCAGGCAGAAGCATTTCCAAATGGCGTCGAAAGAGTTATATACCTGCGCGTGTCGGACAAAGAAGCTTTGTGGAGGTTGGCTGATCGGGTTGAAGAAGGAGTGCGTGAAGACAACACACTAAAGGCACTTAAAAAGAGGATTGAATTATTCCACACGTTAACAGAGCCTGTTATCGATTACTACAGGCAAAAAGGAAAACTGCTTGAGATAGATGGAGAGAAAAATATAGAAGATATTACAGCTGAGATCTTGAAAGATTTAAACCCATAACATGCCTCACCCTCTTATTATTGGAATAACGGGAACATTCGGAAGTGGAAAGACAACAGCCGCTGCTTTCTTTGAATCTCATGGATATGAAAAGCTAACCCTATCATCATTCCTAGAATTAGAAGCACAAAAGCGGGGTGTTAAAAGAATTACCAGAAAATTACTGCAGGACATAGGAAATGAGTGGAGAGAGAAATACGGAAAAGGAGTTTTGGCTAAAATTGCAGTAGAGTCAGTTAAAGACTCTGACCACCAAAAATTTGTAATTGACGGGATAAGAAACATTGGTGAAATAGATGTATTAAAAAAAGAGGCTGAGTTTACACTAGTTGGAGTGATTGCAGATAGGCCAGTGCGCCTTGAAAGGCTTAAGAAAATGAAGAGACGTGAAGAATTAACGCCTGAACTTTTTTACAAACTAGACTGCCGAGATTTGGGATTGGGACAAAAAGAAACCGGACTTCAGGTTGCTTATTGTTTTTCACTATCTGATTACTTTGTGGAAAATAATGGAACACAAGTTGAGTTTGAAGAAAAGCTGAACACGTTACACGCAAAACTTATAAAATGAAAAACATATATGTGCTTATTGGACCTCCATTATCAGGTAAAGAAACCCAAGGAGGAATTCTTGAAAAATCTCTTGGGGGAATTCCTCGATTTTCAATGGGACATTTAATTAGAGATGCCCGCGGAAAGGACAGAATATTTGAGGAAGCATATCAAAAGTATAGTATGCAAGGTAAACACCTGCCTGATTCTATTAAATTTCCCCTTTTAGTTTCAAAAATGGAAGAAGCAAATGGAGACTTTATATTAGATAATTTTCCGGGAAGCGCTGAAGACGTAACATATCTCGAAGAGTACCTTCACGGAAAAGATATGAAGATTCATTCAGTAGTGTCTATAAATATATCAGAAGAAGAAATGAGAAAAAGGTTTGAGTTGGCTAGGGAAAAGCGGGGGCGTTCTGATGACACATTTGAAATAGTGCATGAGAGGCGGGAGATTCAGGACCATGATCGTGAAGCAGTGCTAAAACATTATCGAGATTTGGGAGTTTTGTCAGAAATTAATGGAGAAAAAAGCATTGAAGAGGTTCAAGCTGATATAATGAATGCGATTAATCAAAACAATGAAAAGTAATACTAAAACACCAGAGGAAATAAAAATAATGGATCGTGCGGGCGAAATACTTGGGATAGTTTTGGCTGAAACACTTAAAAAGGTAAAACCAGGTGTAACCGAACTAGAGCTTGATTCATTTGCTGATGCCAAAATTCTTGAACTTGGCGGTTTTCCTGGGTTCAAAAAGGTCGATGGGTATAAGCATGCAACCTGTGTTGCAACTAATGACGTGGTGGTACATGGAATACCCACTGATAGGAAGCTTAAAGAGGGAGATATCATTGCCGTCGACTGCGGAGTATATTTAGATGGTTTTCATTCTGACATGGCTGAAACTGTTGTTGTAGGGAAAACACACAATAAAGATATTTATAGATTTTTGGAGGCTGGAAAGTCTGCGATGTTTGCAGGAATACGGGCTGCAATTCCGGGAAATAGAGTTGGACACATATCGAAATCCATGCAGGAAATCATAGAACACAAAAATGGATTTTCAGTAGTACGCTCCCTCGTAGGTCACGGTGTTGGAAGACAGCTTCATGAGGATCCGCAAATTCCAGGTTACTTAAGTTCAAAAATAGAAAAAACCCCACTACTTGTGCCTGGCATGGCAATTGCTATTGAAATTATTTACAACATGGGTAAAAGAGACGTAGAATTTGAGGGAAGTGACGATTGGACAATAGTTTCCAAGGACGGTTCACTTTCTGGAGTTTTTGAGCGTACAATTGTTATAACTGAAAAAGGCCCTCGTTTATTAACCCGTTTTCCCGGGGAAACTATAGCCTTGATTTGAGATTGGTAGTCTGATAGAATATACAGACATCTATGCTCGAGTAATTCGAGTATGGGTTTTGTTTTGTTATGACGCATCAGGGAAGTATAGAAATTGACGGAATTGTAAAAGAGGTCTTGCCCAATACATTATTTAGAGTAGAAATTGACGGGGGAAGAGTTGTGTTGTGTCACTTGTCAGGTAAAATGAGAATTCATTTCATTAAAATTTTGCCAGGAGACAGGGTCAAGATTGAAATGACACCTTACGACAAAACAAAAGGAAGAATTATCTTAAGACATAGAAATTAATTATTATGCGTGTTGCAGGAGTAAATATACCAGACGGAAAAAGAATTGATGTTGCACTAACCTATATTTATGGGGTTGGTCCTTCTAATGTGATAGGAGTGCTTGAGCGCGCAGATATTAAACCTGAAAGACGCACAAACACCCTAACCGAGGAAGAACTAACTAAAATTCAGAAAGCGCTTGATACAGTTAAAATTGAAGGAGATTTAAGGGGTGAAATTTTTGAGGACATAAAGCGTCTTAAAAATATCAATTCATATAGAGGATTAAGACACGCAAGAAACTTGCCTGCAAGAGGACAAAGAACTAGATCAAATGCAAGAACAAAAAGAGGAAAGCGTGTAACCATCGGCGCAATCAAAAAAGAATTAGCAGAAAAGATGGCAGCAACAAAGAAATAATAAAGGAGTTTTAAAAAAATGGCAAAACCAGTTTCAAAAGGAAAAAAAGTTAAAAAGACAGTTATTACAGGAAATGGACGTTTGTATGTGAGTACAACCTTCAATAACACATTGGTAACTGTGACAAATGAGCGTGGAGATGCGGTTTCTTGGAGTTCTTCAGGAAATATGGGGTATAAAGGAACAAGAAAATCGACGCCATTTGCAGCAACTCAGGCTGTGGATGAGGCACTTAAAAAGGCAAAAGAGGTTGGACTTCAAAACGTAGAGGTTTATATTAAAGGTCCTGGAAGTGGACGAGATGCTGCGCTGCGTGCTGTGAGAAATTCTGGATTGACGATTTCTATGATTGCAGACGTAACTCCAATCCCACATAACGGAACAAGACCAAAGAAAAAGAGGAGAGTTTAATATATGGCAAGATATACAGGACCAAAACATAGATTAGCAAGACTTGAAGGAGTAAACATTCTTGAAAAGAATTCTCCATCATTGGAAAGAAGACTAACCGCTATTCCTGGAATCCATGGAAAAAGAGGAAGACGCAAGGTTTCTGAATATGGACTGCAGCTTCGTGAGAAACAAAAACTTAAAAAGATTTATGGATTACTTGAAAAACAGTTTAGAAATTATGTAGACTTAGCGCAAAAGAAAAAGGCTAACACTGAAGATGTGCTTGTGTCGTTACTCGAAACACGGCTTGATAACGTAGTATATAGATTAGGATTTGCAAATTCCCGCGCACAGGCAAGACAATTCGTGTCACACAGGCACGTAATGGTAAATGGAAAAACAGTTAATATCCCATCATATAAAGTAGCCGATGGTGACACTATTGAAATGGACGCCTTGATGATTAAAAAAGATGAAGAAAAAGAAGCAACTGACGAAAAAATTCTTTTGCCATTCGTAGAAAAGAAGAAAAATACAGGTAAACTTTTAAGACGTCCAGAAAGCGCAGATGTACCAAATCCAGTAGATTATCAATTAGTTATTGAATTTTATAGTAGATAGTAGTACAATATGAAAAGTTGAAGCCTGACATATGGCAATAGCCATATTGTGAAGGCTTCATTGTTGTCAAGAATATGATCAATCCAACATTTAAAGTTATAACAGAAGACCAAAACGAATCATACGCACGATTTGTTTTTGAGCCGCTTGAGCCAGGTTTTGGAAACACACTTGGTGTAGCACTTCGCCGTGTATTACTCACAGGAATTGAAGGAGCTACCGTTACCTCAGTTAAGATCAATGGCGTAAAGCACATGTTTTCCACCCTTCCAGGACTTAAAGAAGATATTATTGAACTTATCTTAAACGTTAAGATGCTCCGTATTAAGATGTCAGAAGGTAAAAAAGAAGGAAAAATTACACTTGATATAACAGGTCCTGGACAGGTTACAGCAGGAGACATAGAAGAAACAGATGGAATTGAAGTTGTAAATAAAGATCATTACCTTGGATCTCTTTCAGACAAGAAATCTAAGCTTGAAATGGAAATGACAGTTGAAAAGGGACTTGGATATTCTCTAGCTGAAGAGCGCAAAATCTCAACAATTGGCGTTATTCCAATTGACGCAATTTTTTCTCCAGTTACAAAAGTAAACTACAAAGTAGAACAAACTCGTGTTGGAAGACAAACTAATTACGATAAGCTCGTATTAGATGTATGGACAGATGGAACAGTATCTCCGTCACTTATCCTAGAACAAGCAAGTAAAATATTGGTATCATACTTCACTCGCGTATACGAGCAAGATGAGGATGTAGTTGTTGAGCAGGTAATATCCTCTCCAAAACTTTCTGATGAGGCAGCACGCATGACAGTTGACGAATTAGACTTGCCTACTAGAATTTATAATTCCTTAAGAAATGCTGGAATTGAAACAGTAGGTCAGCTTTTAACTACTCCAAAAAAGGATCTTATGAACTACAGAAATCTGGGTGCAAAATCACTCTCAGTTATCTCTGATAGCTTAAAAGAAAAGGGAATTGAGTTTATTGTCTAAATCACCCTGTCTACAATTTCGGTTTGATACATGTGTATAATGCGTCTTTACCGACGCATTTTTTATAATTAGAGTTAAAAGTAAAATATGAGAAAACGAGTATTTGGTAGAAAATTAAAAAGAACAACAAATCAACGCAAGTCATTATTTAAAAGTTTGACCCAGGCGGTTGTAATTCATGGGAGAATAAAGACAACAGAGGCAAAGGCAAAAGCCGTTCGTCCCGCTATTGAAAAGCTCATAACTCATGCAAAAAAGAATGATGCAAATACTCTTCAATACCTCAAAAAACATGTAGATATAGCTACAGCAGAACAGTTAGTTGTTATTGCTCCTGCTTTTAAAGATAGAAATGGTGGATACACAAGAATCATAAAACTTGGAGGACGCAAGAAAGATAATGCTCCCATGGTGTTGCTTGAGTTTGTTGAAGACATTAAAACCTTGCAGAGTGATGCTTTAAAAACAAAAGAAAAAGCACAATCAGTTAAGAAAGAAGCAAAGGCAGCTACTCCTGCTTCCAAAACCGCTTCAAAAGTTGTAAAATCAAAACCAGTTTCAAAAACAGTTGCAAAAGCAAAGGCTAAATAGAAAATTTACCATATGCAAAATCTAACTAAACCAACAAAAACTATGGACGTCACGCGCAACTGGCACGTAATTGATGTGAACAATGAAATCTTGGGGCGCAGTGCAACAAAGATTGCAGAACTTTTGATGGGTAAAAGTAAACCTTATTTTGCAAAAAACATAGATTGTGGAGATTATGTAATAGTCACAAATTCTAAAAATGTAAAAGTAACAGGAGCTAAAGAGAAAAATAAGCTATACACAAACTATTCAGGATATCCTGGAGGGCTTAGAACGAGAAGACTAGAAGAAGTACGTGCTCAAAAGCCAAATGAAGTAATTCGTCATGCAGTGTCCGGAATGCTGCCAAAAAACAAATTAAGAGCACAAATGCTTAAAAGATTATATGTGTTCGCTGATCAGAATCATCCATACACAGATAAAATTAACAACTAATCATGAATACACCAATTGACACAAAAAAAACAACAGGAAGTAAGGCATATGTTTCAGCAGTTGGAAGACGCCGAGAAGCTGTAGCACGCGTTAGACTGTATAGTGCTTCTTCAGCAGAGGTATTTGGGGAAGATCGTAAAAGAGGAGATGTTGTTATAAATAAGAAGTTGGTTTCCGAATACTTTAGAACTCCTGCATTTGAATCAAAGTACAAAAAGATTTTAGAAGAGACTGGAACTTCCGGAAAGTATATTATTTCAGCCAGAGTTGTGGGTGGAGGATTGTCAGGTCAAATGGATGCAATGATTCATGGAATTGCACGAGCATTGGATATAATGGATACTGAAAAACACCATAAGACATTATCAGATGGCGGATACTTAACTCGCGATCCTCGTACTCGTGAGCGCCGCAAGGTAGGAAACGCAGGTAAAGCAAGACGCAAGAAGTCCTCACCAAAGCGCTAAACTTTTTTTCTTGGAATTTTTGAGATAGTTATTTTCTCCACTTTTTCGTACTCATTAATCACTGCATTTGCAAAAAAAGTGTTTTCTCCTGATACTATCTCGCTAAATAAATGATGTAAATCATCTACTAGTTCATATTCAGATGTTAGTACATCGTCTTTGTGTAGCCATAAAAATTCTCCCTCAGCAGTTTTTGTTCCATGCTGTATGTGTTTTGAAAAGACTTCAGTCTTAAAAATTCCCGCAATCCAATCATCCGTATATCCTCCTTCGAGTTTTAATAATCCCAAGAACTGAGTGTCTTCTGGTTTTATCACAAGCCCTGTTTCTTCATGAGTTTCTCTTATTAAGCAATCTAAATAATTTTCTCCTGGCTCTACTTTTCCGCCAATTGAATTAAGTCTGTTTGCATCTACTTTTTTGTCTTTATGCCGAAGTACAAATAAGTACTCATCCCCGCAGTGAATGAAATTATTTACTGATGTTTGGATATGACGTTTATTCATTATTGAGTGCTGCCTTGATTATATCAAAGCTGAAGCCGCGGGAGGACAACAGGCGCATCATTTTTTCCTTAAACTTTACCTTGTCCATGGATGCGTATACTCGTTTTTTGCGCTCAACAAACTCTTTGGCAGTTTGTAAATCATCTTGAGAGTCTGACATAACCTTTTCAATTGTTTCGCTTTCCACACCCTTTTGCTTTAATTCGTAAGACACAAACCGCTTGCTTCTTCCTTTATACACTTGTCTTGATCTTGCAAAGCTTTTACTAAATTCTTCGTCGCTTAAAAATTTAAGAGACTTAAGACGCGCAATAGCGTCGTTTGAAGCGCTTTGGGTAAACTCACGCTTAGATAAATACTCTCTAATTTCTTTTTCTGATCTGGCTCTGAGTGACAAATATCTCAATGCACGGTTAAATGCGTAAGTGGGGTCGTCTGGGCGAGGATTATTCCATAATTGCTTCTTCATTTTCTTTGGTTTCGTCTTTTCCCACTGCTATCATAGGCTTGTTTTCATTTGCCTTTTTCATAACTTCATCTACAATTTTTTTGGCAATATCTTTGTGCTCTGTTAAGTATTCCTTGGCCGCTTCACGTCCCTGGCCTAGCATTAAATCACCATATCTTAAAAATGCGCCTGACTTCTGAATCGCTCCTAGCTCGATTCCCACATCCAGTATATTTCCTTCCTTGGAAATTCCAACCCCACCCATGACATCAAATTCAGCAACTCTAAATGGAGGGGAAACTTTATTCTTTACAATCTTAACGCGTGTTCTGTTCCCTATAACCCTGTCACCATCTTTTATAGTATCAATCTTGCGTGTATCAAGTCTAATGGAGGCATAAAATTTAAGAGCGAGTCCTCCAGGAGTTGTTTCTGGGTTTCCAAACATAACACCAATCTTTTGTCGCAACTGGTTGGTGAAGATAACAATTGTTTTGGATTTTGAAATAGCTGCTGTTAATTTACGAAGTGCTTGCGACATGAGACGAGCCTGCATACCCATAACCGCATCTCCCATTTCTCCCTCTATTTCAGCTCTAGGCACTAATGCTGCAACTGAGTCAACTACAATTACATCTACTCCGCCAGATCTGATCAATTGTTCCGTTATTTCTAATGCCTGTTCTCCCGTGTCAGGCTGGGAGATTATAAGATCTTCCAGTTTTACGCCAATAGTTTGAGCCCAAAGCGGATCCAGTGCATGTTCAGCGTCTATAAAGGCAGCAATTCCGCCCTTTTTTTGAGCCTCTGAGATAATAGATAGACAGAGTGTGGTTTTACCGCTTGCTTCTGGTCCAAAAATTTCAATAATGCGGCCTCGTGGAACTCCGCCTACACCAAGTGCCAGATCTAGCGCTAATGATCCTGTAGGAATTACTTCCACGGCCATTTTGGCTGCTGCGTCCCCAAATTTCATGATTGACCCTTTTCCATATTGACGCTGGATTTGCTCCATTGCCATATTAATTGCGTCAAGTCTTTGAGCGGAAGAGGCAGTAGCGTTGGCAGCGGTTGTGGCTATTCCGTCGGCTACAGATGTTGATTTTGAGGCTTTTGGCATTCTAGTAATATACTAACATTTGTCTACTATTTTTCAACTCGTGTAAAATGTATCAAAATATAGCAATAATGCAGAGGAGATGATTATTTGTTAAAATCATGGCTTACGGGGTGTCGTATAGTGGTAGTACGCTGCGCTGGGGGTGCAGT
>CAYRYY010000022.1:12223-12441 GCA_964428715.1 uncultured Gammaproteobacteria bacterium
CGACAAAATTTGCTATACTCTCATTATGAAGCCAAAAGTACTCTTACTCACTGCCTCTTACGGATCAGGGCATGTAATGGCTGCAAATGCACTCATTGAAGAATTTGTTAAAAAGGATATTCGCCCAGAAGTAATTGATCTTGTGCTGCAAGGCGGACATCAGGAGCGAATGGTAGCATCATTTTATGCGATACTCATGAGAAGAGGGCATGCGGTAT
>CAYRYY010000023.1:0-545 GCA_964428715.1 uncultured Gammaproteobacteria bacterium
GCTGCTTTCAACTCAAACAGTACATCAAACCTTTTCGTCATGGTATGCATTTTTTGTAACGGCTGCTACCATATACATAGTGTTTGTTATAAGTAATACAATGTTTTCTAGCAAAAAAGATATGGATCATGCATGGATCGTATTAGTATTTTTTGTTGCATTTATTCTTATCTTGTATTTGTTAGGATTAAATCCTCAAAATCTAGCTTATGATCTTTTTTCACAAAATTTCCTCATTAATTCTGCATGGAAAGTAGTAAGCTTATTAAGCATACCAATTCTTATTAATCTGGCTGTGTTGTTTGTAGCGCACTTTATAGGAAAAAAAACTGTACACAAGTATTAAATGAAAAGAAACCAAAAATATCTAAGTCAAACAATAAAGTTAACAGCCATTACATTCTTTTTAGTTGGTTTCAATATAGTACTTTATAAGATATTTTCCACGAGAGCTCTTGCGTTTGGATGTTTTGATGACTGCGCAAATTACATGGCAGGATACTTCATGAAGCACGGACGTGAATTATATTCAGAGATTTTTTATA
>CAYRYY010000023.1:563-12276 GCA_964428715.1 uncultured Gammaproteobacteria bacterium
CTCATTCGCAATTCAAAGCATGTATGATTCTATAAATATTTACGATTTAGTGTTAATTCATAGAAAATTTATAATGTTTGTCTCTTTTATCTTTGGAGTACTAATTATTAAACGATTTTCGTGGCAAGGTTTAGTGTTTGTTGTCATGTATGAACTTACAAAATTTTATGTATTTGGTGATAGATTTTTGGCAGAGTCAATTATGACATACGCTGCCGTATACATGTTTGGGCTAGTATGGGAAAAATTACACAACAAAACATTTTCTTGGTTTGACTATCTTATTGCTGGATTTTTAACTTTTTTTATTGCCTATCTTCGAGAACCATATATTCCGCTGGCTGGTTTGTTGTTTGTGATATTTTTGTGGGGTAAGGTTAATAGAAAGATGATTGGCGCAATTAGTGTCTCTGTTTTCTTTACATTAGCTGTATTTGCAGTTACCCCATTTCAGGATTTTATATTTAACGACCTTACTGTGAACATGCAGACAGCAATAAAAGGTGAAGCGGAGTCAAAGGGCTTATTGGGGACAGGATTTTTTCAAATATTTTTGAATCCAATATATATTATTTTCTCAGGAAAAGTAAATGTATTTAGAACTTTTCAGATTGGATTAAGTGTTACTTTTATTATTGGAATTGCTTACCAATTCTATTTAAAAAAGTGGAAGACTGCATTAGCCATATTGGGAATCTTGGGTATAGCAAATATACGTATTGTTGATCCTGGCACAATATATTATGAGGCATACCATGGAATGGTGTGGTATGGAATGTTTTTATTCATCACAGTTGTCTTGGCGGCATATGTTTTTGCTAAACACACAAAAATAGGTTTTATACTCTTTGGATTATTAATCATTAGTTGGGGTATAGCTGTATTTTCTCCCTCTTCTTATTTATATGACAAGATAGATCAGCAAGAACAGCTTTTGACTAATTTTGGTACTGTAATGAATGTTGGAAATGTTGTGCGGGAATTATCTAATGACACCGATACGTTATTTTTGGATGGAGCAGATGACATGATCTATTGGCAGGCAAAACGTTTTTCTCCATACAGATACAGTTGGTATACTTCTGTAATGCCAGCAATACCTTTATATGCGGATGCGAGAACAAAAATGTTTAAAACAAATCCACCTGTTTTTTATTATGATTTTTGCTCCGATAGTGCGCCCACAAACCCATCACTACCTGATTTTATAAGGAATGACTATCAGCAGCTACACTCTGGCGGAAATCCTTCTTGCTTATACGTGCTTAAGTCAAAAGTAAAGAATATCTCTCCTAAGCAGTGGGAAAAGGCAGAAGAAGGATTTTATACACTGCCAAAAGACTAGGCTACCACGTTTTTCTTATGTGTGACATTGTGTATGAAAGTTTTGTTCCAACTTTTTTTCCTGGATTGAAAATTTCTTCTGGATCAAAAATTTTCTTGGTTTCTTCAAATAAATCCAATATCTTATTTTCAAATTGTATGTGGAGATAGGGAGTTCTTATCATGCCATCATTGTGTTCTCCTGATGTTGAGCCTTTATACTGCGCAACTAACTTAAATACCTCTTCTGATATAAGTGGAATGAGTTTTTGCTGCTCAGGATCAGTTAGTTTTACAAGCGGAATTACGTGAAAATTACCGTTTCCTACATGTCCTGCAAAAGTGTCAATAATTGTAGGATATTTATTCAAAATACCCATGAATTTTGGAAGAAACTCTGGAAGATATTCAGGTTTTACAATTATGTCGTCAATAAAAGGGGATGCATACATATCTTTAATTTTAGATCTTAGAAGTCCAAAACTGTCGCGTCTAATAAGCCAATATTTAATTTCTGCAGTTTCATTTTTTGCATATACTGATTTTATTTTTAAAGGTTTTAACTTTTCTCGTACTTCATTTATTACTTTTTTGATCTCATCATAGTCATCACCTGTAAATTCAGCCTGAATAGTTAATTTTGGAAGCTTGCCGGTGGCTCTCATCATAAATTCTGGCAAGAAATGAATAATCGTGTTGATTCTGTTTTTAGTTCCCATCTTTTTTGTAAAATCTGCGCAGTATTTAAGCGCTAACTTAAGTGTTACATCATCATAGCTTTCAATACTTTCAGGGTTATAAGGGAGTAGCGTATTAACAATCTCAGCTAAATGCTTATAGTCATTTACATACAGAATAAGCATTTCGGCATGTTTTTTAACTGGTACTAATTTTACTTTTGCTTGAGTCATAATTCCCAAAGTTCCTTGTGCCCCAACAAATAGTTTGGTTAGATCAAATATCTTTTTTTCACGATCCCATACATTCCACAGATAATATCCTGCTGAATTTTTAGAAACATTGGGTTTTGCTTTCATGATCTCATCATAGTTTTTGTCAATAAGAGTATATATTTTTTTATATAATTTTCCCTCATAATCATTTTTTTCAATTTTTTTCATAAGCTCAGATTCGGTTAGCGGTTTGATGGTGTACATATTGCCATCGCTCAGGACTACATCCATCTCAAGGATATAATCCTCTGCCTTTCCGTATTGAAGTGATTTTTCGCCGCCTGCATTATTGTTAATGATGCCTCCCATGGCGCAAATATCTTTAGAGGATGGATATGGAGGGTAGAGTAGTTTATGTTTCAGAGTTTCTTTTTCGAAGTCTCTGTAAAATACTCCTGGTTGGGTTACGGCTGTGTTGCCTTCAATCTTAGGTGTCTCATTGAAATATTTTTGAAACGAAACCATGATAGACTCAGTAAGAGAGCCTCCGCTCATATCAGTACCAGCTGCTCGTGGTGATAAGGATAGAGATGGATACTTTCCCTTATTATCTGTCACAAATTTAACAAGTTTTTCTATGTCTTTTGTATTTTTTGGAAAAACAACGACTGCAGGCTTTAACTCGAATATGCTTGCATCATGAGAATGAGAATCTAGAGTCTTTTCATCTGTTTCAATATCTCCTGAGAATTCTTTTTTGAGCTCATCAATTAACAACTGATCCATTACTTAGTTTACACATATTTATGCTGCATATGCAATTATTGACATTTATTTATATTCATGAGTAGATAAATGTATGTCTCAAGTGGTAGATGAAGAAAAGAAGATAGAAGGGGAAGTAGAAAACATAATTGACGAAAATCGGGTTATAAATTTTTCCGATGCAGTATTCGCATTTGCAGCTACACTTTTGGTTCTAAAAATAGATTTGCCGCGTCTTGCAGGTGTTGATATCCAAACTCAACTCGCAACGTCTTTAATTAATCTTTGGCCTCAGTATTTAGCAAACGTCATATCATTTCTAGCAATCGGGTATTACTGGTTGACGCACCACATTATATTTGGATTAGTCAGAAGATTTAATAGAACTATTGTTTGGATGAATATAGTTTTTTTGATCTTGTTGTCATTCTTGCCCTTCCCTGTAGATTTATATGGTGATTATTACAATGTTCCCATAGTGGTAGTGTTTTATGCTGCAAGCATTGCTGTTTTAGGATTTATGTTGTCGCTTATATGGTTTTATGCATCACACAATAATAGACTTATTGATCCAAAAATGAGTAAAAGACAGATTAGATTTTTTACTATAAAGATCTTAATGGCTCCAGCAATCTTTACCTTGTCAATTCCTCTTGTGTATCTGCATCCGGCATTGACCCAATTTTCTTGGCTGTTTGTAATTCTAGGGGTAATCCTTGTAAATAGAAAATACAACTTCAAGAAGATTGATGCAAAAAATGATGTTGGGATTTAATTTTTATTGAATAAGAGATATTGCGCGCGCTGCAACCATTCCAATGATGACTAATGAAATTGATGCCTCAATCATCATAAGGAGCTTGGCTCTTTTTGTAAGCGGAAGAGTGTCGGCTGGAGAAAAACCAGTGCTCGTAAAAAAAGAAAAAAACACATAATCAAGAAATTTTGGTGTCCATTTGTCCCATCCGGGAATTTGTGACTGATACTGTGGGAACAAAAGATCATACCTGGTTTCGTCTTTAGCTAATTCACGGGCAATAGGGCCATTTCTGTCAATTATCCAATACCACAGGCTGAAAACGAGTAAGCTTGACATCCATATAAGCAGTGCATCTAGTAGTATGGCTGCGCCATTTTGACTTATTTGCTGGTCGGTTATGAGTTGAATAAGATTGATTACTATGTGATAGGTCATGAATGCGAGTAAGCCTTTAAAAATCCATTTTATGAACTTTGAATTTTTAAGTGCAATCCCAATACTTGCAAGTACTATAAAAAGAAAATAAACAAATAACGAAAATGGGACACCTGCAAAAAATGTATACACAGATACTTCTTTGTTTGAGAGGTTGGAAAGTAAAATGTTATTCAGGAAAGCAATAGTAAATATTACAAGGAAAATCTTTAGCTCAACTGAAAGTGCGCTCTTATGAGAAAGAAAGCTCATGTATCTATTATTGCAAACCATAATTAATATGCAATAAGCATCTTGACAAGTGTTTCTTGCTTTGAGATACTATCCCCATAGGGGGGATTATGCATACACACACAGCTGACAAAAAAAGAGTAATTCATAGATTAAAAATTGCCCGTGGGCATTTAGATAAGGTTATATCTATGGTTGAAGATGATACCTACTGCATTGATGTTTTGACACAGTCGCAGGCTGTTCAGAGTGCACTTGCAGGTGTTGACTCACTTTTGTTATCAGACCATCTAGAGAATTGCGTATCAGAACAAATTAAAAGCGGAAAAAGCAAAAAAGCATTTGATGAAATATTAAACGTTTTTAAAAGAGGGAGGTGAAATATATGAAAAATGAAAAAATACTATATGCGGTAGGAGGTATGATAGTGGGTGGTCTTGCAGTATGGCTTATTACACTCATAAATGTAAATCCTAATATAGGAATGATGGGTTCAAGAACATTTATGACCCAAAATAGTCAGCAGTCAGATGCGATTGATGCTCACTTTATAGAACAAATGATTCCTCACCACAATGACGCGATAACAATGGCAAAGCTTGCACAAGAAAAAGCAAGTAGGCCTGAAATAAAACAATTAGCTGAGGATATTATTACGTCCCAGGGAACAGAAATTAATCAAATGAAGGATTGGTATAAATCTTGGTTTGGAGATAATGTTCCTGAAGGTAGTGCTGTAATGAATCAGCACGGGATGAATATGGGGAACGGTATGCATATGGGAATGATGGGCAACGATATGGATATGACAAGGCTTGAAAATGCCCAAGACTTTGACAAGGTTTTCATTGAGGATATGATTCCGCACCACCAAATGGCAGTTATGATGGCAAGTATGCTTAAGGGAGGTACTCAAAGACCTGAAATGAAAAAGCTTGCTGATGACATAATAACCGCTCAGACAGATGAAATTAATCAAATGAGGCAATGGTATGTTGATTGGGGATATTCACGGTAATCTTTTTAGAAGAGGTGTAGTAGTTGCACTTCTTCTAAGGTGATAACATATGGAACTAGATAAAATCATTGTTGGAATAATAACAATCATTGGGGTAGCTTTAACATACTGGTTCTTTTTAATGAAGAAAGAGGCGGTGGTTTCTGTGTCAGAATCTGTAGATATTATAGTTGAAGGTGGTTATTCACCCAGCACAATTCAAATTCCAAAAGGTAAAAAAACTAAGATTTCATTTTTACGCCGCGATCCTTCAAGCTGCTTAGAGGAGGTTGTTTTAAGTGACTTTAAAATTAAAAAATATCTTCCCCTTAATAAAAAAGTGACAGTTGAAATTGTTCCACAAAAAACGGGTGAATTTAATTTTTCCTGTGGAATGAACATGTTTCATGGGAAAATAATCGTTAGCTAATATGAAAATTGTAAAAAAATCATTCCCAATTAGAGGGATGCATTGTGCTTCATGTGTTGGGGTGACTGAGAGAGCATTAAAAAAGACACAAGGGGTAACGGACGCAGTAGTAAATCTTGCAACAGAAAAGGCAACTGTGAGCTTTGATCCTGAGCGTTGCACGCCCAGTCAATTAGCTAAATCTATTAATGAAACAGGGTACATATTGGAAATTGAACAAAAAACAGAAGACGCGCAAAGCGTAGAAAAGAAGAAAGAACTATTTGGGTTGAAGATAAAAGTAATTTTTAGTTTATCTGTTGGCGCGATACTTCTTTGGGGGAGTTTTCCAGGAATAATGTATACGTCTCCTTTACTTTTTCAGAATTTTTACTTCCAGTTATTGTTAGCTACTCCAATTCAGTTTTGGGCGGGTTTTGAATTTTACCGTGCAACTATTCCTGCGTTAAAACATAGAACTGCAAACATGGATACGCTAGTTGCTTTGGGTACAACAGTAGCATTTTCATACTCTGCTTTTGTTACCTTCTTTCCGGATGTTGTAATGAATTTAGGTATTGACCACATGCCATACTTTGATGTGTCAGTAATAGTTATTGGCCTGATATTGTTGGGTCGATATTTTGAAGCAAAAGCAAAAATGGGAACTAGTAGCGCAATTAAAAAGCTGATTGGAATGCAGGCAAAAACGGCCAGGGTAATTAGAGATGGTCATGAAATTGATATTCCCATAGAGCAAGTTATCAAGGGCGACATACTTCAGGTGAGACCCGGTGAAAAAATTCCTGTAGATGGGGTAGTTATGACTGGTGAGTCAAGCATTGATGAGTCAATGATAACGGGAGAGTCACTTCCTGTTGATAAGTTTAAAGGAGACATGATTACAGGAGCTACTATGAATAGGTCTGGAACTTTTACGTATAAAGCGTCTAAAGTAGGATCAGACACCATGCTTTCACAAATTATAAAGCTGGTTGAAGAGGCGCAAGGTAGTAAGGCTCCAATTCAGCGATTAGCGGATCATGTTTCTTCGTATTTTGTTCCTATCGTTATTATGTTGGCGTTATTTACTTTTGGAATGTGGTATATATTTGGCGGGCAATCCGCATTTCTTTTTGCCCTACTCAACACGGTGGCAGTTCTTATTATAGCGTGCCCATGTGCCATGGGACTTGCAACGCCTACTGCTATCATGGTGGGAACTGGAAAGGGTGCAGAGCATGGTATTTTAATAAAAGATGCAGAAAGTTTGGAGATTGCAGGAAAGATAAATACTATTGTTTTTGATAAAACAGGAACACTTACAAAAGGGAAGCCTGCGGTAACAGATATTATTCCGCTATTTAAGGTTAAAAAAAGTGAAGTGGTACAGCTTGCAGCATCAATTGAAAAAGGATCAGAGCACTCTCTTGCTGAGGCAATTGTTAAATATGCAAAAGAACAAAAAATTACCATACACGATGTCACTCACTTTCATGCAATTGCTGGCCATGGTGTAAAAGGCGAGATTGATAAGAAAAAAGTTATCTTTGGCAACAGACGCTTAATGGATCAGGAAAAAGTTGATTATAAGAATGAATATTCCAAAATAGACAAATTAGAAAATGAGGGGAAAACGGTTATGTTATTGGCGATAAATGGCTCATTGGCGGGGTTGGTAGCCGTTGCTGACACTGTTAAAGAAAGTGCGAAAGAAGGCATTTCTCTGCTCAGAAAAAACGGTATCCAAGTGTTGATGATAACCGGTGATAACAGTAAAACAGCGCATGCGATTGCAACACAGATTGGAATTGAACAGGTGTTGGCAGAAGTGCTACCAAATCAAAAGGAAGCAGAGGTGAGAAAACTTCAAGCAAAGGGCAAGAAAGTAGCAATGGTGGGGGATGGCATAAATGATGCGCCAGCACTGGCAGCTGCTGACTTGGGGATTGCAATGGGTACAGGGACGGATGTAGCAATTGAGGCAGCAAACATAACATTAATTAGTACAGACTTGCGAAGTGTGTCTAAATCATTGGAGCTTTCTAAAAAAACGATGAAAACCATTAAATTAAATCTGTTCTGGGCATTTGGATATAATATCGTGTTAATACCTGTTGCCATGGGGATTTTGTATCCGTTTTTTGGCATATTATTAAATCCAATATTTGCATCTTTTGCTATGGCATTATCGTCAATATCGGTAGTGTCTAATTCGTTGTTGTTAAGAAGGGTTAAAATATAAATATGGAAATAAAATTTAAGAAAGGAATTATCTTGATGTCAGCCATTCTTTTGTCGCTTGGCATTATTGGTTTTCTTTTGTATCAGATTTATTATCTTACGAATCCGAATGCTTTTCGCTTCCCGACTTATGGCATTAATTTATGGGCAATTTTCCTTACAGGTCTCTTTACTGGAGGACTAAGTTGTCTGGCAGTTCAGGGAGGATTGCTTGCTGCAACAATTGCACAAAGAGAGGAAGAAAAGTTAAAAGAAAGAACAGCGCAGTCTGGAAATGTGCTTCCCATAGTATCTTTTCTTGTTTCCAAGCTAGTTGCATATACAATTCTTGGTTTTTTGCTTGGCTTATTTGGGTCTCTTTTCCAATTGTCATTAACAGTGCAGATTTTGATGCAGTTATTTGTTGTAGTTTTTATGCTTGGCACAGCCTTAAATATGCTCAATGTCCATCCAATTTTTAGATACTTTATTATTCAGCCACCAAGAAAACTTACACGGATTGTTCGAAATCAATCAAAAAGTAAGAGTTTGTTTGCACCCGTTTTACTAGGTGCATTTACTGTGTTTATTCCGTGTGGTATTACGCAGGCAATGATGGCACTAGCTATAGGATCAGCAAATCCATTCCTTGGAGCTGCAATTTTATTCGCATTTGTATTAGGAACATCACCCCTGTTCTTTATACTGGGGTATTTTACTGGTAAATTAGGTGAGTCTTTGCATCAAAAATTTATGAAGATAGCAGCTATTGCTATAATAATTCTTGCTGTATTTAATTTAAACAATGCAATCGCGTTAAGTGGAAGCACTTGGACGTTCGATAATATTTTTAGACATTCTATTAAATTAGAGAATAAACAAGAGAATATTGTTCTACAAGATAGCGTAACTATTGATATTCAAGAGGCAGGTTACAGCCCTGATGTGGTAAATGTAAAAGCAGGTTCCAATGTTTCATTTACAATAAAAAACGATGGAGTATATACATGCGCCTCTGCTTTTACTATCCCCACTTTTAATTATCAGAAGGTGATACAAGCAGGAAGTACAGAAACCATTGTACTAAAAATGCCTGATAATCCAACACAAATCCCTTTCATGTGTAGTATGGGAATGTACAAGGGGGTGATTAATGTAATATGAAAAAGGTAAAGTTAAAAATTGACGGGATGCACTGCACGAGTTGTGCAATGAATATAGACGGTGAGCTTGAGGATACAAAGGGCGTTCTGGAGGCAGAAACAAGTTATGCTAAGCAACTAGCAACTGTGGGTTTTGATCCGGACCAAATTTCAGTTGAGCAGATTATTGCAAAGATTAAAAAAATTGACACAAAATATGCTGCTACAGTATTAATTGAGAAATAACTTGGCAACAGAAAAATGGGATTAAACATTTTGGCAGAAGATTTTGGAATGGCTGTTCTCGTGCTAGTTTTATTACTTTTGCAAGCTTCATAAACCCTCTTACATACTTCTTTCACAACTTATACCTAACCTATAACTCATGAGTTTATAGTGAATAAGCAATCAATAGGTAAAGAAAGGAGGTGTTATATGAGTAAACAAAACGAAAAAAGTGGTGGAAATGCTAAAACTGTTGCGGCTGCAGGTGCGGGCGCAGTAGTGGGAGCAGGAGTAGCTGTTGCTGCTACAATAGCTCTGAAAAATCCAAAAACACGCAAAAAAATCTTATCTACGCTGGAAGACATGAAGGATAGAACAATTAAGGAAGTTCCTGCAGCAATACATAAGCTGGATTCAAATAAGAAAGCCTTAAAGACAGCAAAAAAGGTTGAGAAAAAAGCAAAGAGTAGTGTAAAAAAAGCCTTGAAAGATGGAGCGAAGGGATCTTCGGCTGTGGTTAACTAGTTGTTTTTAATTCCAAACTCTTTAAACTGCTCTTTAGGAATAAATCTAATTGACAAAGAGTTTACGCAGTGTCGGGTGTCTTTTTCAGTCAATTTCTCACCGTTAAAAACGTGTCCCAGGTGGCCACCGCACGTTGCGCATTGAATTTCTGTTCTGAATCCGTCAGAATCAGGAATACGTTTTACAGCATTTGGGAAATTTTCATCAAATGCTGGCCATCCGCAGTGAGCTTCAAATTTAGCCTTACTTGAAAATAACGGAGTGTTGCACTGTCTGCATATGAAAACTCCATCCTTGTAGAAATTATCGTATTCACCAGAAAAGGGGCGTTCTGTCCCTTTATCAAGTAGTATATGCTTTTCCTCATCTGTTAATGTATTTAATTGCATATGGTAATATTACAAGTTTGGTACTTTGGAAGTAAAGCTTGAGTTATAGATAACTGCATTTTGATACTCAAGCCGTGCTGCATCAATATTTCCTTGCTGCTCAAAAACCTTTCCTCTCAATACGTAAGCCTTTGAATATGCTCGATTTTGGTTGTTCAATATATTTTCAGTAAGTGAAAGCAATCGTTGGTATTCACCAGTTTCATACATTGAGAGGAGTGGTTCTATTTGATACCAAAGAGTTCTAAAAGAGAGCTGATTTTCAACGTTATTGAAATAATTCACTGACTCTGAATAATTTCCTAAATAGTAGTGAATTCTCGATAATGCAAATTTTAAATGCCAGTTGTCAGGATTTTGAGATAATTCACTTTCAATTCTTGTTTTTGCATTTTCCCATGCGGTTGTGTCACTTAACTCATTTTCTAAAATTCTTTCAACTATTGCCTTTTTGTTCTCTGGAACGATTATTAAGTACTCATAGTTAAATGGTTGCCAAAGCGTATTAAATTCATCGTATGAATACCTTATGTTTTTTCCCTGCAATGAATCATCTTGAATTAATTCTTTAGAATTTTTATCATATCCTCTAATTACTCTGTAGTGTCCTATGTCTTCATTTGGCTTAAGCCAAGTTCTAGTTACGACTGGAATATCATTTGCTATAAATTTTTCAAGTTTTTCAATTGTTCCATTGGGGCGTAAATATGAAGTGAGTCCATACGTTTGGGCATGACCTGCTACTTCAGCAAGAGTTACTGATTTGTCATCATTATCTCCACCCGGGACTTGATAAGGGCGCAAAATTTGACCTAATTCTGTTTGATCAATATCAACTCCAACATAGGACAATGCCATTGAAAGGGTCGCTGGTCCGCAATTATTAAAACTTTGGAAGACATGGAGCTGTTGAGGTATCTCGTATGCTCCTGGAATAGGCGCAAGAGTTGGTGAAGGCGTGCTAAATACTTGCACCTCTTGTCTTGTAAACGTTATAATATCATCCTTGAGCTTAGATCCTTTTTCCTGATTCATGAAGAAAAACACAAAAAACCCTGCAGCGATTAGCAAGCCGCTAAACAATACAAAGAGCCATTTATATTTTTTTGCATATATAAAAAACATGGGTGTATATTTTACCACAAATAGGCTAAAACTTCTTACATTTGGGTTTATTTTGTCTATTGGTTTTTTGGTAGGATTGACTTTTCCTCGTTTCCATTTTGATTCTTTTCAGCAAGCTCAAGGAGTTGAGCAAAAGATTGACGAATACTGGTTTTTACTTCATAGAAAATCAAACGTAGAACTCCTCTATAAAGGTATTCCTGGAAGTGCATCTGAAAGTGCTTTGATTAAGACATTTCAGGTTAAAGCTGGCGTTCCCGGGAAAAAACCT
>CAYRYY010000024.1:0-11678 GCA_964428715.1 uncultured Gammaproteobacteria bacterium
TGTCCCTCTCCAGTTAGATAAGACGTCCACTCTGACCTCATGTTCTGCATTATTAAATCTTTAACTTCCGATTTTCCAAACTCCTCACGTATAAAAGCGTTTGTTTCTTCAGAAATTTCATGCATTCTCAAGGGAACCTGAGTTCGGACATAAAGCGCTAACATTTGCTTCCAGTTTGACCGATCAACTTTTTTGTAAACTCCATCTTTAACCAATGTATCTCCTCGCAAAATTAGAGCGGATAGCTCCTTTGCAATACTTGGATTGGGTAGAGAATTATTATTCCTTTCAAATGCTTGAAAAAGTTTTCCAGCTTTTTTGTCTAATTCTTCCCCCATTTCAAGCACTGTTCCTTGTTTTATATGATCTGCCAGCAGTAACCCGTCGTCTGAGGCAAGAAAAAGACCAGGCGCCTCTACAACAATCTTTAGTATTTCTTTTGGAATAGTATCAATCCTGGAAGCAAGTGAAATTACTCTGTCTTGGGTTAATTTTTTCTCTCCCACCCATTCAAGCAACAATGTCATATTCTCTCGACTTAAATTTCCACTCACATCAACAAATCTTTTAAAGAACACTGTTGTTTGTTCTCCTTCAAATTGTTTTGCAAAGTGATCAAGTAGTGCGTCGTTGGTTACTAACTCAGGACAAGCTTCATATGCTTTCACAAATTGCGCTATTTTATCTGGATTATCTCTTAGTTGAATCATACGATCTATTACTTCTCCATGAGAAAGGTACGAGATGCGAAGTGTGTCTTCTGGATGTTTTGCTATTTCCTGTGCCACAACTACATATTGATCTATAGATGGTGGCTCCATGTCACCCTGAACTAAACTAGGATCAATAGAATATAGAAGGGACTCTCTCACACGCTTTTTGAATGGACTCACATAATCTTGAAACCGATCTCCAAATTGGTCGTCAAATGCTACCAACAATGTTCCAGCTTCTAGTATGGTTTTACTAACCTCAGAGCTCACACCACCATTTCCCTCTATAAGTCTTAAAAGATACCCATTTGATAATCCCTTGAGAGCAATGATTCGCTCCTGCTCATCAGTTGGCTGCGTACTTATTAAGTTCCAGTAAAATTCCGACCTAGCATAACTCAAATCTGGATTAAAACCTCTGTCATCATAATTCCATTCTTTTAAAATTGTTTTAAGCGGCATCAACTCTGGATATAACTCAATACTCTCATCCACTAATATATCCCAATTCTCGCCTTTAGCTAATTTTGTTAATGCTTGATTTACGTGCTCCGGATAGTGCCTACCTGTATCATTTGCAATTATTGCGAGTGTTCTTACAGTATCTGGGGTCGGATAAAACGCAAGCATCCTGACAACATCTCCATTTTGATCTGTCAGTGCTTTCTTAGACGCATATTGGTAAATTGAATCATCTAATTTGCTAATTGTATCCCCAAAAATAGCCTGCATTTCGGGAGAATTTTTGAATTCATACCAATATGAAGCATTTGGAAACTGATCAGGCGTTAAGCCTCTCATTCGTTCTTTGACATTTTCTCCAAAACTATTCTTATTATGTGAAGCCCAATCCGATGGAGCTATGGCATTTTCTGCTTTATTTTTCCAATCTATAGTTAATCTATAATTGTTCTCTTGAGGATATTTTTCTAAAACTTTCACAAAAGTATCTATATCCTCTGCGCAAAACCCAGCTAACACAAATGATGCGCAACTTGCAATTGCTTCAGGCCTTAACTCTTTTACTACATTCTCATCTGAGGATATTTCTTTAATAAGTTCTTCATATGCTTTTTTTACAGCTACTAACTCTGCCAATCCATACTCTCCCACTGAACCATTTATATTTTTACGAGCAACTTCTGCCTCTTTCTGTTTAGCTTGCATATCTCTTGCTGGACTCTCAATTTGCATAGCTAGAGCACTCTCATCCATATGTAACTGCATCTTTTTAATCCTTAAATATGGTTTTTTAAAAAGAGAAGTTAATCTCTTAAATCCGCGCTTATTTTCATGATCAAATCTATCAAGCATGTTGTCTGTTAATCTATCTTGAACCTGATCCATTTCTCTCTGTAATGGCTCCAGTATTTTTTTGTGCTTTCCAACTTCTTCTTTTAGCGTAGCTTCTTTTCTTTTCTGCCCAACCACTTCTGAAACATCAAATTCAGTATATGAATCCGTATGGCCCGTATTGGATGCTTGAGGCGTTGCAATAATTGACACGGGTGGAATCCTAAACTCATCTGGTGGAAGAGAAGAAATCTTTTCCAATAATGCTGCATCTGCCAAAACAGCACCTCTAATTCCCTCTACTCTTTTTTTATAGGCGACTACCGGCACAGCACTTAATGAATCTGGCCGATTTTTTGGGGCAAAATCTGGTGAGCTTGGTGTTATGCTTTCTGAATCCGGCATTTCTAAATTATAGCATAATTAAAAAAAATGTCTTTCATATTATAGGATAATTTGTTATTGATATAAAATACACAGCTGATACTAGAATGGCTTTTGTGAATTAGCCTAAAACTACATACAGATCTTTTACCAGCAGATGAAAAGGAAACAGGATTTTTTGGGAGTTGAGAGTTTTGGATTAGAATTTTCAAAAGGCTTACTCTTTGATTGAATCACAGGCTTTACTGATACATTTTGCACTTTTTGGGAAACAGCATTTGATGCAGTTTTAAGTTTTGCTGCTGATTTTAAGTTTTGTAAAGTTCCTGTTTGAGAGCCTGAATTTTTATAAAACAATTTGTTGCTACCTGTTTTTGCAGTCATGGTGCTGCTGTTACCAGGAGTTCCGCAGCTATTTTGTGCTGCTACAGAAAATGAGTATGTTGTATTTGGAGACAGTGCGCTTATAGTGTAAGACAAAACGCCAGCGGCTGAACCCTGGTTTGTCTGAACATTGTATTGACTTATATTATTATTCGCACAATAAGAAATAAGATAATTGGAAGCAGTGCTTACTGGCGAAAAGAAAAGCGTTGCAGACGTTTTAGCAGTGTTTATCTGAAATAAATTTGGTAAACCGCTTGGAATTGGTGCGGTGCACGTTGGCGGCGCACTTGACGAGGATGTCTGAGTAGACGCAACACTTCGGTTAAAATTTTGCATCATCACACTTAATGCCTCTGCTGACCCCAGTATTTGAGATGCTTCATGCCCTACCCCTGAAATCACGCTCATAGTATGTCTATCATATACTCCATTTCCATATTTATATCCCAGAAAATTATAAAAATTAGTCATTCTGGAATATCTTTGGTCACCCTGCTGCTCTGCCTCACAGTCAGTATCAAGTGATGAATGTGCAGGATCAGTATCTAGACTTCCTACCATATAGGTAACTATTGAATTGTTAAGATTAGTCGTAAGTGCTGAAGCCCCAATATTTTGAACATACTGAGTCGTACTTAAGTTTTGCAACCCATATTTCCAATCATCATAGGTGGTACATACCGTTACGGGAACATCAAATCCACCACTCCCATTTGCTCTTTGCGGACCGGTATATGCATAAGATGAAGGCGCGCCTACTAAATATCTATTGCGCGTATCACTGCTTGCCTCAGAATACCGGTTTACCAGCTGCCCGCCTGCACTAAAACCAGTAATTACTACTCCCTGTAAATTAGGAAAACTTGTATACAACTGAGATATAAAATTATCTAATACTCCACCGGAACTTATCCTAAACGGCAAAGATGAAGATGATCTTCCCAACTCACTCCACACAGAGGTCCAGTACAATTGGTTAGTATCTGGATCATCAGCAGATTCAATAAAAGATGGGGCAGCCAAAAACACACCTGTCTCATGTCTTAAATTGTATGAAACGTAATTATAATAGTCATATGCATTATTAGAAGCGCCATGAACCACTATTACAGCTCTATTAATAGATGTGTCAATTGCTGAATATGATTGGGATGTATACATTCCTGCCCATAACGTGTCTGAACCTTGTGTTATGTTAAACTGCTGATACAAAGGGCCTGTTCCTGAAGGAGCAATTGCAACTGTGTTATAAACTTTAGATGCCCCTGTTCCTGACATGGTATACACACCCGGATCCTCAGTGGCTGTATCAAGAATCCTGCGGGACGAAATGGCTTGCGCGCCACTGGTACTTGAACTACTAGATGTTTGGGTAAGATTTGTGTAATTAGTTGGTGCAGAGCTAACTGTTTGGGCGGTTGATGTATGCATTACCCCTAACCACAACGTGTCTGCTTGACCAAAATATGGAGTAAGTGTTGGTAAATCTGCCGTAGAACCCGTTGTGACTTGTCCTGATTCACCTGCAACAACTCCGGAAAGTGTGCCCGACCAATCAGTTACTCTATACACTTGCGCTGCTGCCTGCTCAGAAGCACTAGTCACGAAATCAACAGTAGTGCCTCCCTCTGTACCCCTGGAAACCCGCACATATGCTGTCCCTCTGAGTGCTGTTCCATTTGCATTACTCCAAAGCCTTACCCACCCCGTAGGAGTAGTTACTGTAGCGTCCCCATTATTTGTAAATATAACAAGCAGTAAATCCCCTGTGGACACGGTTGCCGGCATAGACACAGCATGAGAAAGCGCGGCAGAACTAAATGTAGATTCAGTGATTGATGAAACAGTGGGAGCAGCAAATGCTGGATTTGACGAAAATATTAACAAAAAGAAAACAAAAATAACCTGAAAAAAAATCACTTTCTTGATTAATCTAAAACGGGAAAAGCTCACATCTTCAAATGAAAAACGCATACTATATATTTAACCACATCTAGAGCTGTCTATGCAGTGCTTCTCTGGAAAAGCGCACCGCTTTTCCGATCTAAAATAGTTCTCACATGGCTAAACCCTTGTTCTGTGTAATACTCATGCAGTTTTGAATTTGTGGTCCAGCAATCCAGTCTCACCCACTTTTTACCCTCAGCGTGTGCCTTTTCCTGTGCCCAATCAAGCAGCTTTGCACCTATTTGATTTCCTTTGTGTTCAGGCACAACTAATAATGAAGATGCATACAATGCAGGCTCTTCAAGCTCAGCAGGAGTCCATAACCTGCCATCTCCACTGGAACTAAGCGAGATTGACGCAATAGGCTCATTCCCATCTACTGCTATCCATGTATTCCCATTTTTTATATCTGATTCAAATTTACTAACTTTTCTGGGAGTTACAGGCTGTGCCCACTGATCACTTCCAATACCTTGAAGCCATTGAGCATTTTTCTCTCGAAGATCTAAAATCACAGCAACATCGTAAGGCCGAGCAGCTCTTAGGGCATAACCAGTCCCTTTGAGTATTTCTGTCTGAGCATTTTTTACTAAAACGCCTCTATGTAATTCTGATACTGCCGTCATAGTACTCTGTGTATTATACTCCACAAATTCTTAAGACAAAACTTGGTGTATAAGTAAATGCTGATTTTTGGAAATTTTGGGCAAATTTGAAAGTGTAAAAAATCCATATTCCACTACTTCAGCTGAGGGTTTAAATTCTCCTCCCATAAACTTTCCCGTAACAGTTATGTCTAATCTAGATGAATTTCTATCAGTCCTAATCCTTACATTTTCGTCAGCACTGACGATCAATCCTGACTCCTCTTCTATCTCACGCTCCAATCCCTCCAGCGGATGTTCACGCGCTTTCATATAACCTCCAGGTAAACTCCATGCATTCCCCGACCTATATGTATGCTTAAAAAGTAATACCTCATTTTTGTCATTTAAAATTACTCCCGTAATACCTACTAAAAATTGAGTTTGAAATAAACGCATAAAGAACAATTGAAATCCAGTAGGAAGGGATAAGGCGCGGTAGATTTTAGCTAATTTTTGTTTCACAGAGATTTGTCGTCAGATGGTAAGTTTGCCGCGGTTTCAAGCCTGGCATTAGTAATTTCCAACTGATGAATCTGACGCAGCAGTTCAGCGTTTTCCTTTTTATAATCTGTAATTTTGTGGTCTTTGCCGCGCATTGCCCAACTATTTCCTATGTCTTTTACCATGCTTACAATCCAGGCAAAAAGAAGTCCTAGAAGAAGTGCTCCTGTCACAATCATATATATTGGCACTGTGAATGCATAGTTTAGAAAGTGAATTGATGCAGAAGTTGTGTTTTGTGTTGCAAAAAACGCAATAAGAAGTCCAAACAAAATTACAATAATAAGTGTTGCCATTAAACGTATCATACCACAATACTGTAGACAGAAGTACATTTAGGCTAACTACAATCCATTTTAAAAAAACACATGCCTGCCAGCAGATAAACAGAATCATCCCCCACCACTTGAATTAGAAATTCAATAGTATGATACTTTAATGAGGAGAATTGTAATTTAGTGGAAAAAACACCAGCACGCTTTATGGCACTTCTGAAAACCGCATCTATTGCCGGTTTGTTCTGCGTGGTTTTTTTGACTGTCATACAAATTGCCCTCGCAGCTTCTACCTGGACTCAAACTGATTGGTCAGGAGGACCAGGGCAAACCAGTTGGTCGGATACTACTAAATTTTCAACTTCCACAGATATTGATTACTCAACCGCGGGGCAGCTTACTATTCAGCCGCAAACTGATTGGTACAATGCTTCCTGGGATTACCGAAAAAACATAACATTTGATAATTCAGCTCAAAACTCAAACTTAGTTAATTTTCCAGTTCAAGTTGCACTCACCTCAAGCAACTTTGATTTTTCAAAAGCTCAATCGAATGGAGAAGATATAAGATTTACGGACTCCAATGGAACTACGCTTCTAGATTACGAGATTGAAAAATGGGATCAAGCAGGTGAAGAAGCATGGGTATGGGTAAGTGTTCCACAAATTAATTCCTCATCCACCACGGATAATATTTATATGTATTATGGAAACGCAGCTGCAAGTGATGCAGAAAATCCCACAGGCACATGGAATTCAAATTACGCTCTTGTGTATCACTTAGAACAAACCACAGATTGTCCCGTTACGTTCTTGGATTCAACCTCTTATAATAATGACGGTTTTTGTGATGGTACCCCTCCAACCTTTACAAATTCCGGAAAGATAGATGGTGCACGCAGAATAAATGACTTTGGATGGATATATGCGCTAGACTCCCCTGACTTTACTTCAAACCAATTGACAGTGTCGCTCTGGGCTAATCAAGACTCACTTTCCACAGCTAAAGGTCTTATTTCTAAGTGGTTTTGGGCCACACAGGGAAGTTGGGCAGTGCAGACAGGAAACGCAGACAATACAAGAATACAAGTATTTATTGCAGACTCACTAACTGATCCTGGCGATAATCATGGAATTACAGATACAGGCACATGGTCCACAGGCTGGCACAACGTTACATTCACATATGATAGTGCAGGAAGCGGCAACAGCGGAAAATTAAAAGTGTACATTGATGGTGTACCACAAAACCTAACCTTTACCGGTACCATAGCCTCCTCAATTCCTGATTCGGATACAAATTTGCGTATTGGGGACTTTGGAAATTTATTCAGATACTGGAACGGATCTGTGGACGAAGTAAGATTGTCCACAAATGTACAAACTCCAGATTGGATTGCTGCAAGTTATCTATCTGGAAATAATACCTTTAACACGTTTGGCTCTGAAGAAGGACAATACCCATCTAGCGCATCTCTCACATCTTCCATATTCGACACTGGCTCAAATATCTCCTATGACACACTTACGTTTAGCGCCACAACACCAACTAACACAAGTGCTACTGTCAAAGTGCGCACCAGTAACTCTGCCACTATGTCAGGTGCACCCACATTTGGCTCGTGTTCTGCAATTTCAAGCGGATCAACCATGTCAGACAACGCGTGCGTAACAAATACAGATAGGTATGTTCAATACTTAATAACTCTTGCAAATACTGATGGTATAAGCACATCAACGTTCACAAATATTGATTTAGATTACACAAGCAGCAGCCCTACCCCCACTTCAGGTTCTGGAAGCAGTTCTAGTTCTGGTAGTTCGGGCAGTACATCAAACCAACCAACCTGCACGCTTCAAGCGCCATCCAGTATTCCAAATGTTTTTCAGATACAATCCAGCGCAAATTCTGCAAAACTCTATTTCACGCCAACTGGAGGAAATACCACGGGATACACCATCAGCTACGGTAGAACCGCTGACGCACAAGATTACTCTGTAAATTTTGATAGCACAGACAACAGCGGAGCCCAAACATATACCATCAATGATCTGACGCAAAACACCATTTGGTACTTTAAAATACGCGCAAACAATAACTGTGCGCCAGGTGCGTATTCCAGTGTCTCATCAGCATCTACTGTGTCACCTAGTACACCAAACTTGCTTCAAAAAATATTCTCCAGTCAAACACTCAAACCTGTTTCAGAAGTAAGAAAAGTAAAAATTGTAACTCCTACCCCAACTCCTAAAACAACTAACGCATGTGAACATGTTATAAAGACAGGTGACACATTATGGATTATAGCGCGTAACTATTTGGGTGAAGGAATTCGATTTTCAGAAATTCTAGAACTTAATTCACAAAGGTTTCCAGATTTAGAAAACACTCTTCCACTAGACGAAACGCTTATACTCCCATGTAAAAAAGATGAGAAGATTGCGCAAGATCAAACGACAAAAGAAAAAAATACTCCGCAGAATTATGATCTGACAGTTAAACTCTCGTCAGAAGGAAAACCTTTAGGAGGCGCAAAAGTAGAAATTCACTCAAAACCGCAGAAAACAATAGCGTCTAGCAAGGGTGTTGCCACATTTAAAAATGTAGAGCCCGGAGAACACACACTTTACATTGCGTATGAAAGCTACACAGGGGAACACAAAATAGCGCTAACTGGAGACGAAAAAGATGTAGATGTAGACCTTTCCATAAAACTGGTACAAAATGGATTTGCGTCTCCCATGGTACAAATAGTCATTGGGGTTTTAGGAGTTGCCGTCATAATCCAAGCATACTTTTTGATAAAAAAATATAAACACAGCCGCTTGAAAACACATATATAAATCGTCTGGAAAAATAAAATCTGAGAGAAATCCAATTAACTATAATAAACAAATTACCTGGTAGTTACACTTGAAGTAGCACTCTTTACATTCCCGGAAGCATCATATGCCTTAACTAGTAAAATGTGCTTAGTATTTTTTCTCTTGTTTGTTTTAAACGCGCAAGTATAGGCGGCAGTTGTATCAGTGCATCTAAGCACTCCGTCAACAAAAAACTCAACGCGTGTTACTCCCACATTATCCGCGGCTGTTGCTGAAATTGTTACCTGCGTGTTTCTTAAAACAAGTGAATTATTAACAGGACTTGTAATACTAAGGCTCGGTAGAACATTATCAAGTACTTGCACTATTCCATCTACTCTTGCCTGAGAACTTCCGTCTGCCCATGCATTATAAACCCAAAAGTTATACTGGTGTGATCCCACTGACGCTGAACTACTAACTGAAAGATCAAATGGTATTGATACAGTTTCCCCCGACTGAACCGTAGCATTTGGCTGGATAATCATATTCCATCCGCCTGGATAAGATCTGCTATATATATAATTTTTAGCAGAACACTCCGGTAGATTTGGATTCGTTAATATTAACCTGTTTGTAAGCGTCGTACCTGGGAAAGCGTCCTGTGATGTATGCAAAAGACTTGCTTGAACAGTGGCATCACATTTAGGAATAATAGATACATAATTTGTTGCACCTACCAATACCCCACCACTACTATCCCCTGCATACACGGAATAACTATATGTTTTGTACTGTGCGTTTGCGTCTGAGGTAAGCTCTAAAGGCACGTTTACAAAAGAACCAGCGGCTACAGTAACTGAATACGGCATATTCATTGTCCACCCACCAGGATAACCACGTGACAAACCATATACTCGTGCACCGCATTCAGGATCGTTTGGATTTTTGACTGTTACTTCGTTATATGTGCTTTGTCCTCTATATGCTGAGACAGTTGCTGTATTAGTAAAAGCTAACTCTGCTTTTAAATTACAAACAGGCGTGGGAGTTGGTGTTGCTGTAGGTGTTGGTGTGAGCGTAGGAGAAGGAGTTGCTGTTAGCGTAGGAATAGGTGTTATAGAAGAGCCATCAACCGTAAAGTAGTCATCTGAGTTGTCTGAGGGTAATCCCGAGCATACTAACTTTATTTTTTGCTGACTAGATAAACTTTCTGATGGTTTTGAAGCCATCCAATCAAAATACCCCTGGCTCGAATTAACACTGCTTATATAGTAGTTCAGTGACGAACCGGAATCCAACGTAAAGTAATACAAGGTACAATCAACTGAGACATTTGAATTCCAGGATATGCGAACTGCTTCACCTACAGAATATGTCTCTCCTCCATTGGGTGAGACAATCGTTGCATATGAGGATGTCTGTGCTTGAGATTGAGAAGAATTAAGCAAAAACAAGAATGATAATAATACGATTGAGAATATCAGCTGAACTTTTTTTTGTAGTGTGAGTATCTGCATAAATATTTTCTGTATCTATTAACTATAAACTCACTTTCTGCGGATTGTCAATATAATCAAATATTTTCTTACACGTTAAATTAAAACTAAATACTTTCTCGTTCTGTATTTTATTTGCCGTGTGTTTACTTACCTGAGTATTCTAATTAGTAGAGTGGCCTGAATGATTCATTGAATCATCTCCGTGATCCATTTCAGACATTTCTTCACGCGCTGGAATTCCATTATCTTTAGATGTTGAATTACCTGGCTTAACTACTTCCACCAGCTGCATCATACCGTTATCTTCATGAAATAAAATATGACAGTGCAAAACATACTTCCCATCAAAATTTCTGTATTTTGTGCGTATGGTTACTTCTCCATTGGCTGGAATTGGAAATGTATCATCCATGCTTTTGCGATTTATATCTACTCCATTAATAGACACTACCTGAAACGGATTTACATGAATATGAAATGGGTGAACTTCTGAACTTTCATTTATAATTTTCCATTCCTCAGTCGTACCCAACGTCATAATTTGATTTATAACCTCTGGATTAAATTTTTTTCCATCTATTAAAAATGTGGTGCTTGTTGACGTCCCACCCTCAGAAAAGGTAAGAACTCTTGTGTTATCTATTTTTGCATCTTTAAAATTATCATATGGAATAAGCGTTTTCGGCAATGAACGGGGCACAACTGGCAACCCGAATACTTTTATTTTCATAAAATTATCTTCTACATATGTAAATGCACCCTGCTCGTATTTGGCAGATTGCACATCATATGTACCCCATGGACCTGCTTGAAACAAAATTTCAATCCTATCTCCAGGAGACAATACTTCACTCTCTTTGTTTTCTACCGCAGACAAAGTATTTCCATCACGGGAAATAATGTGCAAGTCTTGTCCTGGAATTTTAATATTGTAAAAATCATCATTTGATGCATTCAGCAGTCGCAATCGCAAAGTCTCAAACGGACGCACATACATGGTTGGGTTTATCTGGTTATTAACTAGACGTCCTACATTGTTTCCTTTATCCTGAGTTGTTAAAACAAGGATTCGCTCAGGAACTCCTTTTACTCCTGGCAGTTCATCTATGTCACCTCTGACCACAATTGCGCCCACCATACCGCCTCCCACCTGCATATCTGTATATCCGTGCAAATGCGGATGGTACCAGTACAATCCTGGCGGATGATTTTCTGGCAGCTTAT
>CAYRYY010000025.1:0-11254 GCA_964428715.1 uncultured Gammaproteobacteria bacterium
GGATTTATATTAATTTCAGCTGCCTCTCATGACGCTATTATTTTCTCATCTGGTCTTCCTATGAAAAAATTCATTCATGAAGGAACCGGAAATTACTGGTTATCTGCAACCAGCAGCCCTGACAGATGGGCTAGATGGATTATTATGCGCACAAATGACATGAATGACGGTACATTTAAAGCAGTATCTAAAACGAAAGCACTCCCCAAATACAACCTGGTTGGAAAGTATCCGTTTGCAGATATTTATGAATTAAAACCAGAATATCTAAAAACATTGAATACAGAGGCTATTCTCATTCAGCACAAATAATGCTACAATGCTGCACATGAAGCCAAACCAGCATCTCACACAAATTATGAATTTTATAACAAAAAAACATTTTTTCTTTCTTGCCTTAATACTCATGCTTCTTGCAGGAATCTTAAGTTTAAAACAGGAAGAAACATGGGCTGCTCCTCAATCCAGATTTTGGGATATTCAGGCAGTAGATACTATGAAATATTCCAGAGATGTGTCCCGCGAAAAGCTAAATGATCCTACATTTGATGTTGAGATAAATAGACAAATGAAAGATATTGCTGATTTAGGTGCAACTCATGTAGGGATTGCCACTCCCTATGACGATGAATTTTTGCCAATTCTTAAAAGATGGGTAAAATCAGCCCGTGAGCATAATCTTAAAATCTGGTTCAGGGGTAATTTTTCAGGCTGGGAACAATGGTTTGAATACCCTAAAATTACCAGAGAACAGCATTTGGACAAAACAAAAAGATTTATTGAGTCAAATCCTGAACTGTTTGAGGATGGAGACATATTTTCTGCATGTCCAGAATGTGAAAATGGTGGCCCAGGTGATCCGCGCATGAATGGGGACGCGACGGGACACACTAAATTTTTAATAGATTCATATAACGTATCCAAAGAAGCTTTCAAAAAAATTAAAAAAGACGTTCCCTCAAACTACATGTCTATGAACGGAGATGTGGCACGCCTTATAATGACTCCAGAAACTACAAAAGCACTTGATGGACTCGTAACTATTGACCACTATGTAGAAACTCCCGAAAAACTAGAACAAGACATAAAGGATTATGCTCAAAACTCAGGAGGCCAGGTATTCTTAGGCGAATGGGGAGCACCAATTCCTGACATCAATGGAGATCTTACACCAGCACAACAAGCTGAGTGGATTAAAAATGCAGGAACACTCTTGGCTTCCTCTCAAGATCTGGCTGGTCTTTCCTACTGGGTTAATAAAGGTGGGTCAACACAACTTTGGAACGAAAACGGAACAAAACGCCCGGCTGCTGATGCTCTTAAGGCATTGTTTAAACCCTCTCAAGCTCAGTTTAGAGTGGTAAATGAAGCTGGCGGAAGCATATCTAATGCACTTGTGGAAGGAACTGAAGAAAGTGTATTTTCTAACGCTCAAGGATACACAGCGCTCCCATACATTTCAAGTGACCAGATAGTATCAGTATATGCAAATGGTTATAGGACAAAAGAGATTAACATAAAAACACTCAAAAACTCGTCGCTTGTAGTTCTTCAAAAAGAAAATGAAAACGTTTTATTCAGATTACAAAAGCTAATTAAGCAAGGCTTTAATTTCATAAACTCTCCATTTAAGCTTAATTGACAAACCCATAATAATATACTATAATGTCCTTCTCTCCTAGATATTTCCCTGAAATTAGAATTTATGAAAAAGATAGTATTTGTACTACTCACTCTT
This sequence comes from uncultured Gammaproteobacteria bacterium, assembly GCA_964428715.1. GTDB lineage: Bacteria > Patescibacteriota > Microgenomatia > Levybacterales > GWA1-39-11 > JAGORM01. The sequence goes on from CAYRYY010000025.1 coordinate 1,739, forward strand.
GTTTTGTGTGCTGTTTTTGCACCACGTACGTCAATTGCTGCTGAAATCCCGCCTCTTTATACCTGCATTGCTCCAACCGGAACTCTTAAGGCTAACTACTCTACTGGAATTCATGGAATCCCAGGTGACACAAATACATATTCAGGAACTGACACGGTATATGCAATTAGTGATGACTACACTATGCAGTGTTTTTGCCCAGAAGGAGGCAATGGTATTCAAACTGACTGGGTAAAGGCAACTGAATTTTCCACTGAAGAAATTAAAATCTATACAAATTCAGGATGGATGTACATTCCAAATGGTAGTGCATGGGGACTACAAGACGCTCCATATCTAGCAAAAAATTCCAGCTATGCATGTAAAAGTTCTGGCTCTGGCGGAGGTTCTTCATCTTCAAGCAGTTCATCAGGCGTTGGTGGAGCATCATCTAGTAATACAAGCGAAGGAAGTTTTCTAGGACTTGCAACAACTGGGAATACACCGTTCATTTTATCTGTATTTCTTGCAGGAATCGCATTCATTTCATCTGGAATACTACTCAGAAAGAAGGCTTAAAACGTGCGAACTTTTGCATCAATCCCACTTTTTACTCTAGGAATTCTGTTTATAGTCTTTGGTTTTTATTTAGTGTATCTGCGCTATTCCCCTAAGTCTTTAGCATTTGAAAATACTACACTAAATGCGCAATCATCACATACAGCCCTACCTTATATTATAAAAATTCCCTCAATTAATGTAACACTTCCCATAGTTCCTTCAAAAATTGAAAACAACAAATGGGAAACTACATCCCATGGAGTATCTTTCTTAACCCAATCGTCAAAACCTGGAAACCCTGGAAATAGCGTGTACTACGGACATAACTGGGGAAGCATACTTGGAAATCTCACAAAAGTTAAAACGGGAGATACTATAGAAATTACTATGAGTACGGGGAAAACATATATGTATGAGGTGGAATATACAGCTATCGTTGATCCTACGCAAACATCAGTGATTCATGATGCTGGTGACACACGTGTGACAATCTATACATGCACAGGCTTTCTGGATACTAAAAGATTTGTGGTAGTCGCAAAACCAACTGATTAACTATCTAGCATTCCGTTGCTTAAAGGCAAATGCCCTCGATAAATTGCGGCGAGAAATTTCAAGAGCAGACGACACCGAAGCAATTCCTACCTCTGAAACATTTGCATGTTTCATCCTACCTTCACCACTTAAACCATGTACTTCACTTAACAGTCTCATGTCCCTAGGGGTCACCGTTCCTGGCACTGGCTCATCATAGGTAAAAACAGTTTTGTTGTTAGCAAGACGACTTTTCCCAGGTCGAGCATTCATTTGCTGAAAGGCTCTTACGGAATCCTCAAATATAGCAATAGTTCCAGAAGAAAAATCTGAGGTGTCTTGCGGTATTTGTATAGAACGCAATCTTTCCACAAAAAACCTATGAAGATCTTTAAATCCTTGCGCCTGATTCTCATTCCCCTGATCTTTTGCTGTTGTGATTTTTATTAAAAGTTCATGAGCCTCTGCTACTTCCTCCTCCCATGTTCTCTCCATATTTACTTCTTCCAACACTGTACGGTTTGCAGTTACTGCATATTTATTAAGTCTTGCATAATTTAGAAATGATTCTACATCGTCGTCTGGAATTTGTAAGTGAATTTCGCGCATAGAAGTGTATTATAAGATACTTTGAGGCTAAATTCAAATATTGCGAGTTAATTTTTCTTTGAGGATTTATGAATGTTTACTGTATTTTTGCTTTTCTTTCCATTGTTTTTAATCACAACGTTTGTGTTTTTATCTCCACAGCAGTTATCTACCTCTGCAATGTTTGTATTTCCACCTACTGCAACTGTGACTTTGCTCTTTGCTTTGCCTGTTGTGATAGTTGTATTTTTTGCGTTATTATTCGCTTTATTACCTCCCGTATTAGCACTTGAGGAAATTATAGTTGTTACAACTGAAGTATTTGTTTGGGTTATGTCTGTATTGCAGCAGTCTGAGTCAGTGCATGGAGGAGTTGGTGGAACACATACGTCCCCCTCAGCCTTCACACCATCCACATCATACCCATCTGCCGTTCCATCAGTAAAATCATCCTTGTTTGAGATATCTGTTATGCGTACGTATTTTGCGCATGTTACACCATCTGGTTTTGCAACTTGTCCATCTTGAGTTACCTCACCTGCATTCACCCAATTTACTCCGTTCTCTGATACCTCTACTTTTACTTTCTCTTCTGGATATCCAGCATTTGTTGCCTCCACTAAAATAACCCCAGATGAAATTCCATTATCAAATCCCAGCTCTATAACTCCACCAAATCCCAAAGAATAAAATGTCCCGTCACTTGTATTGTCTTCTGCAACACCTAATGCAGCTGTTTGATCAGAACGAGGGGCTGGAACTGCACTCCCGTCTTTTCGCAATCCTTGACTGGCTGACTTTACACTATCTGCCCATGGACCCATCCCATCAGGTGCTGCGGCTAACGCGTTTGAGGAAAATATTACAAGACCTGCAAGGGCAATAAATGGAGCGAGAAGTTTATGCGACCGGGCAATTGTCATAAATTTACTGTACTCCTCTCTTTGTTGTTTGACAAGTAATTCAAACTATTTCTAAACATATCATCAGCTTCAGTCAGGATTTTAGTTCACTTCAAATTCTTACAATAATCTTATTGAGTAATTCACTTCTTCTTTATACAATTATGTGTTCATGAAAATATTAATTCCTAATGCCACCAGTCCTAAAAACATTGGGGATCTGGCAATTCTAACAGGATTAATCAACACTCTTCAAAGTGTCAAAAATGTGCGCATACATAGCACTGATCCGCACCTGCATACATTTAAAGCATCTCCCACTCTCTACACATGGGCAATTTTTGAAAATAGAAAACCACATATAAGGATCAAAAGAATGCTTGAGCTATTTCTTCATTCAAGCAGTTTAAGGAATTCATTTAAGCATTTACGCCACCCCAAACTAAATACACTGCTGAATGACTATGCAACCGCTGATGTGATTTTGTTCGTTGGTGGAGGATACTTGCGCTCGAAACCAGGAATTAAGCAGTCTCTAAATTTACTCATGATTTTATTTATGTTTTACCTAGCTAGAAACGTAAAAGCAAAAAAAATTGTTGCCCCCGTGTCCGTTGGACCTTTTGCATATAAATGGCAAGAAGCGCTGACTGGAAAACTTCTTAAAACATTTGACACAGTATCTGTACGGGAAATTTACTCATTCGACTTGCTTGAAAAATATATGCCAAAAAAAGTAATTTTATCCACTGACACTTCACTACTGTTAGACTTTAAGAAGAAACAAAAACCCATTTCAAAAAAATTTATTCTTGGATTTACTATCAGAAAATGGTTGCCAAAAAATAAACAAACTGTCTTTGAAAATGATTTTTATGAAACACTTTTAAAGTTTAGCCGCAAAACAGGCGCTGCAATCCAGCCAATTATTCAGGTAGATGCGCCGGAATATGGAGAAGATGATCGAAAGATTACTGAAAATATATCTAAAAAATTACATAATAATTCAGTAGAGGTTCTTCCAATTCAAAAAATAACAAATTTAAAAAATGCACAGGACATATACTCTGGCATTGATTTGCTGCTTGGCATGCGCATGCATTCAAATATTCTGGCAGCTCTTGCAGGTACTCCCTTTGTTGCTGTTTCATATGAATACAAAACAGAAGGCATATCAAAAGACCTAGGAGTTGCAAAATACTGCTTACCAGTTCAAAAAGTAACACACGAAAAACTTTACAAACTCCTAATGAAAGGATTTACGGACAGAGATATTATCCAAGAAAGTTTGAAAAAAAATATTTCAAGACTTTCTAAATTAGAAATGGAGAGGTGGAGCAAAATACTTCAAGCATAAACTTACTTACCCAGCATCCAGCTTGACATGGAGGTCGCAAATCTATCCCTTGCTGATTCTATAATTCCTTGATGATCTTCTGGGGATAGTCCAGGCATTCCAGTTGCAGCTTCACCGTCAAAGAAATTTCCAGTTAAACCGTGAGACAAAATCAAAATACTTGTATCCTGCGTGGAAATATATTTATAACCCTGTTTACCATCCCTGTTGCGTTTGTGAAAATCGAAAGCTTCATGCAAATAATTTTTTACATTTGTTGAAAAATCCTCTTCGCTCATTTCTGCCACTGCTTGTTTTAAATGTGAATCTGTAAATTTTCCCCATACCCCGTGCTGAAGAAGCTGCATTCCCACGCCCTGTGCCTCATATGCTTTTTGCTTATCATATGACGAAATATCTAGGGCTCCAATATCCATAAGCGACAAAAGGCTTCCTGCTCTCTGCTGTTCTTGCACTCTATATTCTCCAAGCCTGACAGCTTCACCTATAATTTGATTATGCGGTATTCCCGAAAATTCTCTTGCAATGTCTAATGGTGTAGTCTCTCGCATTCGTGAATTATAGCGGATGGAGCCTCAGCATTCAAGTTTCTAGAAAGCTGATTGGATTTTTTGAAGCATGGTTTGGCGAGGTACATCTCCTGGTGTAAAATTGTTAGTGTTGTCCAACTTATCCAGTGAGTCAACAGCTGAATCAGAATAAAACTCCAGAGTGCTTCCCAACATCACAACTGGAATAAAAAGATAAAAGACAATTACAGCAGCTATCGTAATAACAGCAATTATTTTAAATGGTTTTTTGTGATCCTCTATTTCCAGCACTATTCTATTTCACCAAACTCAACAACAAACTGCAAGTAAATAAACTGATGCAGAATGATACAAAAATACATATTGACTTGGAAAAATACGAAGGATTATAAAAAGAATAGGATGAAAAAGAAACTGCCCGTTTTCTTGACACTTGTGGCACTATTTTTTATCCTACTCCTCATTTCTAAATTTACATCTCCTACTTCCGCGGCTCCTGCCACTCACATTGTAATTTCAGAAATTCAAATTGCAGATGCTTCGTCATCCAATTCTGCAGACTTTATAGAACTCTATAATCCAACAGATTCAGATGTGAACTTAGGGGATATGCGACTTTCTAAACGCACCAGCACAGGAACGACAGATTCAAATATACTAGCATTCACGCAAGATCATGTAATTCCTGCGCACGGATTTTTTCTGTGGTGCAACAATGTACTATCTGAAGACCTTTCGTGTGATGCCAGCTCTACAGGTACTATTTCTGAAAACAACAGTGTGATTTTGCGAATGGATCCATCTGAGACAGGAACCATTGTAGATGCGGCTACAATTGGTACTCCCACCAATCCCGTAAGTGAAGGGACAGCTCTGGATAATCCCACAGACGGAAGCAGTGTTGAAAGAAAAGCAAACTCATCCTCTACGATAACCAGCATGACAACTGGTTCAGACGCGCTTTTGGGAAATGCTGAAGACACCAACAATAACGCTTCAGACTTTATATTAAGACCTATCTCTCAACCGCAAAATAGCACAAGCAACACGGAAGCTCAAGCGGGAATTACGCCTACTTTAACGCTCGCCCCTACAGCCACCCTTACACCAAGTACAACTCCTACCACCATACCAAGTATCACGCCCACAGCAACTGCAACACCTACACTTACCCCCACCACCTCTCCTACTGGCGTTATAACTCCAACCATGAGTATTACAGCAACCCCTACTCCAACTAAACCCCCCACAACATGGCCATCGTTTCAGCTAGTATGCACAGAGAGAGTTAAGATATTCACCATCATAGGAAAAGAGTACCGCATTGCTTATCCAACATGTAAAATTGTAAGAAGTTAAACTCCACAATCCGAATAAAAATAGAAATTCTGATCCATTGACAAGCTCTTCGTTTTATTGATACAGTTTTGTTATGCGCGAATTACACAAGCAATGGTCAAGTATTTTAGTAAGAGGTATTTTTGCTTTACTTTTTGGATTTTTGGCAATAATGTGGCCAGGAATTGGACTGCAAGTACTCGTATTGCTATTTGGAGCATACGCGCTTATTGACGGATTTATAGCACTATTCGTTGGATTTCCCTCTAAGTCTTTCACTCTTATTATAGAAGGAATTATTGGAATTCTTGTTGGAGTGTATGTGTTCTTCTTTACTTTGCAGGCAATTGAAATATTCATTCTTGTAGTAGGTATTTGGGCAGTGGCTACTGGTATATTTGAAATCATTGCAGCTATTGAACTTAGAAAGCACATTAAAAATGAAGTCTTTCTACTCATAACTGGAATTGTATCTATTCTGTTTGGATTTATGGTATTTGTTAATCCTATTATTGCAGGGCTCGCATTCACAATTATTATTGGATTCTATGCGGTCTTTTTTGGAATTTTACTCATTGCGCTTGCCATGAAGCTTAAAAACTATAGAACTCCCAAAAAATCCTCCAAGAAAAAAAAGAAATAGCGAATTCAATACATTTCTTTTTTGTGCTATAACTATTATATGCAAGAAATGACGCCTGCCCCAATTAATCCTACACTTCCCCCTGAAGAACCTAAAAAAATAAATAAGAAACTACTGCTGATTGTGGGTGGAGCCATCCTATTTATAGTAATAATTGGTATTGTTGCATTTATTCTTCTGGCACAAGGTACAAATAAATCAGTTACTCCTGCAGTGGTTCCTACACCCACCCCAACTGCATCTCAAAGTGCTCTCCCCGCACCTATATTTAAGGCTCGTACGTATACATATTCCGGAAATTTCCCGGCCACTCCACAGTTGAATAATTACATCTTGAAATCAAATTTTACAACGGAAGAAGTTGCCTCATTCGCAGCAAGTCTAGGACTTGAGAATACATCCCCAGTAGATACGAATGGCTTAATTTACGGATCATCCGATAACGCAAACACTAAAGGCCTTCTTACTTTTGACAAAAAAACCGGAACATTTTCTTATAAATCGTACGGTGTCTTTTTACCAAACACCTATAACAGTCAACCTCCTACGCAACAAGCAACTGCACTTCTTGAAAGCCTTGGTATTCTGGACCCCACCATCACATGCAACATTACATATAAAAGTACTGCCACACCTAATGTTACATATGTAGAGTGTCACCGCATGTGGGATCGGTTAAATGCTCCTTTAGTAAATATAGGCGGTGTTCTTAACGTCCCTGAAAATGTGACTCTCACGTCCCTCACGCCTGGAAAAACATCTGCTAATATTTCATCTCCCAACGCAAACATCACGGACGTCTCAAACGGAGGAAACGGACTTGCAAGACCTAATGAGTTTAACACTATTACTGTTGGTCTTTTTTCAGATGGTAGAGTGCATACTATTGACTCAACCATGAGAAGGCTTGAGAGATCTGAAGAGCTAAACCCAACAGACATAATTACGCCTGCAGAGGCATTAAACTATTTCAGACAAAATAAGAGCCAGTTCTCTCTCACCATCCCTGCGGGATCAGGAACTGCAGACTGGGCAAGGATATATCCTAATAATTCGGCCTATACAGAAATTGCAGCAATTTCTGAAATGACTCCTGTATATATTGATAACCCCTTAACTGAAACACAGGCTGCATATGAACCCTATTATCTTATACGAGGAGTGGCCAGACTTGAATCAGGATATGTTGTTCGATTTACGCAGGCAATTCCAGCCGAAAAATCCAAACTTGCGGTCTTAGTAGCGCAACCGATCGCAGAAACTGGCTCTCTTCAGCTTCAAACCTTCACTCCTTTTCCTACAAATTCGAGTGCACCACAACCTATAACTACAAGTTCCCCAAGCAACCCAATATTATCCACCACGCCAAACAATCAAACAGTACCTAATCCAAACGATGTAGCTTGTAATGTTGTATATACTGGTGACGTTGAGTTGAAAAAACGAGAACGTGCTTCATTTACCATACAAGTACCGGGATATGGACCCTTAACACTTCGAACAGCAGCAAACTCTCTTGGACATGGCAGAACATACTCGTTTGTAACAGATAAGGTATACACTGCATCGCCTGAACTGAATAAGGTCAGAGATGCTTTCTTTAAAACTGTAGAAGAACAATATGCCATTATGTCTGCGCGGTCTCTCATGGGAAATGAACCGGGAACTAACCGCCCTCCTCTGAATCCAAATCAACGCACTCAAACGTCATCACAACTTATATTACCCCCAGCAGATCATAGCAACACATCAGCCTTAGGATATCCAAAAAGTTGCGATGAGGGTTTTAACAAGGGCTCAGCAACCGGCTCTTGTTATGATACAAGTCGTGCAAGCCAAATACGCACTAACGTTACCAACAGAATCAATCAGCTTAAAAATAATCCGGAAGCACTAGACACATTAGCCAGATCACCTAACATATTCCCTTCGTTCACTATTGGAGCATTGGACTGGCTACTTATCTACACGAGCACTTTCGGATCTTCATCGCAATCTTTACCCGCAAGCTACATACCAAAAGAGGGGGAACAAATTGAGTGCTATATCTCAGGAAATTCTCCTCATATATTCATCTCAAGCGACATAAAAAAAATAATTACGATTCAAATAGGTGCATCGTTGACCTATTCCGACCCTATGCACTCAAATAATGCATGGAGTGGATTTGCAACTAATGATGTATTTACTAATAGTACAGGTATATCTCGCTCATCAATTTATTACGAATATGACCCTACAAATGTCAAATTTACAGAGAGCAATCAAGGATTTATTGTTGAAAGAAATAATGCAACTCAAACTATTCAGGATATAGCTAAAAAATTGGGGTTAACAAAAACTGAGGAACAAGCACTAACAAGTGACATTCTTAATGAAATTGCAAAATTACCAAACAGTAAATATGTTAAACTTTCATTTATAAATCCAGACGAATTAAATATGCAATTACCTCTTAGAGTGTCTCCACTGCCAAGTACGATTGAAAGAATTCATGTAATGGTTACAGCAATAAATTCAAACATCTCAATTACGCCGCCTAAGATCAAGAAAGTTACAAGAAGTGATTATTCCGTACTTGAACTAGGCGCTTACGCAAAAAAGTAATGCGCAGATTATAACACGAGGATTACTTTACAACCTTATACTTTAACAATAGCGTTCCTTTTTTATTCAGTTTTCTAACTGAGATTAATTCAAGGGCTACATCTAATCTCTCTGAGAGCACATGTCCACCCTCTCCAAATAATACAGGCTCAATTGTCACATACACATCAGTAATTAATTTCTCCTTTAGAAATTGAGTTGTTATTTCAGTTCCTCCCACATGGACGGCAGTCTTTTTACCAAGTGCCTCGTATTTTTTAACAATTTCAGCTGGAGAACTATTTGTAAATTCTAAAAATCCTGGAGCCTCTTCATTATTATACTTTTCAGGTGTACGCGTCATAACTACCCTAGTCCTACCACGTTTATGTTTTATAAAATGACGGGCAGCTCCATATGTGTTAGAACTCATAATAACTAACTTTGCCTTTTCTATTTTTTTAATGGCTTTTCAAAATATTTTTTATCCTAGAATAA
>CAYRYY010000026.1:0-4339 GCA_964428715.1 uncultured Gammaproteobacteria bacterium
TAGAGCGCTTCGCTGTTAACGAAGATGTTCGAGGTTCGAGTCCTCGCGGGGGAGCAAATTTCTAAAGTAAAAATTAAATGAAAAGTCTTGTCTTTTATAAGTTTTGGTTAAAAGTGGGATTATCATTACTCTTGGTCTTTTTTTCCTCCTGGATACATATCCTCATTACCCAACCATGCATAGCCAGCACTAGCAAATGGTGCGAATATTACATAGGCTTCCCCTTTCATTTTTATGCACTAACCGATTACATAAGCTTTTCGCTATTTAATACAATCGGATTCATTGGAGACTTATTAATCTGGTTTTTAATTTTATCTATAGTTTTTAAATTATTCCGACGGTTTTAAGACCCACCACGTACCTTTTGATATACTTATCTCATGAATAGAATTTTAATTTTGCGGGTAATTCATGGGATTTTTGCCTTATATTTTATTGCATGCCTCATATACCTTTACTATGCTGCGATATTTTCAAAAATAGATCTAATTCTTTTAATTTCTGTTGTGAGCTTGGGATTTGAGGGAATAGTGGTTTTTATTTTAAACAAGGGAGATTGTCCACTGATTCATGTTCAGAGAAAAATTGGAGACGATATTCCTTTCTTTCAACTTTTTTTGCCCGTAAAACTTGCGAAAAAAGCTGTTCCATTTTTTGCCAAACTTACCTGGATCGGAGTTGCATTAATAATGTTAAGGCTAACATTTAACTACCTTATGTGAATTGGCTGATTATTCTTATCTTTTCAAACCGACGTAGTTACCCATCGTGTTCGACTCTTAAAATCAGATTCTTTTTGACCCCTGCCACTGCCGGCAATAAATGATTTAGCACCTGCTCAGCTGTCATCTTAAACTTTTTGCCGCGCGCTGAGATCTTTACCCATCCTTCTTTTTCCTTATAATACTTTTCTGTAAAATTTTTGGTCCCCATGTAAACTATGTAACTTTCATTTTTCAAATCCATGTTTAAATTTTAGCATAATAGGTTATAAGCGACTCCACTAGGGGATTTCATGCTTTTTCTTCTGATATAATTAGCTCATGAATATCGATACCAATGCGCCATTGATTGGGAAAAAAGACATCATAATTAATGCTCCCGTAGATCATGTATGGAGTATTCAGTCAGATGTAAATTCGTGGCCAAAATGGCAAAAAGATGTTTCTTTTGCAAAATTGCAAGGTAAGCTAGTTAAAGGAACTATGTTTAAATGGAAAGCTATGGGAATAAGCATTACTTCAGTACTACAAGAGGTAGCTCCAAATAAAACCATCGGGTGGACTGGAAAATCCTTTGGAATGAGCGCTGTACACTTTTGGCATTTTGAAAAACAAGGAAACAAAACAAAGATAACTACAGAAGAGTCGCTATCTGGCTGGTTGCCTAAATTTATAAAAGTATTTAAGCCAGACTTTCTTGAACAATCACTTTCAAAATCTTTACTTACTTTAAAAAACCATGCGGAAAACACAAAATAAGCTCTACTACTATTAATCTTCAAGGTACAATTTTATTTGTTATAATTACCCCATGAAACCTAAAATTAGCCTCATTACGCTCGGAGTTACGAGCATTCCAAAATCACTTAAGTTTTACACAGATCTGGGATTTAAAACTCATAATTATAAGGAGGGTGAAGATACTGTCTTTTTTGAGATGGAAGGTGCTTGGCTGTCTTTATACCCAATAGAAAAACTTGCACAAGACGCAACGGTTAGCCCAGAAGGAAATGGCTTTAGCGGAATTACGCTCGCCCATAATGTTTCGTCAATTGAAGAAGCAGATAAGGTCTTTGAGCTGGCTGTTTCAGCAGGAGCAAAAGTCATCAAAAAACCACAAGATGTGTTTTGGGGAGGATATTCAGGATATTTTGCGGATCCAGATGGACATCTATGGGAGATAGCATACAACCCATTTACTGATTTGACGTGATAAAAATCTGACTCTTTCTACTAGCTACTTTCCTTTCATATATATAGTTTAAATCTTACGTAATTCTTAAGAAACTCATCCATAATTCAAGTTATGGTGAAGGGAGGTGATTACACATGCTAAACATCATATTATGGATTGTATTTGGAGCACTTGCCGGATTTATTGCTGATCTTTTTGACAAATCCGTAGTGCTTTCATGGCCTGAGAGAATTGGAGTTGGAGTAATCGGTGCTTTTGTAGGCGGGTTTATAGTAAATCTACTTACAACTGGAAGTCTGGGACTTACCGGCAGCAATGACTTTAATTTCTTCTCAATTCTTGTAGCAGTACTGGGTGCACTATTGGCACTTGTAGCCTACAAAAGAATGCGTCCTCATCACAGAGGAGTATAAAAATCAGAGGGATGCGCATTCTATGACACGCATAAATTAGATTTTCCCATCAAATTCTACAACGTGTTCTGGTACTACTTCCCATGCGCCATCAGGAGTCTTGTGCACTATAAAGCTCATTTCAATTCTTCCCTGAAACAGGCTTAGTCTTCCTTCGTTTCCACCAAAATCTTCCATAAACGGCATCACTTTTGATGGATCAAATTTTAAATCTTCATGCTGACCTGACAGTAGCAAGCCTGAGTACCCTTCAAATTCTTTACTTGGTGTTGACGTAACCCAGTCCTTTGCATTCCTAGTTCTATTCTTTATTGCTTCTCCCCACTCTCCTAATCTGTGTTTTGATCTTGCAGCAGCCTGCTGCGCAATACTTCCTCCCACTTCTTGAGCCTTCCTGACTCGAGGAGCTACATGTTCGCCAATCCTATGGCCCATCATCTCTGCTCTTGCATCCATACTCATTATTTATTTTATCACTCCCTGTCAATTTTTCATTTACCATAAAGTGTTGAAATATTTTTTAATCACTGTATACTAGACAATATGTTAAATCTTAACTCCATTATGATTGGAACTTCCAAAGTCAAAGAAATGGCAGAATTTTATGAAAAAGTGTTTGAGCGCACGGCTGATATGATTGATGGCGGATGGTATGGCTGGAAAGTAGGAAACGGATTTTTAACCATAGGCGAACACTCAGAAGTTCATGGGGAGGCACACGAGCCGCAAAGAATTATTATGAATTTTGAGACATCAGAGGTAAAAGAAGAATTTGAAAGATTGAAAGAATTGGGAGCCACAGTTATCAAAGAGCCATACGACATGGGTGGAGCATGGATTGCAACTTTAGCTGATCCAGATAACAACTACTTTCAGTTAATGACCCCTTGGGAAGAAGACGCAAAGCAAGTAAATTGATATCACATATATTTTGAAAGAAACGTCATGGGTCTCTGGGAAGATCTAAAAATAACCATTCCTAAAACACAATATCTGCTTCTGTTATAATTTCCTCATGCACAAAGATGGAAAACCTATCTCCTCTTTCTCTTCACAAGATACATGGGAAAACTGGCTATCAAAAAACCATGACATTTCAGATGGTATATGGATAAAATTCTATAAAAAAGATTCAGGGCTTGCATCATTTGTTTATAAAGAGGCGCTAGACACTGCACTTTGCTATGGGTGGATCGATGGTCAAGTAAATAGATATGACGAGAAGTCTTATTTGCAAAAATTTACTCCTAGACGAAAAGGGAGTAATTGGTCACAAAGAAATACGGAACACGCTGCAAGAATCATAAAAGAGGGTAAAATGAAGCCCGCAGGGCTCACGGAAATTGAAAAAGCAAAGTCTGATGGACGCTGGGATAAAGCATCTGCTCCTCCATCTGAAACGGTTATTCCAGAAGATTTTTTAAAAGAAATTAACAAAAACACAAAAGCAAAAGACTTCTGGGAAAAACTTAATAAGACAAATAAATATACTATGGTTTGGCAAATTGACGAAGCAAAGAAGGAAGAAACCAGAACAAAACGCATTAAAAAGTTCGTAGATATGCTAGAAAATGGACAAAAACTATATTAACCGTTTGATATAATCAACTCATCGATACGCTTTATGAGAAAACTACTTATTGCACTTTTGCTCTTTCTTGGAATTACTGCTGCCATAGGCGGTATACAATTAATCCGTACAAATGGCATGGGAATGCCAATTGACTGGCTCTCAAAATCACCGTTTCCAAATTTTATAATTCCAGGTTTTATTCTCTTATTCATTGTGGGCGGAAGCAGTCTTTTAGCTGCGTTTTTGCAATTGAAAAAACACAAATACGCCATAGAGGCGTCTGTTACTGCAGGTTTTGGAATTCTTATTTGGATTTTTACAGAGCTCATGATGATTCCTCATGCATCATTCCTACAAGTAATCTATTTTGCATTAGGAATTTTAATTCTCATTCTCTCCATAAAGTCTGTGTAGTTCATCAGCCACATATTCA
>CAYRYY010000026.1:4349-4999 GCA_964428715.1 uncultured Gammaproteobacteria bacterium
TCATAAATAGGTTTCATGAAATCAAATATCTTCACTATAAAATCCAGACTTTGGGAGTGGGAGGGGAAAGGAAGCTGGCATTTTGTAACAATTGAAAAATCTGATGCTGATGAAATTAAAAAAGACTGGCCATGGCCGCGCAAAGGATTTGGCTCCATCCCTGTTTCTGTAACCCTCGGGAAATCCGTTTGGAAAACATCTATTTTCCCTGAAAAAGGAGGGACATATCTCCTCCCCATCAAAAAATCAGTACGCATAACTGAGGAGATATCCAAAGGGAACACCTTAACTTTCAAGCTTGAGGTGGTCTCCTAGACACATGATGATATAATAGATTCATGGCAGCTGCAAAAACTAAAAAAACCACTCCTCCCAAATCTGAAACATTTAAATTAAATGGTGATGATTTACTCAAAAAAGTAAAAGAGTTAATTCATGAGGGAAACGTCAGACGAATAATTATTAAAGACAAAAAAGGTAAGTCCCTAGTGGAATTTCCACTAAGTGTAGGCGTTGTGGGAACGGTTATTGCTCCAGTTTTGGCCGCCGTTGGAGCAATTGCAGCGCTCGTTACCGAGTGCTCAATCACAGTTGAACGCAAATAATCCCCAGACATGTGCAGAAATATTAAGCCCTTATTTAACTTTGAT
>CAYRYY010000026.1:5009-11200 GCA_964428715.1 uncultured Gammaproteobacteria bacterium
AAGTGACGCGGAAATAAGAGATGCAGCACTTCAGTATGTTAGAAAACTCACAGGATTTAATAAACCTTCAGAGAAAAATACCGAAGCATTTGAATTAGCAATTAATGAAATTGCACAAATAACTCGAAAGCTTTTTACTACCCTACAAACAAATGCACAACCTAAAAACCGCGAGGAAGAAGCAGAAAAAAGACGGATTATATCCGAAAAACGCTTCCCAAATACTTAAATGACAAAATACGTAGCACTTATTAGAGGGATTATGCCTATGAATCCTAATATGAAGAGTGAAAAGCTCAAAGAATTTTTTGAATCTTTAGGATTTCAAAATGTTAAAACAGTTATTGCATCCGGAAATGTAGTCTTTGAAAGCACCTCAAATGATTCGAGCAAACTCGAGGAAAAAATAGAAAAAGAACTTCCCAAAAAACTAGGCTTTTCAAAGACAACAATAGTCAGATCCCAAACAGAGCTTGAAAACTTTGTTAAAACAGACCCGTTTAAAGGGGTAAAAGACGAAAAACCAAATTATCTAATAGTCACTTTCTTTAAAGACAGAAAGCCTGAGATAGCCACGGTAGTAGACATGAGTGGAGAAAAAACCCCAGATTTCATGGCAAAAATGGAGAAAGAATACGGCAAGGAGTTAACTACAAGAACCTGGAAAACCGTCCACCGAATATTAAAGGCAATGGAATCCTTGTAAATCCAGCCCGCTTGTTATATTATAAATTTTACTGCTCAAACTATGTTTATACCAGTTTGGGCAATTTTTTTATTCTTAGGACTAATACACAGCCTCTTCTATGCACTAAATCGTAACGATATATTTGTATGGCATCCTGATCCAAACGAGCCAGTCTTTTCAGGTAATACTTCACAAATATATGATAAAAGAAAACTTCTGCGTGAACAAAGAAACCATATAAGATCTGCGCCTCTTGCCTGGAAAATAGAACAGTTTCTACATGTCTTCCTAGGTGTAGCTGCCGGATGGTTTTTTTTGTGGGTTTTATTAGATGAAAGGATAGATATATTTAATAGTCAGAATTTTGATCATCTCGAAATTACAGATTTGTTTATATTCTTACTTGGATGGATAGGAATTAATGGAAGGCTACCTTCAATTGCTCATGCAATCGTTGATTTTATGAAATCTGGCATTAATATCGGGAGATAAATTTTTTCCGATTGTCTCCCTTTTCTTACTGACTTTTAATATTTGTTTTGATAATATATTTTTATGAGTAAGCTTATTACATGCATATGGTTTGCAAACAATGACGGCGAAGAAGCCATGAATTACTACATAGACACCTTTAATTCCGCTCCAGGAGAACACACAGCCAAGTTAGGCGATATCACAAAAGCACCAAAAGCATCAGAAGAAGTTTCAGGCAGACCTGAAGGATCAGTTCTTACAGCTGAGGCTCAAATAGATGGAATAAGTTTCATGGCTTTAAATGGCGGACCCATGGAACAATTCAAGCTTAACGGCGGAACTTCATATATCATAGAGTGTGAAACACAGGAAGAGATTGATTACTTCTGGGAAAAACTGTCAGCCGTACCTGAAGCAGAACAATGCGGCTGGTGTACTGATAAATTTGGCATCACATGGCAAGTAGTCCCAAGGATTTTGGATGAAATGATGAGACGCGACCCAGAAACATCAGAAAAGGTAACCGCTGCTTTTATGCCTATGAAGAAAATTGACCTAGAGACTATTAGAAAAGCAGGCGACGAATAAAGGCGTGAGAAAATAAATATGGCCATGAAAATGTATTCGTCATTTGAAGAGCATATCTCCTCTTTCCCTCCTGAAAAGCAAGTGATTCTTGAAAAGATTAGAAAAACAGTTCATGATGCATGCCCAACGGCTACAGAAACTATCCGCTATGGAATCCCTACATTTCAGCTGAATGGAAAAAACATGGTGCATTTTGCAGGATACACAAATCACATAGGATTTTACCCCTCTCCCAACGGAATTGATGAATTTAAAAAAGAGCTGGAACCATACGCAAAAGGGAAAGGATCTGTACAGTTTTCCTGGGAAGAGGATATTCCCTACGGACTTATTTCACGCATTGTAAAATTCAGAGCACATGAGATTATCCACTGAATAACTAAACTTCTATAAAAACAGTGTTTTTAGGGCAATATGCACTAAATAGTTAACTACTGCGGTGATAACAAAAGCTGTCTTGACTCCCTATAAAAACTTACAGATAATATACCTATGGCTGACGTTAAGAAACAACTTGTGTGCCCGCTCTGCAAGGGAACTAAATTCCAGCGTGAAGAAGGAAAAATAGACGGCAGATGGGGAGTTACTGCACATAATATTGAAATTCTGATCTGTGACAACTGTAAATATATCATTCAATTCTTTCACGGAAATACCATATGGGATATGGACTAATATTCCAAGTTTTACATTTGTGATATAGTAATTATATGAAAGATAAACGAATTCTTCTTTTGACAGTTGTAGTTCTAGTACTACTTGTAATTGCTGGATACGTTGCATTTACTCTTTTCCTCAAACCCGCTGAAAAAGCCGCTCCTACAAAAGACGCTAGCACAACCGTTTCTGGAAATCTCTATGATTTAACACAAAAAAAGGGAGATCAAAAATGCACATGGAGCACTCAAGATGGAGCTGCTAAAACAACAGGAACCGTGTATATTGCAGGAGGAAAATTTGCGATGGACATGCAAACTGAGGCTGAGGGTTCTGGAATTGCAGCGCATTTAATAGGAGACGGAAAGAAAGTGTATATGTGGACTGACTTTACAGATGTTCCAGGGGTCACTATGGACTATGCAAATTTACAAACACCTAAAGAGGGAACAGCTCAAAACGCACTTATTTATGAAAAAACAACTTATACATGTACTCCTTGGACTCCTGAAGTTACACGATTCAATCTGCCATCCAACATTAAATTCTAATTATTATTCGAGATAATCTTTTAATTTGTTACCTCTGGATGGATGTCTTAATTTTCTTAATGCCTTTGCTTCAATTTGTCTTATACGTTCACGAGTGACCGCAAACATACGCCCTACTTCTTCTAAAGTTTTTGGTTTTCCATCTCTTAATCCAAATCGTTCTT
This sequence comes from uncultured Gammaproteobacteria bacterium, assembly GCA_964428715.1. Classification (GTDB taxonomy): domain Bacteria; phylum Patescibacteriota; class Microgenomatia; order Levybacterales; family GWA1-39-11; genus JAGORM01. The sequence goes on from CAYRYY010000026.1 coordinate 8,132, forward strand.
CAAGCACGCGACGCTCACGATCAGACAACGTTCCCAGAACTGAACCTAACTGCTCTTTGAGAAGCCCCCTAGAGGCTGTATCAAAAAGCGTAGGTGCTGTAATATCATAAATAAAGTCACCCAAATATGAATCTTCTTCATCTCCGACTGGAGTATCAAGTGAGGCAGGCTGTTGTGAAATTTTAATAATCTCGCGCGCTTTTTCAGGATCAATTTCTAAAATATCTGAAATTTCTTCAGGGGTTGGCTGGCGTCCTAATTCCTGCATTAACTTTCTTTGAACGCGCATGAATCTGTTAATGTTTTCAACCATGTGAACTGGAATGCGGATGGTGCGTGCCTGATCTGCAATTGCGCGGGTAATCGCCTGTCTAATCCACCAGGTTGCATAGGTTGAAAATTTAAACCCTTTTTTCCAGTCATATTTTTCAACGGCACGGATTAATCCTTGGTTTCCTTCTTGGATTAAATCAAGCAATGTCATACCGCGTCCCACATACTTTTTAGCAATGGATACAACGAGTCTAAGATTAGACTCAACAAGCTTTTTACGAGCTCTCATATCTCCTTTTTCAAGTCTTTTGGCTAGATCTACTTCCTGTTCAAACGTCAGCAGCGGAATACGCCCAATTTCTTTTAAATACATGCGGACTGGATCTGTGACTGCTCCACCCTGGATAATATTGAGTGCTTCAAGCTCTTTTTCTAAATCCTCAATAGATTTTTGATTTTCTTTTTCTTCCTCAACGGTTTCAAAAATATCTACATTCTTTTTAATCAATTGGTCGTATAAATAATCCAGATCTGCAATATGTTCTTCTGGCTTTGGGAAGGTATTTAGAATCTCATCCTGAGAGATATATCCTTTTTTCTTGGCTGACGCCAAAAGTGTTGCTACTCGATCGCTTTTAGGTGCTGTGGTTTTTACTGCTGTTGCCATATTTTTAAACACAAGAAAACCCCGTTACTCTAGGGGTTTGGAAACTAATGATCATTGTACTCTTTTTGAGTATAAAGTTCAAGAAGTAGCATATAGTTTCTGCGTAAGGAGCGATGCCTCCTCCTGGAGAGCTGAAACATTTGCTGCATCTTTGGTCTTTTCGACAGCTTCAATCTCTACCGTAATCGCCTGCAGTCTGTTTTTAATTGCCATTTTTTTAGCTTCATATGCGGTTTTTTTGATCTCTGAGGACAAAGTCTTTGCGTCTAACTCTGGGATTGGTGCAATAAAAGCCGTGTCATATACTTCAACTAATTCTGATGGAAGTGTTTTTGCAAAGTCCTCAAGTACAGTACCACCGCTTTCAGCAAACGCTTTCAGTAAAACAAAAAGCTTTTGACAAGCTGGATTTGTTAGCTCTACAGAATCAAGCATGATGTCCGCTGTGCGGATATCTTCCAGTAGTCGCGCTGATGACAATAATAATGAATATAAATATAAAGGCAGGGTTTCTTCTCTGGTTTTTTTAACTACTTTGACACTTAATACTGGCTTTACCTCTTTTCTGTCTTTTTGCACCTGCCGCACTACAGAATCTAGTGACGTGTTCAGCTTTTCAGCCAATTTTTTCATGTAATGCTCTTTTATAACTTCATTTTCTATGGCTGACAAAAAAGGCACTGTTTTTTGCAAAATTTCACGCTTTCCGTCAACATCCTGCGGATCAAACTGGGATACGGCTGAATCAATAATGAAATCATAGATATGAACGTCTTTTTTAACTGCCTGCTTAAAAGCTACTGGATCCGTAGCCAACAGCTCATCTGGATCCTTTCCTTGAGGCAATACAATAACAGATGACACAATTCCAGCGTTTTCAATTAGTTCTATTGAGCGCCGTTGTGCTGATGTTCCTGCTGGATCTGTGTCAAAACAAAAAACTAATTTTTGAGCATAACGCCTGAGTAAATCGATTTGTTCAGGTGTTAATGCAGTTCCTTTTACAGCCACAACATTTCCTATTCCTTCCCGATGAGCTGAGATCACATCAAATTCACCCTCCATAATAATTACTGCACCCTCTTTTTTGATTTCATCCCGTGCTAGATTAAGCCCAAACACAGTTTCTCCTTTGTGATACAAAAGCGTTTCTTTTGTATTTACATATTTTGGAAGCGTATTGTTGTCCAATGCCCTACCTGAAAACGCAATAATATTACCTCTGGGGTCAGTAATAGGAAACATAATTCTGTTTCTAAAGAAATCAACTACCCTACTCCCCTGTCTGAATGCGAGTCCTGCATCTACTAAATCCTGCGGATCATATTTTTTCTTTTTTGTTAAAAAATCAACCAACGCAGTCCCTGTTCCTGGCGCGTAGCCTAGATTAAAATGCTTTAATAATGCCTCAGGCTGCTTACGTGTATCAAATAAATACGTGCGTGCTAATTCTCCTGCTTTGTGGGTAAACAAAATATAGTCATAAAATTGCGCCGTCAACGTGTTTAAGGTGTAGTATAAATCCCGTTTGCGGTCCTGCTCAGATCTAAGTTCTGAAACAGTCAACTTTATTCCAGCCTTTTGAGCCAAAAATTTCAGTGCATCAGGAAACGTAGTCTTTTCATATTCTTCAACAAAAGTAAAAATATCCCCGCCCTTTTGGCAGCCAAAGCAATGCCAGATTTGGCGCTCAGGGGACACTACAAAAGAGGCTGATTTTTCTGAATGAAACGGACACTGAGATTTAAAATTACGACCAGCCTTTTTAAGAGGAATATAGCTTTCAATAAGCTCCACTACATCTATTTTTGCTTTTACTTTTTGAACATCATCCATATTTATTTAGTGAAAAAAGTCATCCTCTTTTGAACATCATCCATTGCCCATATTCTACCACACATACTTCTACTCACATGATCTTCATACTTGATACTTGCAGCTAAATATTTAATACTAATTTTATGTTTGCAAAGGTTCTCTCCAGTGCCGTTGTAGGACTTGACGGGGTTTTAGTCGAGGTTGAAACAGACATTTTAAATGGACTTCCTGCCTTTACTGTAGTTGGCCTTCCTGACAAGGCTGTTGAAGAATCTAAGGGTGGTAAAATCACTTACCGTGCTGACAAAGCA
>CAYRYY010000027.1:0-11128 GCA_964428715.1 uncultured Gammaproteobacteria bacterium
AAACAATTCACTTACAGCCACATACTCCATGTAAGACGCAAAGCCCTCATTCAGCCATAAGTGTGTCCACCACTCCATTGTTACCAAATTTCCAAACCATTGATGTGCCAACTCATGCGCAATTACTAGCGCCACCCATTGTTTGTTGTGTGTGGAAGAATTTATAGGATCTACCAATAATGCTGTCTCGCGGTACGTTACAGCTCCCCAGTTTTCCATGGCACCGGCAGCAAAATCAGGGATGGCTACCAAATCCATGGAAGGCAGCGGATATTTTATCTTGAAATACTCTGTATAAAATTCAAGTGACTTAACTGCAACTGACAGCGCAAACTCAGCCTGTTTTTTCTTTCCAGGAGTTACAAATACACGAACCAGCACACCATCCTTTGTTTTGTCTTCTATGTATTCAAAGTGTCCCACAATAAATGCGAGTAAATAGGTGGACATAATAGGGCTTTTGGAAAATTTAACAACCTTATATCCATTTTTGTGTGACACAACAGTTTCTTCAAGCATGTTGGAAATCGCGACCCTATCTTCTGGAATTTTAAGACTAACTTCAAAAACAGCTTTTTGTGCAGGCTCATCAAAACAGGGAAAAGCACGCCTTGCATCTGTACTTTCAAATTGCGTCACCCCCATGTGGTATTCGCGACCTTTAAGCACGTATTTACTGCGGTAAAATCCGCGCATTTTGTCATTTAATATACCTGAGAATGCAATCTTGATAGATGCTTTCCCTTTTTTTATTTTTGTTTTAACTGTTAAATCTACTTCCTCATCTTTTTCGTGATACGCTACTTTTGCGCTTTGCGCAACTTTTCCTTGAATTATTTCAGCACTTAGTATTTCAATTTCTGCCGAGTGAAGACGCACTGTATTTGTGACTTTTGAAATATCAACAATAATCTCCTCAAGGCCAGTAAATACAAACTTTTCCAAATCTGGTTCAAAATGAATTTTGTAATGGATTGGCGTAATATGAGGGGACAATCTCACGTTTTGTGGTTTTGTAGAAGCTTTCCTTGCAGGCATAATACCCGAAAGTATATAATACAACATAGAAAGTTTCAACTTTGACTCGGGCAAGTGGCGGAATGGTATACGCGTTAGTCTCAAAAACTAATGGTCGCAAGGTCATGTGGGTTCGACTCCCACCTTGCCCACTAACATGAATCAACCAAATCCTGAAGGAGGCACAGCATCAAAAGACGTTGTAAATCCAAGCTACGCGGCACGTCTTTTATTCCAGACATTTAAATTCTCTCAAGGAGATCAAAAACTTCAAACATCATTATTTGCCTACATACATGCGCTTCATCCCACGTGGAAATTTACCCAAGATGATTTCAATAAAACATATACGCAGTCGCAGTCATTAGTAAATGATTATTTTTTAGCACAAACAAAAAGAGGTATTGTCTTACATGACCTAGGGCACAAAAAACTGAATCACGAAGACATGACAACGCGCATGGTCGCTACATTTAGCAATCAGTTTGAATCTAAAACCCCAGAGAAAGAAACTGTTGTAAAAAATATTGTCAAAGAAATGATACACTCTGATTATGGGTATATTGTTGAACGAGACGGCCGCGACAGAAGTCCTGAGGGAGATTCTCCTAGTTATGACAAGTATTTAAGCCATCTCTGTTTTTATGGATTAGAAGGAAACAAAACAGGATTTAGAGAATTTGATGTACTATTTCAAGAAATAAAAAGTGAAATTCTAAATCCTGAAAAAACAAGTGAATGGTTTACTGAAACAATCATTGACGAAGAAGAAAATGAATCATTGAGCCTAAATGGAATGATAAATAGTGTTGTATTAAAGTATAATGCAACTCATCCTGGAAAATCTGTAAAACTTCCTGTCTATACACTAAAAGCATGAAATCATTAAACGAACTCAAAAACTTAACTCAAATCAGGCGAATTTGATAAGGAATAGTTTATGCAGCTTGGAGCAACTGTCTTCCATAATCACCCAAATATTTTGGCGAGGAAATTTTAGCTAACTCTCTCATGACATTATCTGGAAATTCCTGTTTTGTAGTATACAGATCATCAACTGACACAAGCTCTCCAAATCTTACCGTTCCAGGCTTATAATCCTCGTAACCTAATCCCAGCATTTTTGCCAATTTTGCGTCCATATTCCCAATAGTAGTTCCTCTGGAAACCGTTAACATCATAAGCAATTCCTTTATACCCTCTGGGCTAAATCCTCTCTTATTAGGATCAAAAAAAATCTCACTACCTTCAATACTTACTGGAAGCAAATAGGTAGGAATTTTGTTCCTGCGCTGAGAAATTAAAACCGCTGTAAAACCGCGATCCATAGTCTGCAACCCGTAAAGCTTGCCTGTTTCGGGATCTGTTTTACCGCTTTTCGTTTTTCCCTCAATATGAGCTATATTAAGTGTATCTACATCCAGCATTGTTTCTTTTGTGAGTTCTCCATTCTGAGGAGGTCTTACCATCCCGCGCTCAGCGACATCATTATCTGAAACAACTAAGTCTGGAGTTATTCCTTTTTCTTCAAAATATGGTCTGACCCCATTATTCCACAATGCCGCCATAAGAGGACCCTGCTCTTTTGCCATAGATCCTGCAACTGTATATACTTTATTTTTAAACCTGCCAGGAGCTACTTGATCAATTTTACCAACTGCAGCGAGTACCTCTGCTCCATCACCATGGCTTCTGTGTGTGGCTGCAAGTATTATTTTTTTGTCATTAAAGAAGGGGTCAGCTAGTGCGTCTATATTTTCCATACCCTCCCACTCAAATAACCTCTCTGGAGCATTCTCGTAAATTCGACGAATTACAAGCCTCACTGTTCTTTTTCCAACAGGGGATTCAAGAAATCCTTCGAGTTTTGTCCTACTACCTTCTACTCTTTGTGCGGCTTTATATGATGTCTCAGCATGTGCCATGAGGTGGATTATAGCATAAAGCTATCTGAGATCTATAACGTTCATGATATCAGGACCTGTGGAGATGATGTGAAATTTCGTAAAGTATGGAGTCTTTTTCTTGAGTTTTATCTCCAAATTTTTGATAAATTCTTTTGCATCTTTGGTTAATTTTTTATACTCCGTTACATTTTCATTTCCTGGAAACAGTCTGTCTAGACATGTGAGTGCAAAAATATTGCCAGTGTTAGCAGTGATTGATTTGACAGCCATATCTATGTCAAAATCCCCCAATTTTCTCTTGCGTCCAGATACACTTCCTCTTTCTTCAATGCCTAGCTTTTGCGCTTTCGCAGCACTCCACTCTTTAAAATTTGGATCCTCACCAACTCTGGACAAATAGGCTTTAAATACTACGACTACATTTTGAACAGCTCGAGGACCCACACCTGCATCGGCTGCAAACTGAGAAGCCGTTGTGTCTTGTGAGGTTACAAATGGATAATATGCTGAATCAAGAAGGGATAATCCATAGCCCTGAACTCCTTCAATAAGTACAGACTGTTTTTTTGAAAGTGTTTTTTGAATTAGCTCTACACCATTTACCACATACTTTTTAAGCGCTGGTATGTCTTTGGCCAACTTTGCAGTTCTCATAACGCGATCAACTCTGGCAGGACCTACTCCTGTTCCAACAGAACCAATTCTTTTAACCAAATCAGCCTCTGCTTTGATATGCTTTTGCTCAATTATGGTGCATCCGCCGTCAATAAAAATTCTACCGTCAAGCTTATTGTCTTTTACTTCTTTTAAAAAGATTTCGGGGGAAACAAGCGTTCCGCGGCCAATTAAAAGTTTTGCTTTTTTTGAAACTAATCCTGAGGGAACTTGGGTAACTTTAATTAATGGTGTAACAGTATGCCCTGCCTGAGGCCCTGAACCTGCTCTCACTACTAAGGCTGGTGTGTCTTTGACTGCTAAATAGCCTACTATCTTCCCCTTGCCTTCATCACCGTAAAAACCACCTGTTAGAATTGTTATCATGTATAAGTTCAAACAAACAGTCACAAGAATACCAAAATAAAAATCTTCCTGTCAATGGGGAATTAAGGAGTTGGAGTTAGAGATGGCGTGGAAGTAGGCGCTGGCGTGTTAACACTTGACCCTCCCTGGTAGTTAAAATTGAGCTCTATACTATCTGTATCATTTGATACCGTACTCTGAACTCTTAGCTGAAATCGCACATTTCCATTGGGCATGTTATAAATTGAGGGAGCATTGCTGGAATATTCTGACCACGAACCATTATTTATTCTATACGACCACACCACAGAACAATATGCTTCATCATGTTTGATCACAAAATTCACTGGATTGTCTGTGACAGTTGAGCCTTCTTTTGGGGATGTAATAGCTATTGGACCCACCTCTTTTTTACAAATTTCAGTGTTAGTAGGTGCAATAACGGTTGGTTGAACATTTGTATTATTACTTGATCCAGTATTTTCTCTGATTATAATTTCACGTGGAGGCGTGCTGGGAGCAGGAGTTGCTTCAGGAGTTGCTTTAGAAGCATTCAAGTTATTAATATTTACTAAAATTACAGTTAACAACACAGGAATTGACAATGCCGCTGTGACAAATTCTAAATAATGCTTGCGGTCAGGCGCTTTTTTTATAGAATTTAAAAATTTTGAAAGCTTTTTTTTTGTCGAATTAACTATAAATGCCATATCTACTTTCTATTGTAGCTAATTGTCATAAAGAAAGCAAAATAGTAAGAAGAACTTTTTTAGTTTTGTAAAGGAGGATTTTCCTCTCTGTTTCCTTCTAAGTTGTAGAATTTAATTCTGTCTCCCCTGAAAAGCAGATCCTTTTCACCGACTGGTCCATTTCTATGTTTTGCAATATTTATGGACACAATTCTTTGAGGAGTAAACTCTTCTTCTTTTGTGTACAAAAACATAACAACGTCAGCGTCCTGCTCTATAGCTCCAGACTCGCGAAGATCGGCTAACTGCGGACGTCTTTCACCACGCTGCTCTACCGCACGAGACAGCTGAGATACGGCAATTACAGGGATTTTGAGCTCTCTTGCTAAATTTTTCAGATTTTGAGACACATATGATACTTCCTGAACGCGGTTTTCAAGCCTTTTTCCAGGATTTACCAGCTGTAAATAGTCAACTATAATAAGTTTCACACCAGATTCTAACTGCAGGCGTCTTGCTTTTGTTCTAATTTCCGCGATGGTAATACCAGGAGTATCATCAATAAATATTGGAGCCTCAGCTAACTCTCCCATAGCAGTGGACAATTTTTCAAAATCATCTTCAGACAATTTTCCTGTTTTTAATTTCCACGCATCTATGTCAGATTGAGAAACTAACAAGCGGTCAACCAGCTCTTCTTTACTCATTTCAAGAGAAAAAATGCCAACAGGATTTTTACCCTGAATGGTAATATTTTGTGCCATGTTAACAACAAACGCGGTCTTTCCCTGCCCTGGACGAGCAGCTAATACAATCATGTTAGAAGGCTGAAGCCCTGACAGCAAAAAATCGAGCTCATGAAAACCAGTTTCAAGACCTCTAAATCTTCCTCCATCTTTTTGCATTTGATCAAGCCTGTCGAAGCTTTCGGCTAATGAATGCTTGATATGCAAAAATCCCTGCTTCACATTATCTTGACTCAGCCTATACACACTCTGCTCAATTGAATCCAAAACTTCTGGCGCATCTTCTTCTTCAGTAAATGCCTGCTCTGTCATGGTCCCAGCAAGCGTTATGAGACTTCGTCGTAGATATTTTTCGCGCAGAATAGCTGCATAGTGTTCAATGTTGGCGGCCGTTGGAACTGCATTTGCAAGTGAGGTAATGTAAGAGGCTCCACCTACCCTATCAAATACTTTACGTGTCTTTAAAATACTTGTAAGGGTCACTATGTCTATTGGCTTGTGCTCTTCGTATAGCTGACGCATCCCTTCAAAAATCTCCTTATTCGCATCCGTATAAAAATATTCAGGCTTCATAAGTTCTGTGCTTAAAAGTGCTGCTTCACGGTCTATAAGAAGTGCACCAAGCACAGCTATTTCTGCATCGTCGTCGTGAGGAGGTATCCGTTGAGCCATATTTACAAACTTTCAAAAATTAAGTTGGGAGGAGGTTATTCTAATAAAAATATTTTACCTGCAACTTCTGCTGTCTTTTTCAAATTTACACGCGTCGCCTTTTCCTGCTTGTCAGCACTCACACTTACAGCTGATAAATCACCAAAAAGTACTACACATTTTGCATTAATTGAGGCAATATCATCATCTTTGAGCGGCCCTACAACTTCTATAAGTAGACAATCATATTCTTCATCATCTGGAACGCTAGATACTCCACTAGAAGCTACAAACATAACTTTCATAGAATCAATAATGTGGTATAACGTATTACCTTTTGTATATTTTCCGGTAACACTTATTCCACCTGCTTCATATTCACCTGGTCCTGAAATAATCAAACGCACACCATCTACTTTATCCAGAGGCAATGCGTCAATTGCTTTTGTTGCAATGACAATTTCTGCTTCAGATTTGGCACTTGGGTCGATGATTAAAGATGCGTTTTTTCCTTTAATTTTGACTGATGAATTATTGATTAAACTTACTTCCATATTGAGTTTAACGAGCATATCACAAAACTTACTTCCTTGACAAGAAGCTATTTTTGCCATATGATAAAAACCTTAATTTGAGTATTACAAATTCCTGCTTAATTACGTATGAAAGAACGCATTGTTATTATCTTTATTGCGGTAACCCTAGGACTTCTGGCAACCACTGTAGCATTTTTTCTCTATGAATCAGCAAAACCTGCCAAAATAACCAGTACTCCGGAAACAACTCCTGTAGTTCAAAATGATGCGCCTGTTGCTGACTCATTCCTTCTGGTTGTAACAGAACCAAAAGATGAGAGTATAACTGAAAAACGCACAGTACAAATTAAAGGAAAAACAAATCCGGAAAACACACTCATTGTGTCTTCCAATCAAGAGGACGTTGCAGTAGTCCCAACATCTGAGGGTGACTTTACAACTAGTATTGCAATTTCCGCAGGCGTTAATAAAATAATAACAACAGCTATTAATCCTGCAGGGGAAAATAAGGTGGATACCAAAATAGTGTCCTTTAGCGCTGAAGAATTTTAACATGAAAAAACTAATTTACTTATTTACTCTTGTTTTGTACATGTCTTTTGTAACGCAAACTTTTGCACAAACCGTATCAACTACTATTACGCCAAACGTTACTAACTCTCCTACTTCTATCAGCGATTCAACGCAAATTGAAAAAATCAAAGATTTGGTTGCGTCCCGTGTTGCAGAGCTAAAATTAGTTGAAAAACGAGGAATATTAGGAACAGTAACAGCTGTAACAAGCACACAAATAACTCTTACTGACATTCATAATAAAAAAAGAATAATTGATATTGATGAAATTACTAAATTTACAAGTCCCGCTTCAAAAACGTTTGGAATATCAGATATTAAAAAAGGTGATACGCTAGGCATTATAGGACTTCTAAATAAAGGGACGGATCACATTTTGGCTCGATTTGTTAATACAGTTTCAGCTATCCCTACTCTTTTTGAAGGAGTTATAACAGATGTGGATCGACGAAATTTTGTAGTAACGGTAGTTAATGAGGATGGAAAAAAAATATCAGTTGACATTGAAACGAGTACCAAAATCTCGTCTTTTACAAAGGCAGACAGCTTAATTAAGTCAGGATTTAGCAAAGTTCTTCCTGGACAGCGCGTATATATTTCAGGATTTATGGACGACACTACTGAAAATTTATTGAATGCTGACCGCATAATTCATTTTCCGGAACTTGCGCTCTCTAGTAAATTAAAAAGGGCTCAGGAGTCTGAGGGGGGAACTAATGCTGCGGTGAGTGCAACGGCAACGCTTACTCCGCGTCCTACTTTGCGCCCAACAATAACAAATTAAATCTTACGAAGCACTATTGTTTTTTTACGTTTGTTTTCATCTACAACATCTTTCAATACATAGCCCAATTTCTCAATTTTGTTTCTTGCATGATCCGCCTGAGTATACTGCCTATTCCTTTTATATAAATCACGCTCTTCTACCATTCGCATAATATGAGGTGGAATTGATAATCTTTTTTTAGAATTTTCAAATATGGATAAACCTAATACTTCATCCATTTCCTGCAACGTAGTTGCCTTCACACTATCTTCTACTTTTGCACTTCTAACCATCTCCCACATAATAGATACCGCTTTTGGCATATTTAAATCCTGGTTCAATGCATCCATAAAACTCCCGATATAATCAATATCACTGAATTTATTGAAATCTTTGAGTTCTGCCGCCACTTCGTACAGCTTTTCAAGCGCTGTTTGCGACGCTTCTAAAGCCTCCCAAGTAAAATTCATTTCTGCCCTATAATGAGTTTGGAATGTAAGATATCTAAAAGTCAGCGGATTAAATCCTTTTTGCTCCAAATCTTTAACAGTTATAAAATTTCCTAGTGATTTACTCATTTTTTCTCCTTCTACACGCAGGTGCTCATGGTGAATCCAGAAGCGCACAAATTCAACGCCAGTTGCGCATTCTGACTGCGCAATTTCATTTGTGTGGTGGATACTGATGTGGTCGACCCCACCCGTGTGAATATCTATTGTAGGACCCAAATAGCGCATGGCCATTGCTGAGCACTCTATATGCCATCCTGGAAAACCAGTTCCCCACGGAGATTCCCAGCGCAGCACATGATCTTTAAATCTTCCTATGGTAAAAAACCACAATACAAAATCAGCTGGATTTTTTTTAGACCTATCTATAATTACTTCATCCCGTGCGCCTGTTAATTTGTCGTCTAGATCCTGTTTAGACAAATTTGTGTACCCTGGAAACTTGGAGACATCAAAGTATATTGCCTCATCTGTTTGATACGTAAAACCCTTTTTAACTAATTCCTCAATTAATGCAATCTGATCATCAATGTGTTCTGTAGCGCGCGCAATAGTAGTAGGAGTTAAAACGTTTACTCGTTTGATCGATTTTAAAAAGTCTTCCTCAAAAAAACGGGCTATTTCTAGAACTGATTTGTTAAATTTTTTGGCTCCTTTTTCCATTTTGTCTTCACCATGGTCCGAGTCAGATGACAAATGGCCCACATCAGTCACGTTCATCACATGATTTACCTCCCACTGTTTGGCTAGTGTTCGGCGCAAAATATCATCCCCTATGTACTTTCTCATGTGTCCAATGTGCGCATAATCATACACGGTAGGACCACACGCATACATTTTGGCGGTTTTTAAGTCTAATGGCTCAAACTCTTCTATGGAGCGCGTCTTTGTGTTGTATAACTTCATGTGCTCAATTGTACCATTTTTGCGTATTAGTTTACAAAAGTGGATTAAAGACAGAAGGCTTACTTTGTTAGTTCTTTAATTGCTGCCTGGAGCTGGTTGTCAATTCCAGGAGTTTCTGCTGACTTTTTCTCATCAAATTTTACTTCAATATCAGGTACTAAGCCTTTTTCATGCACCCATGTTCCGTTTGGAGTAATCCATTTACCAACTGATATGTGAACACTTGCTCCCCCATCAACGTCAACTGCTTGCTGAATCGTTCCTTTTCCAAATGAGTTTTCGCCAAGTAACTTAGCTCTCTCGTGGTCACGCAATGCGCCTGCAACTATTTCAGATGCTGAAGCAGAACCTTTATTAATAAGTACAATTACTGGCTGATCAAGCAGCACTCCTGTACGGGACACTGGCATATCCTGCTTTTCCTGTGCTCCATCCACCTGAGACACAATCACTCCACTCTTAACAAACTCTGATCCAATAAATACTGCGTCCTGCAAATATCCTCCTGGATTGTTGCGCACATCTAGCACTATTCCTTTAAAATTGTTACCTGTCATTTGGGGATACAGTTCATTTACAACTTTTACCCATTCGTCATTTGTTTTGTCACCAAATTGAGATAGTCTAATGTAGGCAATTTTAGAACAATTTGCACAGTCTTTTTCTTCCTTGCACACATCCCCACTACATGAGAAACTTTTTACCCATCCTTTTACACTCTCAATAATAATAGTGTCGCGTTTAATGGTTACATTCGTTGGAGTCTTTGCTTTATCATGCAAAATGGATAGTTTTACTTCACTCCCCTTAGGTCCTCTAATATTTTCAACTGCCTGGGCCAGTGTCCACCCATACGTATCTTTCCCATCAACCGTCAAAACCAAATCTCCTGCTTTCACGCCTGCTTTTTGAGCGGGTGACTCATCTAATGGTGATATTACCATGACACGATTTTCAGGATTCAATCCTAGCTCGGCTCCTATTCCTGAAAATTCACCAGCCAGCTGAGTTTTAAAATCTGTATTCTGCTTGGGTGGGAAGAATGAAGTGTACGGATCTCCTAAGCTTTGAAGCATTCCCGAGATTGCTCCTTGAAGAACCTTGTCTGTGTCAATTTTGGATTTGTCATAATAATCCCTGTTAACACGCTCCAAAACCTCATAAAAGAGGCTCATGTTAAGGTTTTGAGACGGAGGAGGATTGCGCTGCTCGATGGTCGCAATCGGCATAAAGCCTTTCCAGGAAGCACTAATTGTGTTAGTTCCTATGAAATAGCCAAGTCCACCTGCAATAAGAACCACAAGTAGAATATGAAATACAGATACGGAAAATTTCTTTCGCATAGAATTTATAGAGACTTTATTTTCGCTAAAATTAGGAAAAAAAGCAAGAAGAAAATACCATTTAGCCCACGATTACCTTATTCAGGGCGTACTATAAAAGGAAGAAGGGATAAATGACGAGCGCGTTTAACAGCAATCGTAATTTTCTTTTGGTGTTTTGTGCAAATTCCAGTCTTAGAAGATGATAAAATCTTGCCACGCTCTGTTAAGAACTTATGAAGCGCTTCGGTCTCCATAAAATCAGGTGTGGTTTTGTCTTTGCAGAAGCTGCAGTTCTTTGGAACTTCACGCTTCATATGTATTTTCTTTTGGTTTGACATAATTATTAAAATGGAATATCGTCTGGATTAATATCCTCTGATACGTCCTTTTTTACCTCTTTCTTCTCAATTGGTGCTGCAGGTGCAGTTGCTTCAGGTGCGACTGATTCTTCATGAATCTCAGCGCCTTCTGCTCGACGGCTAT
>CAYRYY010000028.1:0-1413 GCA_964428715.1 uncultured Gammaproteobacteria bacterium
TTGTGGTAAAGTCACAAAAGATATAGCCACCTTATAAACCTATCGCGGGCTATAATATCCGCAATCATTTCTGGAGTTACTGGTTTTGTCATAAGATCATCTGCTGCCATCAAAAAAGTGATCCTATATCTTCTATTCAAAAACTTCTTTAAGTCAGCATCTTCTAAATGCATTATTCTCCCAGCCAATACAAAATCATCCCGTACAGATTTAGCAACTCTACCTGTGGTCATTTCGTATCCTGGCCCTCCATTCCCATGAGCTGCATCTGCCAGCTGTGCAATTTTCAGCAGTAAATCATGACTGCCTGCCAATGATTTTTCTATTTCTTGAGGATTTAATAAGCGCTGCTTACACCTCATGGCAATATCAGCGCCTTGAGCTGCAAAATTTGCGGGGTACTTTCCGCTCACATCCACAAACATTCCCATGCCAGTTAATGCAAGTTTTCGTTCTGGACTTATTTCACGTCTTTCTATAGCCATAGTGGAGTATTATAGGACTTTCAGGCATGCTTTTCAAACCAGATGTTCTTGCAGGAGGTTTTAAATCGTACTATAATCCATTTCATGCCTACACCAGAATTCCCCAGATCACCTGAGGCTCAGCACGCACTAGACGCTGTGGCAAGTATATTAACAGACAAACCCCGCCCTCTGCTTTTGTCCCCTATGGCTCTTGAAATTACCAGACGAGACCTGCACCCAATCGCTGCAGCAGTTAATACAAAACCAGCTGCTAGTCGCATGAGTTCTGAGCATGTTGCGCATTCACTCTATCAAAAACTAGCTCCCATAGCTACTCAGGCATTTATGAGCGGTGAAATGGCCTCTGTACCTTTTACGGGTCGAGAATTAGACTATGTAACTGCCACACTCGTTCCCTATACTCCAGATGAAAAAGACAAGTGGATTGATAAGCGGGTAAATCAGTTGATTGACGCGTATAAAGCGGCTAACCCAGATGAAGATCCTGAAAACCTTAAAGCGCGTATGAGTCATGCAAGAGTCTTAGCGCAAACCCAGCTGGGAGTAAGAGAAGGCATAATTCGCGAGATGCATGAGGCGTATGAAATAACAGGAGAAAGACGGCAAAGCTTTATTGAACGAATGAAACTGTTTGAGTTAGAAGAAGCCTAAATTACTGATTTCGTGCTTGTGCCACACGTATTGCATGAAAAATCTCAAGATTTTCAGGTATTTGGCCTCCCCAATTCTTTACCTTTTTGGGATCAATGCTACCTTCTTCATTTTGCTTAAACACTTTCGCGTCTCTAATATCATTTTCTGTATTCTTCAAGTATCTAGTAACTTGCTGCGGATTTGCAGCTACTACATCCCACCTATGACCAGCTGGTGTTATATCATCTCCTTCTGTCGGAACTGCTCTTACAACATACGCATTTCTTTCGGC
>CAYRYY010000028.1:1423-9881 GCA_964428715.1 uncultured Gammaproteobacteria bacterium
TCAATTACTACTGAAATCCTGCCAAAATCTTTATTCCCTTCATCTAAATGAGCTACTCTTGCGCCATTATATTCCTGCAAAGATATATTTGTTTTTCCTTTTTCAAGCCTTCTTACCGTAAATCCTTCACGTTTAGCCTCAAATGTCTGAAGCCACGCCTGCTCAGGAGTAAGTGCTTCTTTACTCCTTCCAAAAAGTCTATCCCTGAATCTTGGTCTTCCTCCAAGTTCTGCTTGTGCCATAGGTAAATTATACTATAGTCGTTTTAAACTTTCAAACTATAGGGGATTGAGCCTGTTTGTATCAGTTGAAATTACGCAAAAACTCTTCTACTATAGATATATGGCTGAAAAACATTCTCACGCTAAAAAGGAGAAGAAAAAACCAAAGAAGAAGAAATAGTAGATTTTACTCTTGCGGTCTTAATTCGACCGTTTTGTTTCCACTACGTATCAGCGCAATCTCACCTTGAACTAGATTACGCACCTGAAAGTTAGGGAAAAAGCTCTCCCATCCTCTCAATTCAAGATTTGTTTTACTGTTTATTTTGTCATGCGCTACTTTCGCGTCAACTATTCCTCCAACAGCTGAGATTGCGCCAAACCTAAACGCAAAAGCTCCTGCAAAAATGCGAATTAAATCTACCGTACTCATTTCAGGTTGTTTAAATCCCTCAATCATTTCGCCTATTACCATTTTCCCCCCAAAATATAATCCCGCAGATGATAGTGCAAGAGTCCCATCTAATAATCCCGAATGAAGACTCGTGACCACAAGTCTTTGCTTTTTTTCATTATGAAAAACTTGCGCAAGTCTTTTTTGAATCTCATCATTCATGGTACTCACATATCTTCCTTTAAACTCTTCAGTTCCACTTGTGCCTCCTGGGGTTGCCTTAAAGTCTTTACTCATTTTTTGATCTACATCCTGATGAATTTCCTGATCATGTATATCAACAAACCAGCCATCATTCCTGCGTCTTAATGAAGATCTTCTGGATTTAGCGTCAGTAGAGGAGAAAGTGGGAATCTTAAATTTAAGAAGTGCTAACTCATGCTGACCCTGAGGCATAGCTCCATCCTTGTCTTCTGATCCTCTGGACACATAAATATCTCTATAAAATGCGCCGCGAGTCATGACGCTACCTACTGCTCTTGGATTTATTTGCAATTCTGACCCCAGGATTCCGCCCTGGTTCACATATGGTTCTATAGAAAAACGCCTCGTTTCACGCATAAGCAGGCATTATAGCATACTATAAGCCTAAATTCAAACTGAAGCAATATTGAGATAGGAGAAGAAATAGACGCTATTTGAGCCTCTTGGCAATCGTATCTAGTATGGTTTCTATTCCCTCGTCTCTTTTTACAGATACAAAAAGCGGAGCGTAGTCTGCATATTTGTCTTTTAAGTAATCCAGATTTGCGTCTCCTGCCTCATCCATTTTATTAAATACAAATACAATCTGTTTTCTATCAATTCCAAGCTCAGACAAAATAGTAGTTACTACCGCAATCTTGTCTTCCATTTCTGAATCACTGATATCTATCACGTGCAGCACCAAATCTGCATGAATGGACTCCATAAGTGTTGATTTAAATGCTGAAATTAAAAGAGGAGGAAGGTTTCTAATAAATCCAATTGTGTCAGAAATTAACACTTCTGTGTTTAATTCAGGAATATAAATTTTTCCCACTGCTGAGTCAAGCGTTGCAAACAATTTGTTTTCTGACAAATTTTCTTTTTTTGATAATCTGTTAAATAGTGAACTCTTGCCTACATTTGTGTAACCCACAATTGACACAGTTTTAAACCCTGACTCACGCCTCCTGTCCAGCTGTTTTTGTTTATTTTGTGACGCCTTTTCCAGCTCATCCATTATTTTTTTCTTTTCATTCCGCCAGTGCCGTTTCATAAGCTCCGTATTGGTTTCACCAATTCCTAGCGTTCCAATTCCTCCACCCTGACGTGACAAAACATATCCCATCCCGTAAATTCTGGGACCCATGTAGTTCATACGTGCTAACTCAATCTGAAGCTTTGCCTCCTGAGTGCTCGCGTTTTTTTCAAAAATTCGCAAAACCAGCTCTACCCGGTCCCACACTTCAATAGCCGCATTTTCTGCCTCAAACATGGTTTTAAGCAGATGTAATTGTCCTGGTTTTACCATGGCGTCAAGAATTACAACGTCCACAGAATGTACCCTAATTAACTCAATTACTTCATCAATTTTTCCTTTTCCTATAAACGTCGCCATGTGTGGCCTATACAGTTTTTGAAACGTGCGCGCCACAATTTCCTCGCCCAGCGTTTCAATCAAACTATCCAATTCATAACCAATTGACACACTTCTGTCATCACTATCACTTGAGGACAATATATAAATAGGTAAAACGCGTTTGGTTAATCTATTTTCAAACATACTTGTATTATACCTTATGCAGTCCTATTGAATACTTTTTTGGAGTTTAAGAAGTATTTTTTCTTTTTGAGCTGCATTATCCACAATTTTTGCCTGCCCATAATCATCTATTTGAATTGGCGTAAATTCTATGTCTACTAATTTGTCTTTGTAAAAAATGTATTTCCCCAGTACTCCTTCACGCGTTTCCAAAGACCACATTTGATCAAAAATATAATTTCCATGCGCATACGTAATCACTTTTCCATTATAAATCTCCAAAGGCTGCACCCAATGCGGATGATTTCCTATGACCAAATCGGCACCATGATCCACGGCAAATCTTCCAAGTTCTATTTGCCTACTGTCTGGCGTATCCCTGTATTCGGCTCCCCAATGAAATTGAACTATCACATAATCCGCTTGTTCTCGTGCTGTCGCAATGTCTGTTTTTATTTTTTCAAAATCAGCAGATACCACACCAGGTTGAGGAGATGAAATATCATTAAATCCTAGGAATGCAAACTTAGTTTTATTTTTCTCTATTATAATAAGGTTGTTTTGTGTTGTACCTGTAGCTTTAATTCCCGCATTTTGCAAATGTGAAAGCGTTTCAATCACTCCGTCTTCTCCCCAATTTCCCGCATGATTATTCCCAAGAGTTACAACATCCACTCCTGCATACACTAATCCCTCAATGTTTCTATAATCTCCGCAAAAAATCATTCCCTCGTTGGTCACCGGGCAATTTTTGATTAGCGGTGTTTCTAAATCTGCAAATGTAATGTCAGCATTTTTTGTAATGTCTGAAGTAAACAAATACGGCCAGGTAAAATCTTGGCGACGCAATACCTGAGAATTGACACTGCGCGCTGGAATAATATCTCCAGTTACTAATAGTGAGGTTGTTAGCTCTGCTGGAAGCGTTGCCGTCCAAGAGGAATCGTCAAAAATTTGATCGCGTGACACATCGCTCACTTCTAACTCTTTCTGTATGTTTCCAAAGGACTGCCTTAAAATAAATTCCTCATCCCGTATAAATAATAACGCATAAAAAAACACAAGCACAAAACCTAGCAACAAAACTCCCAAAACCCATTTCATACTACTAGTATAGCAATGAATTTATTTTAAATTCTTACTCAACATAAATGGATCTTTTGGAAATCTAGTCTTTTTCTCCCACTCAAAATATGTTGTAAGACCCCGCTGCGCTTCAATGTACCCTTCAGGATTAAACTGATGCGGCAAAAGCCTCACCCATCTGCCGTACACTTCATATACAGAAAATAAACCAGGATAGCTGTTTGACATTCGCTCTTCATGAATTGGCTTGCTTAATGAATCATATGACTCAACATCTCCGTGAATTCCTAGTTCTTCAAAAAGTGCTCTCTCAACTGCTATTTCCACATCTTCGCCTCTGATTAATTTTTCACCAAGAGAACCGGTCATATGTTTCTTCCTACTTCTTTCA
This sequence comes from uncultured Gammaproteobacteria bacterium, assembly GCA_964428715.1. GTDB lineage: Bacteria > Patescibacteriota > Microgenomatia > Levybacterales > GWA1-39-11 > JAGORM01. The sequence goes on from CAYRYY010000028.1 coordinate 5,302, forward strand.
CGTCCATCTGAAAAAACCTGTTTTTCTTCTCGCAGAGTATAGTAGTCACCATTTATAGCATCAAAGTAATGAACCCCTATAGAAAGTGTTGAAACATGTCTTTCAATTCTATTTTCTGCAGGATTTGCCACAAGCACTGTCTCGCCGTCATGAATCTCTTTTGCAAGATGGTCTATGGTTTTGGCTCCGCCTTTTCCCCACTGGTCCAATGGTACCCCAAACCGTCGTAAGTTAAACGCTATCGCTTCATTGGTGTGTGCAAATTGTAACTCATGCCTGCTCATCCCAGCATTTTAAGGTATTCAATTCACAGTAGCAAGCATATAGTGTTTCATATATACTTTTATACGATTATGAGATTAGTAAAAAAAATAAAGTCTGACAAAAAGTTTTCATTTTTCGTTATTGGTGTTTTGTTCACTGCGTTTTTTTTAAGATTTTTTAAATTAACAAGTGTTCCTTTTGGAATGCATCGGGATGAAATAATAAACGTCTATGTAGGACGCTTCATTTTGCAAAATGGAGCTGATCCGTACAACAATTTATGGCCTCTTTTCTATTTTGATAAATTCGGCGACTTTCCACCAATTATGCCTATGTACATCATGGGTCTTTCAACGCTTGTACTAGGTGTGAATGAGTTTGCCATGCGCGCGCCCGCTGCACTCTTTGGCGCGCTGACTGTTATTCCAGTTTATTTTTTGTCATATCAGCTGTTTCAAAAAAAATATCCTGCTTTGCTTTCAGCGTTTTTACTTGCAATATTACCCTGGCACATAGTGTTGTCCAGAATGTCAGCTGAAGGAATTTTGGCAGTGTTTGCGTTTGCAACAGGTCTTGTGTTTCTACTAAAAGGCGTATTTAACGCGCAGAAAAAAGCTCTCTATATAGCGCTCCCTTTTTTACTCATAACATATTTTCTCTATCCCTCTTTTAGAATTTTAATTCCTTTGTCAATTTTCCCTCTGCTTCTTGTTCGAAAAACGAGATTGATAATTACAGCCATGCTTGTTTTGTTTGTGATAGTGACCCTTTCTATATCAAGCACAGACTGGGGACGCGCACGCTTTAATCAAACCTCAGTATTTACAAGTAGCGAAGTATCCAACACAATTGCGGCCATGACACAAGACGAAGGACACAATGATGCGTTATTGGCTCGAGTATTTCACAATAAACCAATAGGTTACTCTCGTGAATTTGCAAGGCAGTACTTTTCCTACTTTTCTCCAAATTTTCTTTTTATGAATGGCAGCACTCCGCATGAGTATATTATTCCTGACGTAGGACTTATCTACATCGTGTTTTTTGTGCTGTGTCTGGGAGTCTTACTTCCAGTCAGCGTAAAATACAATAAGTCAGCCTATTACTATTTTCTTTATTTGCTTTTAGTTTCAGTTATTCCAGCAGCCTTGACTATAGACTTTCCGCCTCATGTTCACCGCGCATTAGTTATGACAATTCCAATAGTCATACTGCTGCCGCTTGGGCTTTTAAAAATACTAGAAGTAGTAAAAAGAAAAAATATTGTGCTTGTTTTGTTTTTTGGGATCCTCCTTCTTGAGTGCATATATTTTTCTCACCAATACTTTAATCATATTTCATCATACAAAAGTCTCTTTAAAAATGACGGCTTTCGTGAAGCAGCTGCATATGCTGATAAAAATAAATCAAAATACGAACGCGTTTATGTACCCTCATTTAATCTTCCATACTTTTATTTGTTCTACACGAATAACTTTAACAAAGACTTGGCAGGCAAGTTTAAGATGAAACAAGGACAATCAGGAATAGATAGTGTAGGAAATATTCAATTTCTAGCTGCTGAATGTCCCTCAGATGAACTACAAAAAAAATTACCCTCAGGAAACATCCTTATTCTAGATTTTGGAATATGCAATACACCTCCGGGATTTACGCAGATTGATAAAATACTAAGACAAGACAATTCTGAAGCATTTAAAATACTTGAAGTATCAAAAAAATAGAGCGTTTAGATGGCGGAGGAGACAGGATTCGAACCTGCGCGAGTCGGTTTAATGACTCAGAGGGATAGCAACCCTCCGCAATGGACCAGCTATGCGACTCCTCCAAATTGCTTGGCTTCATTATAGCAGAGGCTTGCGCAAATTTGAATCAAAAGAAGTACTATTACACAACTCTTTCATTCTTTTGACCCAAGCTCTTCAGTTTTACTGTATGCTTTATCTATGTTAGGAATATTATTAGTAGTACTTATTGCGCTCTGGTTTTTAGGATATTTAAGAATTGATGGGCTTCCCACAATTCCCGATGTACAGCTTTTTGTAATCAACGGGCAGTCTATTACCCTCTGGAACATTCTTATTTTTGCAGTAATCTGTTGGGCAATTGGAGTACTTCCCTCGCCTTTTAGGCAAATTGCTGGCGTACTTCTTATCATTTGGGTTCTGGCAACACTTGGTATTTTAGCCATTTCGGGTCTTGCATCCATTATTGTTATTGCGGTCATCGTAGGAATCATACTCGCACTCCTTGGTGTTGACTAATCCCAAATTGCACTTCATCTTACGCACAAAATGATATATAATACTTAGACTGAAAAGCTGGAGAGGTCGCATCAATACAGTAGTCCTGTACTACTCTCCGCGCTACGCTTGGAGAGGTCGCATAGTTGGTCTAGTGCAGCGGTCTTGAAAACCGCCATCCGAAAGGATCGCGAGTTCGAATCTCGCCCTCTCCGCCCACTTTTTTTCATATTTCTCAAGGAGAGGTCGCATAAGAACCTGAACAACAGAACCTTGTGCAACTCTCCGCGCTACGCTTGGAGAGGTCGCATAGTGGCCTAGTGCAGCGGTTTACTAAACCGCCGTCCTTCACCGGACCGAGAGTTCGAATCTCTCCCTCTCCGCCCTTTGTAGTATACTTCCTTTATGTCACCCAAAAGATTCCTGAAATTTCTTCTACTAATATGTGGTTTTATTCTGGCTCTTCTTTTAATCTTACGAATAGTAGGGGCATTCACTCCACTTTCCGAACCTGTAGATTGCATGCCAATAACTCTTACTCCTGGACAACCCTATCCTACTGAAGAATTTAGCTTAAGAGGATTTTTATTTGGAGAAAGGTGCGTATCTTTTTAAAGCACACCTAACGCTCACAAACTAAACTAATAACAACCCTCCGCTACCACTCGTAACTGTTACCATTTTGTAAAGATTTTAAATTGTAAAGAATAGCCCTAAATGCTATCATGAATATATGACACAGACAGTACCAGAAACAGCCAAAACGAATAATCAACCTACTCCTGAAACAATTGAAACAAATGGGTTAGGGGTTCCATCCTCTGGGCATAATGAACCTATTTCAACTGAAGAAGCGGTAGCTCAAACAGTAGAACTAGTTGAGGAAGAAACTGGAGCAGTGGACGGAGCAACCCAAGAACTCACAACGGATCCAAATATTACTCAAGCTACACCATCCGCAGAACACGCAGAAGTTGACCTTCATGAAGAAGTAGCAGCAGCAGGTGTAACTCATACAAATCCTGCAACTGAGGCAGAAATTATAGATCAAGATGCAAGAAATTTAGGAGTGCAAATAGTAGGAGAGGAGGCGCCTACAAGAGGTCTTGGAGAAACACAAGGAGAATTTAATCCTCAACCGGCAACACCAAAACCAGAAAATCCAGGTTTTCCGCCTGTTATGCAAACTGGAATATTGGGAGATCCTGAAAAAAATGGCGAACCGCTTCACAAATTAGCCATGAAACGGCTAGGTGAACTTAAACGTTTCATACTTGCTGGAACAAAAGCTACTGAAAATCCTGCTCCAGAATTAAATACAAATGTCCCTCATTTTGCGGCGCAAAAAGAACGTACTGATATTCCAAAACCAGCATAACTATGGATATTTTTCAAACAGTTAATTTAATCATGACAGTGTTGATGGCACTAGTCATTTCCTTTGTATCTTTAAGCGTATTTATTGCGATGGGCATAGGAGTATTTTTAGCATACAAAATCTGGGCAAAAAATCGCGAACGGCAAAAAAAAGCACTAGATATGGTACTGCTGGAAGTACAACTTCCCCGCGAAAACGAAATAAAAATTGATGCAGCCGAACAAATGTTTTCAGCATTTACTGGAATTAAAGGTGCCAAAGGAAAATTGGGATTTTTAAAGGTGCCAGATTATATTGTATTTGAAATTGTTGCTAAAACTGGAGACATTCGGTTTTATGTATCCATGCCTAAAAAACTGCAGGATATGGTGGAGAAACAAATTCACGGAGCATATCCTGACGCATCTATTATAGAAACTGAAGAATATGATTTATTTACAGATGATAGTAAGGTGTCTTTTGCAGGTTTGGTTACAAAACAATCCACTCCCTACTCACCTATCAAAACGTATACCAACTTGGCCGTTGATCCTGAGTCCACTATGGTATCTACACTTGGTAAAATGCAGGAAGGAGAGTCAGCAGCCATTCAAATTCTGATAACCCCTGGTGGAGACGCATGGAAAAAAGCAGGGAGAGCTCACGTAACAAGTATCAAAAAACGCGAGGCAAATGCAGAAACTGCAAAATATAAT
>CAYRYY010000028.1:9891-11028 GCA_964428715.1 uncultured Gammaproteobacteria bacterium
AGCAAAAATTAACAAAACCAGCATTTAATACATACATTAGGTTAGTTGTGTCATCCTCATCCAAAGAAGCAGCTGATGCGCATTTGGAAAACATGATAACTTCTTTCACGCAGTTTTCCTCCTATAATTCGTTTTCTAAAGAAAAGTTTAAATACTTTAAGGGAATGTTTATGGTGGACTTTATTTACAGAACACTGCCGCTTCTTAAAAAAGGATCCATTCTTGCAACAGATGAGTTAGCAACTATTTTTCACTTTCCAAATAAATCAGTTGAGTCCCCTCACATTCACTGGTTGGCAGCGCGCAGTGCCCCAGCGCCAGCTAGCATTCCAACTGAAGGACTATATATTGGAAAAAGTAAATATCGGGGTCACGAAAAGCCAATTTACATAGGAGAGGATGATCGACGCCGCCATATGTACATCATTGGGAAAACTGGTGTAGGTAAGTCTGAATTCTTGAAAGACATGATTTTGCAGGACATTCGTGCAGGCCACGGCGTGTGCTTTATTGATCCGCATGACACGATTGACTTAATTTTGCCTTTAATTCCGCCGGAACGCGCTGAAGACGTAATTCTCTTTGATCCGTCAGACACGGAACGCCCTATGGGACTTAACATGCTTGAGGCAACAACCGAAGAGCAAAAACATCTGGTTGTAACCAGTATTATTGGGCTCATGTATAAGCTGTTTGATCCAAATCAAACAGGTATCATTGGACCCCGATTTGAACATGCAGTTAGAAATGCCATGTTAACTGTTATGTCAGAGCCTGGAAACACATTTGTTGAAGTTATGCGTGTTTTAACTGACCAAAACTTTGTACAGGAGTTACTCCCCAAAGTAAAAGATCCTATTATCAGACGCTACTGGACTGACCAAATTGCCCAAACTTCAGACTTTCACAAATCAGAAGTTTTGGACTACATTACCTTTAAATTTGGACGTTTTGTAACAAACACCATGATGAGAAATATGATTGGACAAAGTGATTCTTCATTTAATTTTAGAAAAGCTATGGATGAAAAAAAGATTTTACTCATTTCTCTTGCCAAAGGAAAAATTGGTGAAGAAAACTCAAGCTTTTTAGGTCTGGTTCTGGTTCCAAAAATTCTGGTTGCTGCTATGAGCCGAC
>CAYRYY010000029.1:0-3098 GCA_964428715.1 uncultured Gammaproteobacteria bacterium
ATTCCTCCCAATAAATCTATCAATTTTTCAAAACCTGAAAAATCAATAACTACTGCATAATCGGGTCTGACTCCTATAATGCTTGATACTGCGGCACGCGCCAACAAAATTCCCTTGTCTCCTTCGTTTTGCCCATCAGAATATACTTTATTAATTTTGCTCTTTGTAGATGTTAAATAAAAATCACGGGGAATTGAAATAAGTGTTACTCTATTGTCTTCTGGATTAATATTTGCCAACATTATTGTGTCAGTTAAATTGGGACCATCATGACTTCCTCCTCCTTTTCCAAGAAGTAAAATATTCACACTTCCGTCTTTTGTTTGTTTTACGTCAACTCGCCTATCGACAGTTAATCCCCAAAAGAGAGAAAAATATCTAAAGAGTAAAAGGGCCGCTATGATAAGTAAAAAAATCCCACCCCAAACCAGAAGGTTTTTCTTGCTTCTTTTATGTATCTTTGGGGTTTTTTCCATTTAAAATGCCTGCAAAATATCAGCAAACGATTCAACATTTAAGCTGCTGCTTCCAATTAAAACGCCAGCAACGTCAGGAAGTGACACAATTCCTGCTACATTTTCTGGGGTAACACTTCCGCCATAGTAAAAACGAGCTGTGGGAAATCTTTGCTTTAATACACTAACCACACGCTCAATACTGGCGGAATCCTCAGCTTTCGCACCCTCTTGAAATGTAGAAATTGAAGATGGAGGTTCATATACAATTTCTGACACATTATCAGGTACGGCAGCGTTTTCATCCTGAACACAAAAAATAGGCGTCATATTATATTTCAAAACTTCTAACACTTTTGCACGGGCATCCTGATCTGTTTCGTGATTGTACCGTCTTCTCTCAGAATGATTTATCAGCACAAATTTACAAAATTCAGCTAGTTGCTCTCCGTTTACATCCCCCGTGTGAGCTCCTTTGTCATATGACGAAATAGTTTGGGCACCTATGAAAACTGGCAACCCCTCAGTTTCACAGTACACGTATGCGGCTGATAAAGCTGTAAAGGAGGGAAGAATAATTACTTCTTTGTTTTCAGTTGGAAGCTCTGCCCACGCGGCAGCTAGTGAATCTAAAAACAAAATGGTTTCCTCGGCGGTTTTGTTACTTTTCCAATTGGCAATTATGCGTTTTTTGTCCATAAATGAGTGGTATAATTAACCATTATACGAAATATACATCCATTTGTAACCAGTGTATTGTGATACCCATTTCTTCACTATGTTTGATACATTAAAAGGTCTTAATCCTGAACAACAACGAGCAGTACTTGAAACTCAAGGGCCCCTTATTGTGCTGGCTGGAGCTGGAAGCGGCAAGACGCGGGTTTTGGTTCACAAAGTACTCTATCTTATGCAGGAAAAGGGAATACCAGGGGACAACATACTCATGGTGACGTTCACAAACAAGGCTGCGGCTGAAATGAAAGAGCGCATCAAAAAAGCGCTTGAAATATCAGGAATTAAGAACATGGGACTGCCTACGGTTGGCACCTTCCACTCACTATGTGCCAGGATTTTGCGCAGACACGGAAAATACGTTGGACTATCTCATTCATTTAGAATTTATGACAGTGCAGATCAGCTTGATGTAGTAAAGCAAGCATTTGAACAGTTGGATTTTTCGCCAAAAGACCTGAAGCCCAAATCCGTCCTGCACACTATAAGTGATGCAAAAAACCAAATGATTGATCCTTTCACCTATTCTGACATTGCACGCGGTCAGTTTCAAAAAGGGGTAGCTGCAGTCTATGCCGTCTATCAAAAACTGCTGCTTGAGGCAGATGCTGTGGACTTTGATGATCTCATGCTAAAAGTAATAGAGCTTTTTAAAAACCACCCAGAAATTGCTGAAATCTACCAGGAACAATTTCAATATGTGCTGGTTGATGAATATCAGGACACAAATTCCGCACAATACACACTTACCAAATTTTTATGTGCAAAACACAAAAACATTTGCATAGTTGGTGATTTTGCTCAAAGCATCTATTCATTCAGAGGAGCTGATTATAGAAACTTAGAACGCTTCTCGCGTGATTTTTCAGATTCAAAAACATTTCCTCTATCTCAAAACTATAGATCAACACAGCCCATTCTTGAAGCGGCCTACTCTGTAATCTCAAACAACAAAACGCATCCAGTGCTGTCCCTCTGGACTGATAAAAAAATTGGTGAGGAAATAGAATTATTTGTAGCAAACGGCGAACACAATGAGGCAGAATTTATTATTCAAAGAATCTTAGAAAAACAGGCACATGATCCGTATTTTGCGCTCTCTGATGTTGCAGTACTTTACAGAACAAATGCCCAGTCACGCGCGCTTGAAGAAACATTTCTGCACAACGCTATTCCATATATTTTAGTAGGCGGCACCAGGTTTTATGAACGGCGGGAAGTAAAAGACGTAGTGTCGTATTTGTCATATCTTTCAAACGAAAAAGATTCGGTTGCTTTAAAAAGGCTTGAAAAATTGGGCAAAAGACGATTTGCTGTTTTTAAAGAGTATGTTGAAAAATTTAAGGAAACAAAAACTTTGGAAGACACAACAACCATTGATTTACTTGATGAAGTTTTAAAAGAAACTAAGTATCTAGAAATGTACGATGAGTCTGACCCTGAAGACAAAAATAGATTGGAAAATATAAAAGAATTGAGATCTGTAGCAATTGAATTTCCAAGTATTGTGCAGTTTTTAGAAAACATTGCACTGGTTGAACAAGAATATGTTCCTGATTCAATTGATCAAAATGCACATAAAGATGCCGTGACATTTATGACAATTCATGCAGCAAAAGGATTGGAATTTAAAATGGTATTTTTAATTGGAATGGAAGAAGGGCTTTTTCCGCATACGCAAAGCAGTATGGATACCGAAGGAATTGAGGAAGAACGGCGCTTGTTTTATGTAGGAATTACACGTGCCAAAGAAAAATTATATCTAACCTTTGCAAAACGCAGGCTGTTCTTTGGACAAACGGTTAATAACTCTATTTCCAGATTTATCTTTGAATTACCCAAGGAAGTGTTAGATAATAATACAAAGATACTAGAAAATGGGACTCCCCCATTTTTATAACTATGCAA
>CAYRYY010000029.1:3108-10885 GCA_964428715.1 uncultured Gammaproteobacteria bacterium
GCAATTTATAGACATAACTCACAAACAAAAGGCAGCATACAACAGAACAGTTACCCATCCGCTGCAGAGTTTTGAGTGGGGTGAATTTAGACGCGACACTGGAATAACAGTTGTGCGGCGCGGAGTACTAACTGGCTCAGAAATTGAAAATGCATATACGGTCACCATTCACAAAGTTCCAAAAACAAATCTCTCCATAGGATACTTACCCAAAGGGGATTTACCATCAATTGAATTACTGAATGACTTAAGACAAGTACTCAAACCTTTTAACTGCGTCTATGTTCAGCTGGAACCAAATATAAGCAGCAGTAAAAGACCTGAAATAGAAAAACTAGGAACACAATTTAAGCTTACCAAAAGTTTTCACCCCTTATTTACAAAGCACACCTTTATGCTGAATCTTGAAAACTCTGAGGAAGAGCTGCTGAAGGCAATGCATCCAAAAACCAGATACAATATCCGCGTCGCTCAAAAACACAATGTAACAGTACGCGAAAACACAACGCCTGAAGGATTTAAAACATTTCTAAAATTATACGAAGAAACTACCACAAGACAGCGATTTTATGCACATACTCCTTCCTATCACAAAAAGCTTTTTGAAACATTAACACAAGACAAGACTACTTCCAACAATGTGTCATATCACATTTTAGAGGCAGTGTATCGGGAACAGGTGCTTACATCCTGGGTGCTTTTTAAGTTTCATAAAGAATTATATTACCCATATGGTGCGAGCAGTCGCGAGCACCGTGAAGTAATGAGTAGCAACATAATTATGTGGGAAACAATTTTGTTTGGAAAAAAGCACAAATTAAAAATGCTGGACATGTGGGGGGCACTAGGTGAAAACCCAGATCCAAAAGATCCTTGGTTTGGATTCCACAAATTTAAGCAGGGTTATGGATCAGTACTTACTGAATTTGTAGGAAGTTATGATTACGTGCTTGATCCACTCAAATACCAGGGTTTAAAAGTAGCTGACCGCGCCCGCTGGGCAATCCTCAGACTCAAAAAGAGGTTTTAAATACTGGATTGATTTCTCCACCGCTTGAGGGTGGGGAGGAGTTGGGAAGCAAATACTACAGCCTCTGGAGTTTCTATATCCATTTCATGCGCTAAATGTTCTGCAGTAAGTTCTACCATTTGAGGAAGTGTAATATCTTGGTCCAAAAATCCGCCTTTTTGAAAACAATGTTTACAGTAATCAAAATTCATACTGCCTGATGCATTAGAACCAAATACGTCTATGTTTAGTATTCGTCCGCAACTCTGGCAACGTGGTGCATCGTCTACAGCCATATACCTAGTATAACACTTTGTGTCAATACTATATTTTATACAAGAATAATTTGTGTTCTTTGTCTTGTTTAACCAGCGGCAAATCCATAGTATATCTATATGACACAACCCGTGTTCCCTTTTTAAGCTCCTTTTTGAGCTTGGGTAAAATCTTTTTCAAAACACGAGGGATTAAATATACATAAACAACCGTAGCAGATGACAAGTTTTCGTCATAAAATGTTTTTTTCTTAAAGGTAACTTTATTCCCTGAAAACATATTTCTTATACTTGCAATAACATGCCGTAACGGATCAATTTCAATCCCGATACACTTGGCACCTGTTTGCTTTGCACACAGCAGTAAAAATTCACCATCCCCAGAACCTAATTCATATACTGTGTCTTTTTTTGTAATTGCGGCAAGCTTTATAATTTTGAGTCCTGCGTTTTTATATGTTTTCCACCAAGGACTCCATGGGGAATCAGGCGGCCAAACGGCTGACAACAATAATAAAAGAATTGCAATAAGTGCAAACGCGACAACATATGTAATCATATTTTGAAAACTACCTTTCCAATAATATCACGTTTGGAAATCTTTCCAACATCTAAACTGTCATTTGTGTTGTCTCCCTCCACATATACGTTGTTTCCTTCAAGTTTTGAAACGCGCTTTATCATATTTTTTGAATGATGTTTAAAAACTATCACATTTCCTTTTTTAATCTTTAAAAATGTAAAAACTAACACACTATCAGTTGGTGAAAGATATGGCATCATACTATGCCCAGAAACCTTAAAGATTTTAACAGGTAATCTCATAAAAATATTATAACCCTTAATCGTCAATTGTAACCGATCCCATGAAAGAATGAACGAGTGAACGCCAGGAAAGAGGAAAGGCTTGTCCGGCTCTTTCAGTGAATGAGTGAAATTCTGAAATGGAAGAGGTTGCACTGACGAGAGGCTTTGGTTCTTTCTCCGGCAAGAAAGAACAAACAGTGTTATTTATACACCACGTACTCTCCCTTTGTGGGATACACTGAGGGAACTCTCACTGGTGTTACTCCTTTTGTTTTGTAAAAGATTTCTGACACAAGCATTACCGTTTCAACTAAATCAGTGGCTGATTCCATATCTACTTTTTGTCGGCACATAATTGACAGCTTCACAGCTTTTGCAATCAGCTCTTTTAATTCTGGGAATTGTGTGTAATGTTCAGACTTAAAATAATCATTTTCCAAAGTGCCTAATGCATCTTCTACTTTTTCCCCATGCTCTTCTTTCACATGCACGATTCTTGCTGTGTCATGAACTGAGTCTTTGTGTTCTTCAAAAAGCTGAGTCATACGCAAAACCGTGTGGGCTGCCAACTGAGCCGAATTAGGATCATAAATTCCGCAGGGGATATCGCAATGCGCAAAAGCTACTTCTGAGGGCACTAACTGCAGCAAAGATTTCATAACTTTCATATGTTTAATCCTAATACTATATATCTTTGATGTCAAATACTTACTTTTGAGTGGCTGAAGTACTTTCAAGTAATGAGCGGGCGGAAAGTATTGCGCGTCTTAAGTGAGTTTGTTTTACCATAGGAAAATTTCTCACTTCAGTATCTGTTAGTTTTAAAAGGTCGGAGCACAAAATGATATTGTCTTCTATTAAAAATTGTTTTTCCTCCCGAGTAAAGTCAGGCAAAATTGTAATTGGATACATTTGCGGATCTTCTACAAACTGCTGCAAGTTTCCTCCGTTTGGATAATTCCAGGCAAGCACTGAAATCCCCTTGCACTGTGCATAAGTAATCGCATCCAGCGTTAATTTTGTGTTGGTTATTAACCACGCTTTCGAAATATCGTTTTTTACTTTTACATCCAAAAACCGCGCGTATGTGTAAAGCGCCACCTGCACATCAGACCTCACTCCTACATCATTATGAAATTTTGCCTCGGCAATCTCCCTCTTTCCATCTTTTTCCAAAACCAGATCTATTTCATGCATGACGCACTCCCCCATGATGCGTGCTCCAACCATGGTTTTATATCCCTGAGACTGAAAAATACGCGCTAAATATTTCTCAAAAGGAAAACCTGTGGGGCCTAGCTCAAAGATAGCTTTTCGTAAATTCAAACGTAAACTTGCTTTTTTGTCTGATTTATCCAGGTATTTATAAATATAGGAAAATAATTGGTCTGTGGTTAAAAACCCGTTTTTAAACTGTTCGCGGATATGCTTTAAAACTTCAGGCTTTAGTGCGTCAGGCACTCCAACACGCTCCATGGAGTGGATTACTTTTTCTTCAGAATAGGGCTCTAGCTCACCGCTTCTTTTGATGACATAGGTGTGGGTGGGCTTTCCGTTTTTGTAGGTGCTTTTGTAGGAAAACTGTCCTTCACCAACTTTACCAAGATAGGTCATACATACCATTATGCAGGATATATGAATCGCGATGCAAGAAATCTATAAAGATTTGTAAAGAGTTTGTGCCTGAAGCTTTAGTATTTTATATGCGTCTTCGGAAACACTACTCTTCCTATTTCCATCAAGTTGAGATAAGAAAGAATTCATAATGTTCTTTGCAACTTTTTTGTTTTTTTCTGAAAAATGTTTCGCTTGAGTCGCTTTTTCTGAAAGTGCAAGATATATGCCTTTATTTTTTAGCTTTTTTACAGAATAAAAATATTCTAAATCTATTAATAGATTATCAAAGGAAACCTTTTCTATTACTGGTATTGAAGACAAGCTTTGTTTGTTAAATGATACACTGTATAAATCTTTTTTGTTACCTACCACCACACCATTTGACACTTGTTTTTTAACTTCTGCATTTATATCGTAAAAAAATGATTGGAGACTATATGGCTTATTACCGGATAATTCAATTGTAAAATCACCACTCTGGGGCTGAGGAACATAATACATATACATTGGGCTTCCACTCTTGTCACTTCCTCCATCCTCTTCTAAAGGCTGCTGAGTAAATCCCTCACCCACTTGATTTCCATTTTCGTCTTTTACTGTAATCTCAATACCGCCTTCAACCAAAAACATCATATACGAAAGGTCTGTATTGGAAGGTATAAACCTATTAAGAGTTAGAAATGAATCTGAATAAGAAGAAAGAGTAGCTCTATCAGAGTAGTAAGGGTCATTTATGGTAAATGAGCCACCCAATGTTCCTTTACCTACTACAAAGTGTCCAGGAACTTCAAGAATTCCTGGAATATTACTCTCTAGATCTGCTTTTAGCAAAACAGGGTTGTATCCATTTACACGTTTGAATTCCAAAGCGTCATAGGTAAAACTGGGGTTTTTGCTTTTAGCCTGTTTTGACAATCTTGAAAGAGCTATCCAATTTACCCATCCACTACCAACATACCCATCTGGCTGAGCTTTCAACCACGCGTTTAAGTTTCCAGGATTGAGATCTAAATTATTTGGGAGTTTGGTAATTTTGTGATAATTGAATACCATTGCAGCAGATGTCATGGCGCACCCCCATGCAGAAATAGTGGGAGTTGACGGTGACCAAAGATGGGCTGAGTCATAAATATGTCCTCCCCACGCAGGATCTGTTTGCATAAACGTGGGGACACTCAGCGTTATTTCTGGAGACACAACATTTATGTCAAGTTTTGTGTAGTATACAGAACTTAAATATCCTACCCCAGATCTAAATCCACCAATTAAATATAGATATTCATTTACAAGAGCTAACGTTCCTCCATGTACACCTGCAGGTAGCTTATGAGAACTCTCCTGCCAAGGACTTAATGAACCGTCTGGATTTATTTCTGTTAAATATATCTTATCTACGCTTACTCCATTATTATCCCCACCAACGGAAAGAATGGTCTTGCCTACTTTCATAATCCCTGGACGGTATAACCCTTGAGGAAGTGGAAACTCCTCAGTCCATGAAGAAAGCGTACCGTCTGGATGTATTGTTGCTCTGTATACTTTATCTTGTGAGTTACCAGCATAACCCCCAAATATATAAATATTTCCGTTATCTTCTATCATTCCGTGTCCAAATACAGCAACTGGCAATACTCCAGCCTCCACCCATGGCCCTACTGATCCACCAGCATCAAGCGGCGCCTTGTATACTTTATTGCTAGTTTCCAGATTATTAAATCCACCTGAAAAATATATATTGTTTCCAGATATAACTACTGCACCCAACCCAAGCATTTTTGGTAAAGGAGTCTGTACTGTCCAACTTGATATCTCACCATTATCTAATTCCCCTCGATATACGGTATCTGTAAAAATACTAGGCACTTGTAGTGATGACCCTCCAACCAAATAAACATAATTTCCCTTGGAAGCACTTGCACTCCAATACCTAGTCTGTGGCAATGCAATATCTTGAGAAATCCAACTACTAAGATTCCCGTCACTATCAACATCTGAGTATATTATGTCTAAAAAGTCTATAGTATTGGCCCCTCCCAATATATGAATTCTATCTTCTGATGCATACGAAGAATGACTAGATATACTAACAGGAAAATCGCCCCCAACTGACCAATCACTAGTTATATCGTCAACGGCATATACAGAAAACGGAAAAATATAGGAAAATAGAAGAATCCCTGATAGAATAGTACCCAAAAGGAGAGATTTGAGCCCCATGATTTTATTAAGCATCTATGAATAAAAAAAGTCAAGTATTAAATACTTGCTCAAATTGCGGAGAGAACACAAAGGGTTCAATGCTATGTGCAGTTTGCGCGGGGAATCCGTATCTTGTTGAGGATGGGAGGGATTTGGTGGCCAGAAATGGTGATGCTACTCTTTTTAAATCTTTATACAAATCCTCTTTCCCTGAAATTAAAAATGTGAACAGCGGGAAATTTTGGAATGAGCATTTTAATTCTGCGCTAACCCTTAAGGATCAGGATCTCATGACAAGAGACAAAATTCACAAAATTAAATCTCTTATTCCTAATAAGAAACTGAAAATATTAGATTTAGGATTTGGTCAGGGGTATATAGAAGAACTGCTTAATGATAATAAAAACTATGAACTGTATGGGATAGATATTTCTAGCACTGCCGTTAAACGCGCGAAAAAGAAATTTAAAGGAAATTTTATAACTGGAGACATCTCAAAAATAGAAACACACTATAAAAAAAACTTTTTTGATGTAATTTTGGCCTTAGAACTTATGGAACATATCTCTCCTACTAAAATTTTTAACTTCTATAAATCGCTACACAGTTTACTTAAACCACACGGGATTCTTATAATCTCAACGCCTTTAAATGAGGATCTTAGAAATAAAAAAGAAAACCCAAGCGGGCATGTCAGGGATTATCAGCCAGCAGTTATTAAAATGGAGCAGGAATTATCAGGTTTTAGAATTTTGGAATCTCACACATTTTACGCGTTTGAAAAGAACTATAAAATTAAAAAGTTTTTAACAAGAGTCTTCCCAAATCATTGGAAACCGAATAATATTGTGGTAAAAAGTGAAAAAATGTAACCACTTGCAAAATTGCAAAAGAGGTTTATAATCCAATCTAACATGAGATCTCCAGAACATATTGGCCCACATAACGAATATCTAGTCTCTCCATCTTCACGTGTGGACGCAATTAGAAAAGATGTCGCTCAAGCACGCGGCACTCAAACTTTTTACTCCATGTATAATGCTGCTAAAAATGCTTCTGCAGAATCTATGAATCGTATTCTGGATGCAGATAGAAAAACTCTAGAAAGCCCCCTCACCGGAGTACCTCTTGGATTCAACTATGCGGTTAGAACCTTAGATAGACTAACGCTCTATGGAGCACAAGCTGAGTTTCCTGCTGGACACTCAATGGCAAGACATATGAGTGATACGCTTGCTGAATGTCTTACTCCGCCCCATAAATTTTTTGCAGATTACGAAAAACTTGAAGACTGGCTTTCCAAAGTATCAAGAACACTAGCTAGAGATAACAAGGCAAACCCCAGACTGGAACTTATCTCACAGGCCTTTCAAATCTCCCCAGTGAATGAATTACCGCTTCCGCTTCCTGCATGGCTTGACCCCAGATTTACAAATCCCCAAACATAGCAATTAATGGCAGGTAATATTGTGGTAAAGTCGCAAAAAGTTTAAAAAGTGGAATTATCTTACACTGCGTGTCATTACTTTACTTCTTGCGTTCTGGGGAGTTAGGTTAAAATTGATTATATCAACACGATGTCCAATACTAGCCTTTAATCTCCGCGCCTCCTCTTCTAATCTTTCTCTTTTTGAATCTTTCAAGGGATACTCGCGTCCATATCTTTTTTCAGTACCGCGTTCAAGCACTTTTAGAACACCTTCTAAATGAGGTAGTGCTTTGCTCGCATTCTTCCTAACACGCCTAAATTCAGAATTTTCCCACTGCAACTCAATTGCAGCAGTTACCATATATTCTCGGTCTTTCATGTATGTGATTATAATATCAATAACAACGTTTTACAACAGTCCATGGTAAACATACATAATAT
>CAYRYY010000030.1:0-10370 GCA_964428715.1 uncultured Gammaproteobacteria bacterium
CTTGTAGCATACGTGCTCTTAAAATATGGCCAGAAGTCACCCGCTGTAATAAGACCCGAGGAAAACCACTCCTTATAGATAAGAACTATTAATAGTAACCATACAAGAAGCAATACTATATTTTTTTTATTTTTCATTAAGATTTAACAAATCTTTAATAATAACCTTAAAAGTTACCTTTTTTTTGCCCATATATTTAAATTCACATATTGACTGTATGGTGCCTATCATCAGCAACCCAAAAAGGTAAACTGAGATTTTGTCTTGGATATCTTGGTATCCAAATATTATAAGTGTGGCAATTACTATCACAGTCACAAACGCAAGCACGTATGTTACAGAACTTTCAAGATTATATATGAGAGATACTAGAAACCAAATGGAAAGTAAGCAAACAGTTAGAGAAGTATTTGATGATGTTACAAAAAAAGAATCTAGAATGATTAGCAGAATTACTACTGTAATCAGTCTTCGCTTATAATTTCGACTTTTTTGCGTTGCGATAAGAACTAAATAGTACATTATGGCGGGTGCAATATAATATGCAGACGAAGTCAAAAAATTGATATTTGTAAAAGAAACCATAGACTTTTTTAATGCAAATTTTAATGCAAAAAACGGTGAAGCTGTTATTTCTTTCGGTGAAAATTTATAAACAGATTGAAATAGCGAACCAAAAGCAGCCAATTTTACCGAATTTTCGTAATTACCGTTAAGCGATGTTAATTCAAATTCATATTGTTTTCCTTTTGAATCATCAATAATAGGAAACCCGAAAAAGATTGTAAATGAACGCAATTTGTGCCCGATGGGCTGCTCAGCTGTATAGTACCATTTGTCTGAATTTATTTCTCTAATCTTAAATTGAAGCCTATCACTATTGCCATAATTTATGGAATTTTGCTTTCTAAGGTTAAAAGTTACCATACCAAGATGGGGCTCCTTTGCTTCGAATTTGCCAGTAATTTTTTGTCCACGTATAAGTGTATTCTGCGGATTTGAAATAATATCTTTATTCCAATGATCATAGCTCATCGTCGAAATACTAATCGTATTAAAAAGGAGTGCTAATACAATACCAACGAAAAGAATAAAACTGGGAATGATTATTAGATTAAGCTTTTTTTTCATAATTTATCTATTTTTTCTCCTCCTCTTAAAGGATAAGAGAATTATAGAAGATAGCACAATGACAACACTTATTATGCTTCCAAGATAAAAATAATTTTGGGGTTTAAAGTAAAGAACAAGTTCAAAATCAATGCTTCCATCTTTATTTTCCTTATAGTAATCTTTTGAAAAATGAGACCTAATATATGCTGGGTCTACCTCCCATTTGTTAACAAAGTAATCTGAGTACACAGTATGAGATATCTCAAACACAGGCTTTTGGAATAATAATCTTAACTCACTTCCATCAAAAAGCCTTTTTGCTTCTTTACATTCAATAACCCCATTGCTTTCACTCTCTCCAGAACAAAACGACAATGATGGATGTTTTACCATATAGAGCTTCCATCCTGGATGAAATGAATCAAAGTAATAAAGTGAGTCTTTTCCTTTCAGGTTTTCTATATATATCTCAAACTTAGTTTCATTCACTTTTCTATATGTTAAATTCTTGGCTTTAAGCAATGTATTTCTTTTCTTAAACTGAAGTAACTGATAATTACCATTACTACTCACTAGAATGGGTTTTTTCTCAAGGTAATTATTAATAAACCTTGAATCTAAGGCACGGTTCATCCTTCTATCGAATACCCAAGTGTTAAGGACTTGAATGGGAATATTAGAGTTAACAAAAGCATAGTTGATATTATACCCATAGAGCATATCCTGCAAACCTTTGTAATCCTGATTTATAATACTGTGCGCCTCTGAAAAATAGAATGATAGAAAACCTGAAATATCATTGACTCCCGAAAAAAGCTTTACCGGAGAGGTTCCTGTATACACACTATCTGAATCTGTATCTTTAATAACCGAGTAAGTTGCAGTTCCGAAAGGTATAGTAAAAATATTATTCGATGTAGAAACTGTTTTTCCAACTTGCTCCAGAAAATCAATATATTCCGCCGGTATCATTATGTTTCTACCAGTATTCTCTGTAAGCCATAGAGGAGCATTTACGACATTTCCTATTTGCGTAAAATTCACTGCTACAAGCAAAACAAATACCCCAACACAAATGCGAAAGAACTTTATACTATATGCTTTAATCATGCTAAACGAAAAACCTATTAATACGGAATAGAAAAAAATATAAGCAAGAGCGCATTTGTCGTAAAAATTACGGAACATCACAAATCCCGGAATTTTCCCCATCAATAAAAAGACTTCCTTCAGCGGTCCAATATTAACAGTGAAAAAAAACAGAGAAACAAGAAATGCTATCAAAAAAATTAAATAAATCCTTTGTTGTTTAACTTTTAGATATTTTTTATACAACAACAATCCAGCAAAGAGAATTACAAGAAAAAAAATGTTAAACATATAAATTTTGTCAAAAAAGTTAAGAAAAATGTGTTTTAACTGCCAATTAGAATCGAATGCAATTTGCCTATGAAATAGATTAAGTAAAGGATAAATAATATTCCCAGACGCTGTGGCCAAAACCGTTGGTGAAAAAGTGTCAGCAACCTCTTTCGAAAATACTTTTGAACCAAAATTAATTTCACTCTTACCAAAGTACGTCATTGCGAAAGATATTAGCCAAAAAAGCTGACTACCAACTATGCACGAAAAAAATATGAAACTACTTTTTATAAATTTAATTTTTCCTTTTAAGCCAGCGAGTATGCCTACAACAGTTACTCCAGCAATAAGCGGAAGTATATAGCCCAATAACCATGGAATAGAAAATAAGCCAATTGATAGTATAAAGCACGCAATAATTGCGATAGCTATATATTTAAAAGACTTAGTTTTCTGGTATCTCAAAAAAAGATATGAAACTAGTGGTATTAAAGGCAAAAGCCAAATGGTAGAAAGGAAAATAAAATATTGATTGATATACATTATTGGTGAAGTTACGAGAAATATGGATGCCAGAAACGCTTCTACCTTGCTACTTTTACCTGAAATTAATTCTGATATGTACAGCTGGGAGAAAAGGAAACATAATAGCAATGGCAAAGAAAACCCGAGGTAGCCAAGCACAATTTTTGAAGGAATAACAAGCTCCAAAAATGACCATACTAACAAAAATGGGACCATAAATTGTGTCGGACCATTTGCCCTGCCAGAAGAAAAATGGTGCCAAGACGTAAATGTATATTCAACAAAGTATTTATATGGATATAAATAGTAAAAACGAGTATCGTCTCCACTTAGATAATATTTTCCCTGAAATAAAACATATGGAAGAGCAAGCAAGCCGATAACTAGTGAGATGTTTAGAAGTGCCAAGCCATGTGTACGAATCAATTTCATTCTTTTTTACTTACCCAAAAACTGTTGTATGTGCTTATTTTTTTAAGAAATGAATATTTTTTACTCATATATGGAATGGTTTTCGGATCTACAAAATCTTCTACTAGTAGGGTAACTTTTTTTCCACACTTTACATTGTCCTCTATACCCTTTAATGCATCAACAGCAAAATCATCAACATCAACTTTTATAAAAACGCTATCATATTTCTTGAAATAGGAAACTCCTATTATTGTTTCTAGTCTTTTTGTCTTAAAACCTTCTTTATTATTCTTTTTTGAATTTTCAGATCCTATTCCAATAGGATACATATTTACTCGTAATAGTTTATTAACTTTCAAATTTTTTTCAAGAAGAGTTAAGCTAGGCACTGATAAATAGGAAGTACCAGGCTCAAAAGCGAGAATATCAATCTTATTTCTAAATGCATTCCCCACGATAACAGAATATAATCCCATATTCGCTCCGACGTCAAGAAATAAAACTTTCTTACTAGAATTAATTTCATTACCCAAAAGTTTAAGCAAATAGTTAATGTCCTCTCTTTCAAAGGCTGGAGAAATAGAAATAGTACTTAGTAAATCCGGCTCTATGTAAAATTTCCCAAATTTAGTTACAAAGTAATTTGTCTTAAACCATTCCGGTAGTTTTAAATCGAGGAGAAAAAATTGATTTAAAAACCAAATACATTCTGCTAAATAAATACGTGAAAGCCCTTTCTTTACATCCTTGAAAAGAATAATTTTGTAAACAATATAGGAAAAGTAAAAACGTATTTTAGAAATTACTGAATAATGGTACATACTAATATAAATTCCTTTTCCTAACAATAAATCCAATTCCAGCAAAATCACCTTTCAAATACTGCCATACCAATTGCAATCTTCTTAAAATACTAAATTTTCCTGAATAAGAAAATATTTTTAAGGAATAATATATAGTAAAGAACCACATCCAAATAAGCAATATAGATAAAAGTTGTACGCGGCTTGAATATGTTTTATGAAAGACCAATCTGTTGCGGGCAAATACATAAGGACGTCTAGGATCAGTCATAAAATGATACATATAATTCTTGCTTTTTGCTCCCTTAGATGTATTTTCGGTATCGTGAAATATTTTCGCATTTCTGACTACTCTAATCGAATAGCCTGCCTTTTTAATCTTATAAGCGTAATCACTTTCTTCATACATAATGCCAAAAAAACTATTAAAACTAATTTTATTTTTTTTAATAGCACTCGCTCTCACCATGAAAGCATTGGGCACATCATCAGTTTCCCAAATTTTTCTTGTCCCAAATTCGCTCAAGTTTCTCGATTGTGAAGTAAAACTAGAATACATATTCCTCTTTGTCCCCGCCCACAATATCCGTGTTTTATTATCAAAACTATAGTTCACTGGACCCACTTCACCAATTGTGGCGTCGTCAAGCAATGCTTTCGCAAGAAATTCAATTGTTTTGGCATCAACTAAGTTATCGTCATCAATAAAAAAAACAAATTCTCCCTTTGCATGTCTAAATCCTACATTTCGAGAACCAGCCGTAAATAGATTTTTTTTATTTCTTTGAACTAAAATCCTTTTGTTTTCTTTATATTTTTTTTCCAAGTACTGATAAGTTAAATCATTTGAAAAATCATCAATAACAATTATTTCGATATTTTTATAACTGCTTTCCAATATACTTTGTAGCAGTCTATCAACCATCAACTTCCTGTTGTGGGTAGGTATTATTATTGAAACGAGCGGAAACTTCTTCATACTATTTTTTGTAAAAATCCTTAATTTTTTTTACGATATACAACAAATTCTCCCTTGGCATTGTAGGATACAATGGAAGACTAAGAGAGGTCCTAGCAAGTGTCTCAGCGATTTGCAATTCACCTTTTTTATATCCTAGATACGAATATGCTTTTTGCATATGAGGTGGAACGGGATAATGAATGATTGTTTGGATACCATTTGATTGCAAATACTTTTGTAACTGATCCCTCTTATTTGTACGGATGCAAAAAATATGAAAAACATGCGTTGAGTGCTCTGCTATTTTTGGAAGAACAATATCGCCAATATTTTGGAGTTCTTGCATGTATATTTTTGCTAATACTTGTCTTTGAGTATTTTTCTTAACTAAGTCTTTTAATTTGATTGATAGAAATGCTGCCTGTAAGGAATCTAGTCTAGAGTTATATCCAACAACTTCATTAAAATACTTCTTTGAAGATCCATAATTATGAAATATATTTACACTTTCATATAAATTCCTACTATTAGTTGTAACAGCTCCACCATCACCTAAAGCTCCCAAATTTTTTCCAGGGTAAAAACTAGTCGCATTGATATCACCAAAACCTCCAGTTCTCTTTCCTTTAAAAGTTGCCCCGTGACTTTGTGCATTATCCTCAATAACTTTAAGCGAATATTTTTTTGCTACCGCCATTATTTTATCCATCTCACATGCTTGACCATAGAGATGAACTGGAAGTATCGCTCGTGTTTTTTTGGTAATTTTTTTTTCAATTTCTTGTGAGGTGATATTGTATGTATCAATGTTAGGCTCTACAAATACAGGTGTTGCACCCACATGGGTTACGGCAAATGGAGTAGCAATAAATGTATTTGAAGGCACTAAGACTTCGTCACCTCTTCCTATTTTTAGCGTCCTTAATGACAATACGAGGGCGTCAAGACCCGATGCAACACCTACACAAAACTTTGTCTCATTGAATTTTGCGTATGCAGACTCGAATAGCTCTAGATTTTCTCCTAATATAAAATCATTTTGCTCAATTCCTTGAACAAACATCTTTATCAATTTAGGTACATTCTTTCTGTGTTCTGAATATAAATCTAAATAAGATATCTGCTTAGCTTGCATTTGTACTCCTAGACCCTTTCTTGTTAGTCAGAGCTGCATTTGGACTTCTCGGTACAAAATTCAACTTCTTAACAGTTTCTTCTCCACTTAAACTTGAGTGCGTCAAACGAAGTAAGGCACGATCTTTCCCATATAGTTTTGCCAATGTAATCTTCTTAACATTATCCTCCGAGATGTCATTCGCTTTCGCCACTAATTTAGCAAAATCGTAAGGTGAAATACTTTTTTTAGGTGCAACATGATATATTCCCACTAACTTTTTATCTATGATAGTTGTTATCGCTTTTACGATATCGTGAGTATGTGTTGGTGTAAATAACACATCAACTACCCCAGAAGTTTTTCTCTTTGTTTGCAGTTCATGCAAGATTTTCCCATAAATGGTTTTTGCATTTCTGTTTTTATAATACGTCACTACAGATCGCACAATTGCAGCTTTTGCTCCAGACTTCAAGATAGCATCTTCTGCTTTACTCTTTGTTACTCCATACCAGTTTATGGGCTCTTTCATTGATTTTTCTTCAAAAAATTCCTTACTACCATCAAAAACACATTCGGTTGAGAGGAAAACGAGCGGAACATTATTCTGAGCTGCATACTTTGCAATCTCCCTAGTTCCTTCAACGTTCGTCTTCCATACTTTTCCACTCTTTCCATTTGTCCTATCCTTTTCACATTCATCAATATGAGTAATTGCTGCTAGATGCACTATAATATCAGGTCCTGTTTCACTCAAAGCGTTTGATACGCTATTTTTTTTTGCCAAATCTATCGGCATGTGGATCTTAATTCCATTTAAATTTGTATGCTTCTTTAAGTGGTACAAATCAATTATCTTCCTATTTTTTACCAATTCTTTTGCCAATATACTTCCAATGACACCAGATAGACCTGTAACTGCGATTTTTTTCATTTTTTTAACGTATTGTAATATTCTGAAGTGTATAAACACTTTTATGGTGATGTATAATTTTAAACTTATTCTTTATTATCTTGCGAATAAATGCTGAATTCAGAGTCCTATCTAAATTGTGGTACTCTATGAATATGTAGCGCACATTTTTACATATATAGTCAAATGTTTTTTTATCTCCAAATATCTTATATTCACCACCTTCGATGTCCATTTTAAGTAAATCTATTTTTTTTATGCCGTTTACCTTTGATGCATCATAAAGCGTTTGGACACGTACATTTGGCTTTTTCGATGCAGTTGTGTCTAAATGATATGCATCATTATTTATTTTTACATTTTTTAAATATCCCTTACCGTTATAGTCAGTTATAGCTATATTATGTGGAACAATAATTGGGTCCAAACCATTAAGCGAAATGTTTTTTATAAGTAATTTATAGTTATTCTTATCAGGTTCGAATGCAAAAATCCTAGAGTTATCAGCAACCAATTTTCCAAGCATAACTGAAAAAGTACCAATATGTCCTCCCAAATCAACTATAGTTGGTTTTTTTAAGAGTTTTATTTTTTCAATCGGATATTCACTTCCTGAAGCAACCACGGCAATTTCTGCAATATCCTCAGTGCCTGCACGTGCAATAAAGAAAAGATTATTACGTGTTTTATAAACCAGTAGACCATGAACAAGTCCTAACCTATCAAAAATTGCCAGATGAAAATTTTTAATAGTTTTAATTACAAGCACAAGCTTTAACAAAATATTCATATGTTTTTTAGATACAATTTAATTCTATGTTCAATAATGACATAACCATACATAATAACAAAACCGAAACACAAAATTGGATTTAGAAACCAAGCTATATCATGTATTTTCCGAAATCCTCTAACACTGTCATAGAATGGCACAACCAGTGTGATGCTTATGAAGATAAAATAAATCAAACGACCTAAGTCTTTCCTCTCATACATACTGTATCTCCTTACTTTTTGTATAGAAACGGTATTTTCTCCTAAATAATATTGCTTCAAAAATCTCATTCTTCTCTTTAAATAATAGATCACACTTCCATGCCCAGCTATGTGACTGATGGAGTTTTTCACAAACGCATAGGTATTGAACCCCTTTTTAATCAAGTCCACGTTCACATCAATATGAAGATAGTTCCCCTCCGAAACTTCTGCATGCTTTAAAAGTGTTGCTCTTTTTACCAAAAAGCCATTTGCACCAAGTGTAGGAATATTATTTTTCTTAAACTTTACAAGAAAGTAATCACCACAATCTTTTGGGGTATATTTTTGTGCAAATTTATCTGTCAAATACGACATCCTATCTGCTTTGCCTAAATAGTAAGCGAGCGGATCTGTTACCCCAAAAAGTGCAAAGTATCTATCAAGAAGGGTCATTTTCTTATCATAATGATAGTGAAGAGATTCCACTCCAACCATATCCTTATGCTCCAAGAAAGGTACTACCATTCGTGACAATACATTTTTTTCTGGCAGGATATTATCGTGATCAATCATAAATAACAATTCACCCTTAGCTTTACTTATACCTGTACTCTTATTCAACTCAACGTTTTGCTTTTTTGGATCAATTTTTATAAGCTTAATTTTGTATTTTTTAATTAAAGAAAGTGTATTGTCCTGAGATCCTCCATCAATAATAATAATTTCAATTTTATTTTGCGGGTAGTCTTGATTTCTTACACTTGCAAGACACTTAGCAATTGTTTTTTTAGAATTAAAAGTAGGAGTTATTACAGAAATTGATGGATAATTTATTTTTGATTTCATAGATATAATTTAGGAATTAAATAACGTAATAATTTTTGATACTTCTTCTCTTGTTAGCTCAGGATTATTGCCAAAATATAAACCTTGCTCATGGACTAGCTTCGCATTTTTGTTCCCTTTTGCATACTTTTTCATATATTTCGAAAAGAAAGGTTGCCTTGTTATATCACCACCCACAACTGGACGAATCTCTAACACGCCATCGCATAACTTGACAAGTTCATCGCGAATTTTTTGAGATTTACATATCAGTGGGAATGCAAAGTTTGAAACATATTCTATGTGGGTGGATTTTATTGGATAAAATCTCTCGGTATCACTGTAAAGTGCTGAGAATTTCTTAAAATTATTATTTCTTTTCTTATTGATTTGATTTATATATTTAAGCTGTGCATTACCTATAAACCCATTGATTTCAGTTGGTCTTAGGTTATAACCCAAATCATAGAATGTATAGCGTGAGTAAAACGTCGAATTGACTTTGAATTTTGAGCGCATTTCGGTCTGCTTTGTAAAATCTAGATTTCTATCCCAACCATGCGCCCTTACAAGCCGTAGCATTGTTGCTAGCTCCTCATCATCAGTACAAATTGCGCCTCCTTCAATCGTGGACATATGATGTCCAACATAAAATGAAAATGTGGATGCTAGTCCAAAATTTCCAAGTTTTTTTCCTTTATAGACAGTACCTAAAGATTCACAATTATCCTCTAGAAGAATTATATTTTTCTTTTTGCAAATGCTTCGTATCTTTTCAATATCACCACAAAACCCAAGCAGGTTAGTTAGAAAAATTGCCTTTAGTGAATATTTTTTTAGAATTTGTTCTACTTTTTCGCTACTAATATTGAGTGTGTCTATTTCAATGTCGATAGGAACAGCTTCCAGTCCAAGTTGAATAAGTGGCATTGCATTTGTAGCCCAAGTGAGGGCAGAAAAACCAACTTTATTTCTTTTTTTAAGTTTTTTTAAGTTAAGAAGAGCTTGGACAAGTGCGAGGTTTGCAGAACTTCCGCTATTTACAAAAACGCAGTACTTTCTACCTTGATATCTGGCAAAGTTTTCCTCAAATTTTTTACATTCCTTTCCAAAACTTAATTGCTGAGCTTTTCCAATGAATTTTAATAATTCTTTTTTGGTTGACTCTTCGTTATAGAATGTAGACTTAATAAGTTTTATCATGTTATCTCCCTTTATGTATTTGTGCCTGAACAAGACCCATCATTACCATAATTGAGTAGGTAATGAATATTGAAAAGCAGAAAATTGGATGTATGAACCAAGCTCTATCTCGCTTTTTAAAGTATCCTCTTATTGAAAAAATGAGAGGTTCGATTATAG
>CAYRYY010000031.1:0-1692 GCA_964428715.1 uncultured Gammaproteobacteria bacterium
AATGGAGCCTATGTATCCTAAAAATGTTCGAGTGCAAGGTAAAGTTGTGGGCTTGGTTCGAAAATTTAATTAGCTTTCCTCATTCACTTCTTTAATAGTTTCTTTAATCTCCTTATAATTTGCATGCTTTAAGCGCCTCTTTGATATGTGTGCATCATATTTGTGCTTTCCTACCTCATACGCAACAGGAATAAGCGACAGTGCGATTACAATTACAACAGCATAATGGAAATTTTCCTGCATAAATGGAAGTGCTCCAAAGAAGTACCCTGCAAAAACAAATGAGGTTACCCACAAAATAGCACCAACAATATTGTAGGTTATAAAGACTTTATAGTCCATTTTACCAACTCCTGCCACAAATGGCGCAAAGGTGCGGATTAAAGGAATAAACCGAGCCAAAATAATAGTTTTGCCTCCATGCTTCTCATAAAACTCACGAGTTTTTTCTAAATACTCCTTTTTAAATATCTTTGAGTTTTCGCGTGCAAAAACACGAGGGCCGATTTTGTTTCCTATCCAATAATTAAGTGAATCACCTAGGATTGCCGCGACAAGAAGCGAAACGTACAGAACAAACACATTCAGATACCCTAATCCAGCCAGGGCGCCTGCGGCAAAAAGCAATGAATCTCCAGGAAGAAAAGGGGCAACCACAAGTCCGGTTTCAGCAAAAACTATACCAAATAAAATAAGATACGTAAAAGGTCCAAATAAATCAATCAATGCTGAAAGGTATTTATCCAAATGCAGCACAAAATCAGTAACATTCCAATCCATATTGGTATTGTATTCTTAAATATCTCCTCATGCAATAAATAATCTATGTTTATGTATAATAGGAGGATGACAGGAACACTTTTTATCGTTAGTACACCAATTGGAAATATGAATGACATTACTCTGCGTGCCATTGAAACTCTCAAAAGCGTAGATCTAGTTGTCTGTGAGGATTCTAGACTTTCAGGAGGATTACTGCACCACCTGGAAATTAAAAAGGAGATGATGGTGGTAAATGATGTAAACGAGGAAAACAAGATCTATGACGTTATTGAAAAACTGCAAAACGGACTCAATTTAGCATTAATTTCAGATGCTGGCACGCCCCTAATTTCTGATCCGGGCTTTAAGTTGGTTCGGGAATGCGTAAAAAGAAACATCACTGTGGTGCCTATTCCTGGCGTCAGTTCAATTATCGCGGCTCTTTCAGCCTCCGCCCTTCCAACTGACAAATTTTTATTCCTTGGTTATTCTCCTGATACAGATGAGAAAAAGAAAAAGTGGTTTTTAAACATTAAGTCGATTGTAGAAACCAGTAACAACGCCAAGATGAATCCTACAATAGTATTCTTTGAGTCTCCTCATAAGTTTATCCGAACACTAGATGCCATTCTTGAAACATTGGGAGACATAGAACTAGTGGTGGCTCGGGAAATGACAAAAATATACGAAGAGTTTTTGCGTCTTACAGCAAGCGACTTAAAAAAACATTTTGAAGAACATCCACCAAAAGGTGAATTTGTAATCTTATTTAAACTTTAGATCTTCTATGTAATCTTTTTAAGCAGCTTTTGCTCAGCCTGATAGATTGCAAGACGGGTTTTTTCAATTGCATCAGGTGACACGGACACACTATGCAGTCCCCATGAAACAAGCTTTTCAACAAGATCTGGGTATTCTGAAGGAGCCTGT
>CAYRYY010000031.1:1741-10247 GCA_964428715.1 uncultured Gammaproteobacteria bacterium
ATTCCATGCTCACGAGCAGCCTTTATAACCCGCTCATAAGACCACAGCATTGCCTTATTTCGCTCATCAAATTCGCTTTCTACCTCTTGATTGTCCCGGTCTACACCAAGCGTTAACATGGTCAAATCATTTGAGCCAATACTGATTCCATCAATTCCTTCATTTATAAATTCGTCAATTAAAATTACATTTGAAGGGATTTCTACCATCATAAAAAGTTTAAACGTATGTGACCTCTTAAGTCCTGACTCATGAATCAGTTTTTTAACTTCAGTCAAATTTTTGACACTACGCACAAAAGGCAGCATGAGACGAAGATTAGTCAATCCCATTTTGTCTCTTACTTTTTTTATAGCTTCTAGTTCTAAGTTAAATACACGCTTATCATGAATATATCTATACGCTCCTCTATACCCTAACATTGGGTTTGATTCGTTGGGCTCGTACTGCTTTCCTCCGATCAGGCTTTTATATTCATTGGTTTTAAAGTCAGTTGCGCGATACAACACAGGACGCGGATAAAATGCCTTACAAAATGTAGCAATGTCATCAGCTAACCTATTCGTAAATTCAGCGCCTTTTCCTTCTTCTATAAACTTCTTGGGATGCTTTCCAATATGCGCAATCATAAACTCAGCGCGCAAAAGTCCTACCCCGTCCACTGGATATGCTGCAATTTTAGAAGCAAGTTCTGGCTCCGCTAAATTTACATATAGCTTGGTTGCAGTTTTTAAATCATTTCTTTTTTCACTTTTTTCCTCAACTTTCATGCTCCCTTTATAAACGTTTCCTGTTGAACCGTTCACGGTAATCGTCATCCCATCTTTTAATTTTTCTAAAGCAAGTGGTGCACCAACGACAGCTGGTATTCCATACTCACGGGACACAATAGCCGCGTGCGAGGTTCTTCCTCCCTCTTGAGTTATGATTGCTGCTGCCTTTTTCATGATTGGCACAAAGTCTGGATTGGTTGCCTTGGCTACCAATACCATTCCTGGCTTAAATGAAGACGAATCTGAAACTTTGTGAATTACTTTAACACTTCCAATACCAATACCAGGACTTGCTGGACTACCTATCAGAATAGCGTGTTCTGAAGTTGAAATCGTTCCAGTTTTAACTCCTGCTGCGCTCTCCTTTTTATCAAGCGTTGTAATTGGCCGTGTTTGAACTATGTATATTTTTCCTTTTTCCCGAGCCCACTCTATATCCTGCGGAAAGTAATAGTGTTTTTCCAACTCAATACCTAGCTTTGCCACTTCAACAATTTGGTCATCTGTTATTTTTTGCTTTGCAGCGTCCGTTGCTAACACTTTTTCCTCTTTATTTTCCGCGCCTATCTTTACAAACTTTACCTTCTGTTCCTTTATTTCTTTGTCAATTATCTTGAGGTCTGACTTCACAACTTCATAATGATCAGGTGTCACAACTCCTTGGACAATATATTCTCCCAATCCATAAATTGCCTCAACTATAACGCGGTCGCGACCTCCAGTCACTGGATCTGCAGTAAACATAACTCCACTTGCATCAGACTGCACCATGCGCTGCACAACCAGTGCTATCCCAGTTTTTAAGTGATCCAATTTTTGGTCATGTCTGTAATACACAGCTCGCGCATTAAACAATGACGCCCAGGCTTCCCGTACTTTTTCAATCAAGACTGATTCGCCTGCAACATTTAAAAACGTCTCTTGCTGACCTGCAAACGATGCTTCCTTGGAGTCTTCAGAAGTGGCACTAGAGCGCACCGCAACTAACACATTTCTGCCTAATTTTTCATATTCTTTAAATACCTCCTTAACAACTTCCTGAGGAATAGGAGAGCTAGTCATCATTTGACGAATATGCCTGGATACCTGAGCTAGAGAATTGGAGTCCTCATAATTCACGGTCCCTAAAAGGTGCTTAATTTTAACATCTAACTTATTTTCTTTGAGGAATACGTAATATGCACGGGTAGTAATTGCAAAACCAGATGGAACTGGAAATTTTGCTTCAATCATCTCTCCTAAGTTTGCCACTTTCCCTCCTACATACTTCACATCATGCTTGTCGCATTTTTCTAAAGGAATAACTAAATCTGAAGCCTGAACCATATATATATTGTGCCGTTTTTTACTTACATTTGCAATGCACTAATTGGTAAATTTAATTGTAGACAATAGTAAATTTAGATAAGGAATCGTTCCTGTTATGTCTATCTGAGGCGCAAATCGAATCGCATTCGATACTCCATCTAGCACATACACTTCAAAATACTGCACACTTGGAAATGCTGAATACGTTATGGTGCGCTCCAGTGCCTGATAGCCATTAATAGTAATGGGATTGGATGACAAAACTGTTGTTGTTCCCATATTGGCTGTTCCTATGTATGTGCTGTTTGCAGCATTTAATGCAAGCTGGGTCTGCAACTGAGCAATTGTGGTAATTCCAACCTGCTCAAGCCTACCAATATAAATAGAGAAATTCCCTGATGTGCTAACAGGAGGGGTTGATGACACAGGGTAATTTTGAACATACATGTATGGAGCACCAGAAGTTGCTGCAACATTTGTAAACCATCCTGGCGGATACGAAAAGTTCAGAAATACTGCAGAGAAATTATATGGAGTAAAGTTTGCTGTTTGAGCTGTAGTAGGTGTAGGGGTTGCAGGAACAGAGGTGGGAGCCGAGGTAGGAACAAAAAGCGTGGGTGTTGGAAGCGTGTTGCGCAAGGTAGTGCGTCCATTAAATGAAGGAACGTCTGTTTCATCAAATTGGGATATTTCTTGCGCTGGAACTTCAGGTTTTAAAACAGATGACGCAAACATATACGTTCCACCAATTCCAACAAAGGCTGCAAATACAACAAGCCCAATGGGGATTAAAATGCCTTCTTTTGGAATTTTAAAATCAAATTTGGGAATGAGTTTATCAAGTAATGACTTCTCGTTTGGCGTGTCAAATGTAGCTGCTTCTGGCTGTGTGGATACAAGAGGCTCTTCTGTTTTAAAATCCTCATTCATATATAAAGCGTACGGGATTGTAGAATAGATGTCAAGAATTTAATGACCTAGAGTACTGTCTATTATTGCTTTTGCCTGAATCATATCCATAAGCTCTTTGTGCTTTGCCTGCATTTCATCTTTCGTGTATGATTCTACATTTAATCTCAATAATGGCTCTGTGTTGGAAGTTCTTACTGAGAAACGCCATGTGGGGTACGTAATTGCAATGCCATCCATATCTTCAAGTTCGCCGTCACTATACTTTTCTTTTATTGCAGCAATTATCTCAGGTGCATTTGTTACTTTAAAATTAAACTCTCCTGATTCATAACTTCTTCTGTATTCTTCAACTAATTCAGATAGTGTTTTACCCTCGGCAGTCAGTGCCTTAAGCACAGTAAGAATTACAGGCATTTGAGATTCTGCATTTCCTGTTTCTCTGAAAA
The DNA here is from genome assembly GCA_964428715.1 of uncultured Gammaproteobacteria bacterium. Lineage (GTDB taxonomy): Bacteria > Patescibacteriota > Microgenomatia > Levybacterales > GWA1-39-11 > JAGORM01. The sequence goes on from CAYRYY010000031.1 coordinate 5,181, forward strand.
AATAATGAGCTGATGACTCACCTGCAAAAATACCTCCTGATGAGTGTAGTCCCTCTGTTATGTAGGCATGCCCTACTCTGGTAACCATCATTTTTCCGCCGTTTTCTTCAATAATTTTTTTAGGTGTTAATAAATATCTTATATCCACCAGCACGGTTTCTCCTGGAGATCGCTTTAATAAATCATTTGTAATAATTGATGTAATGACTGTTGGGGGAACAATTTGACCCTTTTTATCAATAAAAAACAGTCTATCTCCATCTCCATCTGGCGCTAATCCTAAATCAGCCTTTTCCTCTAATACGCGCTTTTGAAGATCCACTAAATTTTCAGGTTGCAGCGGGTCTGGCTGGTGAGCTGGAAATGTACCATCAAATTCAAAATTCATGGTGACTAGGTCTGCTGGAACTTTTTTAAATAATGCATCGATGTACTGCGCTCCCATAGCATTGGCTGTGTCGGCAACTATTTTAAATTTCTTAATGTCAGGATTTCCAACAATCTTGAGTGAATTTTCTACCTCGTCTTCTAAAATTCCATCTTTTTTGGTAACTTCTCCGCCTGGAGCCTCAGGCAAACTCTCTCCCTTTTTTGCCATTTCGCGAATGTCCATAAGCCCCCCGGATTTTCCAATTTTTACAAGCCCTTTGGGACTGTTTTTGACTATCTTCATCCCATTCCACTCTTTTGGATTGTGAGAAGCAGTTATTTGAAAACCGCAATCGTACCCATAATGAGATACTGCAAAGTAAAAAGAAGGGGTTGAAACCATTCCAACATCAATTACATGTGCCCCTAAAGACACAAGCGCTTCGATAGCGACTTTGGTAAGACTTGGGGACGAAGTACGCATATCAGTTCCCACCACAATCGTTAGCGGCTTATCTAATGGGGTATCTTTGTGTAAAAATGTGTAAACAGCCTTTACAATTGGAACAATATTTTCTTCATTGTAGTCTGTAGGATACACACCCCGAATATCATATCCTTTAAATATATGGTCTGGAACACTCATTTGTATCCACTAGTTTAACTCTTGTATTAATGCTCTGTCAAGTTCTTGTCTTACGGGAAGTAGTAGTCCTCCTGACTTCATTCTGATCTCAATTGTTACTAAGTATTCATACATCCTTTGAAGAGACGAAACACTCCAATGATTGGATTGTGCTTGTATTTTACTTAATTGCCATGAGTTCATTTTTGAAATTTCTTCATTTTGTATTCCCATTTTTAAGTACAGCATAAGACGAACCCTCTTAACTGTTGCGTAAAATATTTGCGCGTCTTCTACTGTATCCATTTGTGCAAGTGTATCCAGTTCTTTTTGCAGCATTTTAGGTGTCAAATTATCCAAGAAAGCAAAAAACAATTTTGGAAGAATATAACTAAATACTTGAGCTTGCTTAAATTTAGCAAGCGCAATCTTTGAAAGCTCCGTGTTGTGCCATAGGTAAACCGTAGTTCCTTTTTCTTTTTGATGAACCAATGCTACAAGCGCGTCCATTTCAGCCTTCTTAAATTTTAAAAACTTTTCAATGACGATGCACTTTTCAACGGCAAAAAGGTCTTGAGATGCAAATGCCTGCTCTAGACTTTGAGTATTTGTTTTTTCAGCATTGAGCACAATAATATTCTTTTTCCCAGTTAGCTCAGTTGCTAATTTATTGCTAGAAGAGACCGTGTCATCTCCATGGATTATGTAAATCATGCCTGTTGTGTATGTTTTGCTTTAAGTGTCTTATAAAACCTATCCACTTCCTGCTGATATCCTCTGTGACCATTTCTGTGCGGAAGCAAGCTCCCTGAAAAGTTTTTGGGGATATGCAGTAATTCGTGGATTATAACTTTTGACTGCTCTTCATACGGCAGTTTGTCATAGTATTTAGAAATTACCTCTATAACATATGCAGGCTCTATGTCTAGTACGGTCTGAAATATTTTAGGAAATGCCCAAGTTCTAGCATATGCGCGTGCCTTAGAACCATGCGTTCTAAAACAAAATATTCTGTGTTTTGGAATATGCTTAAAATCTAAATCTACAATCATACTCCTTACACGCTCTGTCAACTCATAGTCAGTGTGCCATTCAAGCGTTTTTGGTGTTTTGCTTTTGGACACTCTGCGCTTAACTGTTTTACTTTTTGTTTTTGTTTGGAAAATACGCTCAAGCATAGGAGTCATTCATAATATCATGGATTCTAAAGTAATCCAAGAATCGTTTTGAAATATAGCTTTGCAAAAGGAGAAATTGCCTTTTTTTGATGAATGCTTTCTTCGCTAAAAGATTGTGCGCCCAACACATTGTCATCAACTGAAGCGACTGATAACTGACTTGTATTAAGTGCAGGCTCTCCTTTATCTTTTTTTAATCCTAAAAGAGTTTTATAATAATGTTTTTCTTCTCCATTTTTAAGCAAAGAAAAGTGGTCAAACGGACCCCCGACGGAATTGAGTAAAAAGGGCGTGATGGCAACAATTTTATCGCGATCATCATTCCAAATATCATTCATTGTTTGCTTGTAGTATTCAGATATTACGCTATGAGGCAAATTTAAATCACTCCAGCCAGTTTCAGTAATAAAAACAGGAATTTTTTTGGAAGCATTCTCATTAATCATGTCATATTCAAATCTATATGTTGCAACACTCACTTTTTTTGTTTCTGAAGGATATGCTGAAAAGGCTGGATTAGGATAGGAGTGAGAGGAAAACCCGTCTATAGATTTCACAATCCTTGGATCGGCCAAAAGCCGCTCTAAATAAGTAAAACCGCTGATGTGTTTTACAAAATCGTCCGGGGCTGCAGCGTCCATTCCTGAAAGAATCAAATAAAAACTCTGATCACGTGTTTTAAACACATCATGCGCATAGGCCACAATTTCTGCATACTCTTCAGGACTAGGAGGCTGTCCGCCCCATTCGTCACTCCTATTTACCTCATTGTATAAAATGACATACTTGTTTTTGGTTGGCCAAGACAATGAGCTTAGAAAATTAGCAAAATCTACTAAATCATAGTCAGTTGGCTTTCTCCACACACTTGTGTTGCGCGGATCGGGTTCTGACGCCAATCGTACTAATGGAATTACTTTGTGTTTTTTGCAAAGATCCATAAATTTTTGCCACCTTTCTAGATCACGATCCCCTATTTGAATTGGAATTGTAACGTATCCCCACTCTCCCCCATTACTATTAACAAGTTTTGCTGCCTGCTCTAATTCATCGGTAAACAAAATGTGCACTCCTATAGGATTATTTGGATTTTTTAAAGGATCCTCTGCGGCTTGAACTTGATTAGTAAACAATAGACTAATCATTATTACTACAAGACACAAAAAAATCACAACTTTTATTCTTTTCATACATATATTATAACATCCTCTGCTACCCCTCAGCCTCGACTTTTTTACTAATCTCTTGTACAATACACATATGACAAAACACCAGAAAATTTTCAATACCATGCTGGACGAAAACAAAGACTTCTTTACTTCATTTAAAACTCTTCATGACAAATACAAAGATGATCAGGATACCTACCAAACGGAATTCAACTCTGAAGGAGAGAAGGCACTGGAACTAATAAGACGCTATGAGCAAAGCTTAGTTGCTAAATCCACTACCTCCCAATACGCTAAATTTTCTGGCAATTTGTCAGACAAATACTGGGAAACCGTCAGAAATTACCTTCCCATGATAGATTTTGTTGGTGTTCAAGCAGCTTAAATATGCCAAAAATTACAACAGCTGAAAAGTTAGGAAAACTCAAACGAATCCCTTTTACAAAACAGGGGCATGCGCAACTTGTGCAAACATTGGAAGAACTTAAATTAGCACGGCCTGCAGCTGTCAAAGAATTGGCTCGCGCACGAGAATTAGGCGATCTTTCAGAAAATGGACTCTATACGGCTGCTAAATCACGCCTCATCTCAATAGATAACCAAATTTTTAAATCTGAAATGACGTTAAAATTGGCTGATATCATAGAAGAATCTGAGAATTCAGGAATTCACATAGGATCAAAGGTAAAAGTTAAAATTGACGGGACGGAATTTACCTATCAGTTAGTTGGCGACACAGAAGCAAATCCCAAGGAATACAAAATCACTCAGTTTTCGCCTATTGGCTCAGCACTCATTGGAAAACTAAAGGGAAATAAGGTAACAGTTTCACTTCCAGCAGGAGACAAAGTATTTGAAATTATTGAAGTCTCATAACTTCCAAGAGATAGGCTCTTTTTTGTTAGTTAGCAATACCCACGCCCACATTCCAGCATCTAAATAGTCTATTCTTTCGTGATTTAGTCTACCCCTAAAATTTTTGCCATATTCGTATGTATAAGATTTAGAGTCAGTTTTCAATCTTGATGCTGGGTTAATTTTGTATAAAAAAATTCGTTTGTTAGAAGTTTCTTTAATAATTTCAACAGAATATTTGTCAAATAATGGTTCTGTCTTTGAATTTCCTACTTTTCCAAGAGATAATATGTGCAAATGATTCCCGTCATATGAATAATATGGGTTATAAAGCGTTTGAGAATCTATGTAAACATTTTTGTTATTTTTCAAGGCTAAATCTATCTCTGAGCCAATAAATTCCAAGCTTTGTCCAGGTTCATTTACAAAATACTTCTCACCACTAAATACAACTTGCGGACGAATAAGATTTGAACTTACCAAAACTCCCCCTTGAGGAATAGTACTATATAAACTCACAAGTTCATTTTGAATAGGCGCATTTTTATTAATTATCGCTAAGGGAATATACATAATGATCAATTGGACAACAACAAGGAAATATAACAATCGAGGTGCAAATGAAGTAAGCACTGCAAGAGGAAATGACGCAACTAGCGCAACACGGCCAAATAAACCTATATGCCAATACTGAGTAACTAAAATTGCAGGCAAAAACCATAGAAACAAGATGAGCAATTTCTTTTTATCTTTTCTGTAAAGCAAAATCGAGCCTAAAGCAGCTGCAAGAATAACAAGTGTTGAATTGTTCCTTAAAAGGATTATTCCAAAATTTCTGACAAATCGAGTTAAATCATAAAAAATATTTCCT
>CAYRYY010000032.1:0-10043 GCA_964428715.1 uncultured Gammaproteobacteria bacterium
TTCTTTGTAAAATCTTTTAAGAGTTGCTAGTGATTCATCGACCAGTGCGACCACTATGTCTCCATTGTGTGCTAGGTCTGATTTTTCAATTACCACAAAGTCGCCATCTAGAATTCCATCATCAATCATAGATGACCCTTTTACTTGAAGCACATATGATGTTTTAGTTCCTGACAACATACTGGAAGCAACAGCAAACGTAGCTTCAGGGTCTGTATAAGGTTCTAACGGCCTTCCGGCTGCAATAAAGCCCATTAAGGGAAGTGCAACTGATGGTCCCATTGCTTTACTGGTTGGTCCCATCAATTTACCCAAAGAGTCTTTTTTTAATACTTTAAGAGTGCGTAAATTTCCTTCAACTTTTTGAACGTAACCTTTATCTACCATAGTGCGGATCAATGCATGAATAGTGGAAGCACTTCTCTTGCCAGTTGCCTCAGCCATTTCCTTAAGCGTTGGCGAGTAACCATTTTGTTCCTGAAATTGGATGATAAAGTTTAAAAGTTCCCGTTCTTTTTTGTAGAGTACAGCTGTCATAGGTTAAAAGTCTTAGTTATTTGTAAAAATTTATTTGTTTAACTATAAGAAAAATATACGAAATATTCTAGAACAATACAAGATGTCAAAGTGGTCAAAAATGTATCAGTTTATTTTTTCTCGAGTAAGTGCAAATAAGTCATTATTTATAATATGTGGTAAAATGGTAAGTTATGGATTTTAAACTGAAGTCTAAATTTAAACCTACAGGAGATCAGCCCACAGCAATTGAAAAATTATCTATTGGTCTTGAAAAGCAAAAAAAAGATCAAGTGCTAATGGGTGTTACCGGGAGTGGTAAAACATTTACCATTGCAAACGTTATAAAACACTACAATAAGCCAACTCTTATCATTTCCCACAATAAAACACTAGCTGCACAAATTTATCAGGAGATGAGGGATTTTTTCCCTGAGAACGCGGTTTCTTATTTTGTTTCTTATTATGATTTTTATCAGCCTGAAGCATATATTCCAACAACTGACACGTATATTGCCAAAGAAACTCAAGTTAATGATGAAATAGATAAACTGCGTCTGCAAGCAACTACAAATATATTAACCAGACCTGACACAATAGTGGTCGCATCTGTTTCTAGTATTTATAACTTGGGGTCACCTAGTGAATATGGAAAATTCATTCTGAAACTATCAGTGAACCAAGAATATGATAGAAAACACATTCTTGAGCGGTTTCTGGATTTAATGTATACGCGCAATGACTACGACTTTAAACGCGGAACCTTTAGGGTTAAAGGAGAAGTAATAGAGATTCAGCCAGCATACGATGATTATGTTATTAGAATTGTGGTGACGGATCAAAAAATTACAAAACTTGAAATAATTGATCCGTTAACTGGTGAGACACAAGGTTTAAAAAATGAAATAGTTTTGTATCCTGCAAAGCATTACGTGACAGATCCAGCATTTTACAAAGACGTTTTTGAACAAATTAGAGCAGACTTAAAATTGCGCGTAGATGAACTAACAGCTCAGGGAAAAAATCTAGAGGCTCACAGGATTCAGCAGCGTACGGAATACGATCTCAAAATGATTTCACAAATGGGATTTGTAAATGGAATTGAAAACTATTCTAGATACTTTGATGGACGTGCGCCTGGGCAGGCTCCATTTTCGCTCCTGGAGTACTTTGAGAAAGCAAATCCTGACTGGCTGTTAATTGTGGACGAATCCCATATTACACTTCCTCAAATACGGGGAATGTATAACGGAGATCGGGCTCGCAAGCAAATGCTGGTAGACTATGGCTTTAGACTTCCGTCTGCCTTTGACAATAGACCATTAACCAATGAAGAATTTTTATCCAAAATTCACAAAACAATTTACATGAGCGCAACGCCAAATGAGTGGGAAATGGAAAAGGCAGGAGTGGACGGTGTGGCTGAGCAATTAATTCGTCCTACAGGCGTTGTAGACCCAGAGATCAGTATCAGAAAGACTGATGGACAAATTCAAGACTTACTCTCAGAGATTAAAAAAACAATTGAGAAAAAGGAACGTGTACTTGTCACAACTTTAACTAAGAGGATGGCGGAAGAGTTATCATCGTACTTAGATGACGAAGGGATACTTGTGACCTATTTGCATGCGGATATAGATACGTTAGCTCGTCAAGATGTGCTGGATGATTTAAGGTCTGGGAAATATGATGTATTGGTAGGAATTAACTTGCTGCGAGAAGGAATTGATTTACCTGAGGTAGGAATGGTTGCAATATTGGATGCCGACAAAGAAGGATTTTTGCGTTCCCGCTCAAGTCTTATTCAGATCATGGGGCGCGGTGCACGCCGTGTTGATTCACGAGTCATACTATATGCAGATCGCGATACAGATTCTATAAAAGCAGCAGTTTCAGAGGTAAAAAGGAGACGTGAGATTCAGCTAGACTACAACAAAAAACATGGGATAACTCCTACTTCGGTGGAAAAGGCAATCCGTGAAAAATTAGTTAAAAAAGAAGAAATATTAGATGATTTCAAGCCATTAATGGATCGTGATGTTCTGCTTCCTGATCAAAAGAAGAAAATTTTGAAAAGACTGCAATCAGAGATGAGGGATGCAGCCAAGGCACTGGATTTTGAAACAGCCGCACTGCTTAGGGACAAGATTAAATATATAAATCAACAATAATGAAAAGAAAAACCGTAGTTTGTATTTTTGCGCATCCTGATGATGAGGCATTTGGTCCATCAGGCACAATCCACAACCTAACTAAAACTCATAATGTTTATATTCTCTGTGCAACAAAAGGACAAGCAGGTAAAGACTCAAGACAAAACCATGATGTGAAACTTGAAGACGATCGTGCACAAGAATTACTAGAATCCGCTAAAGTTCTGGGAGTTAAAAAAGTTTATTTTTTGGGTTTTAAAGACGGAACGCTTTCAAATAACCTTTATCATAAGTTAGCCGCCAAGGTTCAAAAGCATATTGAAAAGCTGCAGCCTGAAATTGTCATGACCTTTGAATCTCGCGGCATTTCAGGACATATAGATCATATAGCAGTTTCTATGGTAACTCAATTTGTATTGCGAGGAAACAAAACGGTCAAAGAATTATGGCTTAATTGTGTAAAAAAAGGGAGGGAAGAGTTTAGGAATGATTATTTTATCTATTTTCCACAAGGGTATGATACTTCAGAAATTGATAAGGTGGTAGATGTAACTTTAGTCTGGGATATAAAAGTAAAAGCCATGATGTGTCATAAATCGCAAAAGCATGATGCGGAAAGCATACTTAAAGTGGCCGAAAAATTTCCCAAAGAGGAATATTTTATTGTTAAAACTTACTAATCAATATCACCTGAAATTATGATGGCTGGTTCAATTTGCAAAAGCTTATTCCTCCAATCTTTGAAATCAGAAAGAGATATATTTTGATATTCATTTTTTACCTTATCTGCGTCAATCACACGGTTATATATATCAAGTCCATCTTGCAGGATGTTGGCTCTTGTTTGAGTGGACATTGGGACTGCAATTTGAACAAGTTTTTCTTTCGCGTATAGTTCCTGAAGAATATCCGAATCTAGATTTTCTATTGTGTGCTTTTTAATGCCTGGAAATATTGTGTTTTTAATCTCAGCAACGCTGGTGTTTTTATTTAGCGTAATAGACATAGTAATTGTTCTAAAGTTTTTGTGTGAGGAGCTGGTGGCATATGACGAATATCCGAGGCCATTCTTCCTGCTATAGCTAAGCAATTCATCATGGAAGATTGGCATAAGACGGGAGAGAGCAAATGAATGAGACGTAAAGTCAATTGCAGGAATAATCCAAACAAAATTAACACTAATAAGATTATTTTTTAATCCGTCGTTTTTTACATACACATTCCCTGGTTTAAATGTAGGGTTTATACTGTCCTGGAGGTCAACGTCTACACGTAAAGGTTTTGTTTTTTCTCTTGGAAAATCTATGATTTCTTTTTCAATTTCTAAAAGCATCTCTGCTGCAAGATTTAAATTTCCCTGTGTAAATGTTCTAATAGTTAATCCTTGAGGAACAAATACATGATTTGCTATTTGAGAAAGATCATCAGATGAAATTGACTTTAAATCTGTCTCATTTCCTAAAGTGTCGGCTCGCAGCGGGTTGTCATTAGCATATATGCACTCATACATGAATCTATAGGCATGGTAGCTAGGATCAGTATTTTTTTCTGCAATTTCTTGTAATACAATTTTTACTTCATTTTCGATTTGGCTGATAGTTAGCTTTTCAAGTGGATCCTTTAATGATGAGATGATGGGTTTAATCATTGGCCACATGCCATATTGTTTAACTTTTGGATTTGCAGTTCCTTGTGTGTCAACGATAATTTTTCTATGTGATGTATATGCATTCTTGTAAATATCTACACTTTTTGGTGCTTTTTGAATTAAATTAACCAGTAAGTGTTCAAAAAGATGGTGAATCCCCTTTTTTCCTATTGGATCGTTGTGGGAGCCGGAATTGAAAACGTACTGAGTACTTGCATCAAAGATATCTTGCTCTTCTTTCGGAATTCCTATCATGGTGATTCCATTTGGCAATTTCTTAAACGTTATAGTATTCTTTTCAAAATATTCATTCTCTTTTTCGAAAGGTACAAAGACTGAAAGATTTACTGTGTTGCTCATGAGTGTAATTATACGAAAATGATGTCTAAATAGACAGCTTCGATATGCAGAGCTTGAATAATCCTTTCATAAAGGTATATAATGGTTAACCTTTGCACCCCGCTTCGTGTGGTTAAATGGTTAACTTTGGCTCGTTTTCTGCTGAATGTAGCCTCAAAATAATGATAGACAAAATAATTGTAAAAGGTGCGCGTGAGCATAACCTCAAAAATGTAGATTTGGAAATCCCGAAAAACAAATTAGTTGTTTTTACGGGACTTTCAGGTAGTGGAAAATCCTCACTTGCCTTTGACACAATCTATGCAGAAGGCCAAAGGCGGTATGTAGAATCATTGTCATCTTATGCTCGCCAATTTTTAGGGGTAATGAAAAAGCCTGACGTAGACTACATAGAAGGTTTATCTCCTGCAATATCTATTGATCAAAAATCTACCAGTCATAATCCTCGGTCGACGGTAGGAACGGTAACTGAAATTTATGATTACATGAGACTTTTATTTGCACGCGTTGGACATCCTCACTGTCCAACATGTGGTACGGAAATTGCAAGAACTACAAAGGAAAAGATTATGGAAGACATCATTATGAAATTTGTTGGAATGAATACAACACGCATTATGATTTTATCCCCTTTGGTTAAGGGTCGTAAAGGTGAATATTCAGATTTATTCAAGGATTTAAAAAAACGCGGTTTTCAAAAAGTACGAATTGACGGAAAAATATTTGATTTAGATGAGAATTATTCACTCATTAAGGCAAATAAGCACACGATTGAAGCAATAGTTGATAGAATTACAATTGATAAAAATTTTGATAAAGGCAGACTCTCTGATTCACTTGAACAGGCGCTGAATTTAGGAAATAGAGAAGTAACAATAACAAGAGTAAATGATAAAGGATTTGAATTTCCAGACAAACCCGTTGAGATGGAGGACACTCAATATTCAGAGAAGTTTGCATGTCCTAAGTGTGGCACATCTATTGCTGAAGTGGAACCGAGGCTGTTTTCTTTTAATTCTCCGTTTGGAGCATGTCCCAATTGTAATGGATTAGGAGTAATTTACTCCATTGATGACTCACTCATTTTAACTCCAGAGCTAACCATTCTAGAGGGTGGAATTTTGCCTTTTTCAAATTTAGGAGAACAGGATACATGGTTTTCAAGAACAATAAAGCAAGCCCTGGAGGAGGAAAATATTCCACTGGACAAGCCAATTAAGGAATTAACCCCAGAGCAGAAAAGAACAGTTCTTTTTGGAACCAATAAAAAGATATATAAGATCAAAGGAACAAATAGATTTGGTGAAAAAACTACTATTTTTGAAGAGTTTCCAGGGGTAGTAAATTACATGCTGGCAAAGCATACAGAATCTGAATCCGAATTAGTTAAGCGTGAGATAGAAAAGTATATGACTCCAAAAACTTGTGATGAATGTCATGGCGCAAGGCTTAAAAAAGAAGCATTGTCAGTAACCATTGACAAAAAATCTATAGCTGTTGTGTCTTCCATGAGTATTGATGAGTGTTTTGAATTTGTAAATAGTTTGCAAAATATTTTTTCAAATAGAGAACAGCAAATTGCCAAAATAATTATTAAAGAAATATTAGCGAGGCTTGAGTTTTTACTTAACGTTGGTCTTTCATACCTGTCACTTTCTAGAAGCGCGCATACTCTGGCTGGAGGAGAAGCGCAAAGAATTAGGCTAGCATCTCAAATTGGAAGCGGACTCTCAGGCGTTTTATATGTTTTAGATGAGCCATCCATTGGACTTCACCCCAGAGATAATACAAAACTTATAACTACGCTTAAAAATTTACGAGAGTTAGGAAACACGGTAGTAGTTGTAGAACATGACCGCGAGATGATGGATGAATCAGACTACATTTTTGATATAGGGCCGGGGGCAGGGGTCAACGGTGGATACATAACAGCACAAGGTACACCAGAGGAGATAAAAAAAGATGAAAATTCACTAACTGGAAAATATTTATCAGGTGCAAAAAAGATAAAAATTCAAAAAAATAGACGAGAAACCAATAATGAATTTATAGAAATAACTGGTGTGTCTCATCATAATTTAAAAAATGTGGATATTAAAATTCCATTAGGAAAATTGGTTTGTGTGACAGGCGTTTCTGGAAGCGGAAAATCTACACTAGTTAATGATGTTTTGTTTCATGCATTAGCACAGCGCAAGAACCCGTTTCACAAGGAACAGCCTGGTGCATTTAAAACTATATCGGGAGATGAATACATAAAACGTGTCTTTATGATAGACCAGTCCCCAATAGGACGTACACCCAGATCAAACCCTGCAACATATACTGGGGCATTTACCCATATTAGAGATATATTTGTAAATAGTAAGGAAGCGCGTATTAGGGGATACACGCCTGGAAGATTCTCATTTAATGTAAAGGGAGGACGCTGTGAAACTTGTGAGGGTGAAGGACAGCTTAAGATAGAAATGCAATTTTTGCCAGACGTTTTTGTTCCTTGTGAGTCGTGCAACGGAAAAAGATATACTCAAGAAACACTTGAAATAGATTTTGAAGGGAAAAATATTGCAGATGTACTGGACATGTCTGTAATTGATGCAATTCCCTTCTTTGCATTTCATGAGGGACTTTCTAATAAGTTGCAAACGTTACTCGAAGTAGGATTGTCTTACGTCAAAATTGGTCAGCCAGCTCCAACGCTTTCGGGGGGTGAGGCACAGCGCATAAAATTAGCCTCTGAATTATCTAAAAAGGGAGGAAACAGGAGCTTATACATATTAGATGAGCCAACCACAGGACTTCATTTTGCAGATTTAGAAAAACTAATTGTAGTACTTCACAAATTGGTTGAAAAAGGAAACACAGTACTTGTCATAGAACATAATTTAGATATTATAAAAAATGCAGATTATATAATTGATTTAGGACCTGAAGGAGGAAGCGGAGGAGGGCAGGTTGTAGCAGTCGGTACCCCGCAGCAAATCGCACAAAACACAGCCTCTCACACAGGTAGATATCTTAAAAAAGAATTGTAATGATCAAAAAATTAACAAGTGTGCTGTTCACATTTTGTCTCGTTTTTTTATTTCAAACCCCCCAATCTTCATATGCACAGGAAGCAGATTTTGTTGTTGACGCAGATTTAGATTATGAAGTTTTTGCAACAGGTGATGTGCATGTTACGCAAAATATTACACTAACTAACAAAAAGGAATTTGTGTATGCACCCACATACAGCATATCTTTGCGCTTGAAAAATATAAAGAATATTCGTTCATCCAATTCAAAGGGTGAAATACCATATAAACTTGAAGAAGGTTCACAGGACGAAAAAATCATAACTGTAGAGTTTCCTGAAAGAGTTGTGGGTGTTGGAGCAGCTAATAATTTTACAATTTCATTTGTGACGTCAGATTACTTAAAAAAAGCTGGAGAAGTTTATACGGTTGCTTTACCAGCAACCTCAAATGTTTCTGATTTTAATAAATACAGTGTGCAGGTCAAAGTTCCTCCTGAATTTAAATCCCCTTCTATTAGTAAGCCAGATATAGGGCAGACTTCCCAAAACAACTTATATGAGTTTCAAAAAAGTGATGTGCTTGAAAGCGGTGTCCATATGGTATTTGGTGATAAGCAATATTACCGTTTCAAGTTATCCTATCATCTTGAAAACAAAAATCTATTTCCAATAAAAACAGAGATTGCCCTACCATCTGATACGGCATATCAAAATGTAATTTTTGAAAATATATCTCCAAAGCCAGATTTAGTATATAAAGATGAAGATGGAAACACGTTGGCTTCTTACAGCTTACCCTCAAAAACAGCCTTTGTTGTGCGGCTTGATATGCTTGCTGAAACATTTCATAAGCCAAGATCTGAAAATCTAAATAAATCTACAAGAGAACAGCTGTTAAGGCCGCAAAAGTATTGGGAAACAAAACACTCGGAAATTCAAGATATTGCAGCTAACTTAAAAACTCCAGAGGAAATATTTAATTATGTAGTAAAAGCGCTGTCATATAATTTTGACAAAACGCAGGAGAATAATGAGCGGTTGGGTGCACGTGCTGTCTTGGAAAAACCGTTTTACGCAGTGTGTCTAGAATTTACGGATTTGTTTGTAGCACTAGCTCGTGCAAAAGGGATACCGGCCAGAAGTGTTGAAGGATTTGCGTATACCCAAGATGATCCTTTGCGTCCTGCGTCCCTTTTCCAAGATGTACTTCATGCGTGGCCTGAATATTATGATGAAGACAAAAAAGCTTGGATTATGGTTGATCCCACATGGACAGACACTACAAATGGTGTTGATTTCTTCCACGCGTTTGATCTTGATCATGTGGCTTTTGTTAAAAACGGATTGTCTAGTACCTATCCAATTCCAGCTGGCGGATATAATACAAGTCAAAAATCAAAAGATGTAGAGGTATCATTTATTGACAGTAAAGTCTTTAAAAGGAAGGAAAAATTTGAGTTTTCAGGTGAATTTCAAAGTCTTTCTAAAGATCACTTTATCCAAGGAAAAGTTATATTTTACAATCACTCAAATTTTGAAACGAGTCCAACTCATTCAACAATTTTTGTAGATGGTGTAAAAGACATATCTGTTACATTTCCCAAAACTCCGCCTGGTGGAAAAAGCGAAGTATCAGTTAAGCTTCTAAGACACAAAGGATTGCTTGCTTCTTTGACAAACCCAACACACACCATTACAATGCAAGATAGTCGGAAAAATATATTGTTTGAAAAACAAATCAATGTTTTTCCATTTTCATTACCGTTATTGTTAGGAGGAGGAGTACTACTTGGATCAATCATTATATTCGCAATTACCATTAAAGCCGGGGGTTTACCTATTCGAAGACGAAAAGGGTAAAGTGCTTTATGTGGGAAAAGCAAAAAATCTTAAAAAGAGAGTATCCTCATATTTTCAAAAACAGGCACATGACGAGAAAACTACGTTGCTTATTCCAAAAATTAAAAGGATTTCACATATTGTAGTTAACTCTGAAATTGAAGCCTTTTTATTGGAAGCAGAATTAATCCACAAACATCTTCCTTATTTTAATATCAAGATGATTGATGATAAGTCATATCCGTATATTATGATTTCAAAGACCGAAATTCCGTACGTAAGCATTGTTAGAAAAAAAAACTCAAAGCTTGCAGATTATTTTGGACCTTTTCCAGATGCTTCATCCGTCAAGGTAGTTTTGAAGTTAATGCGTAAAATATTTCCATATGAATCTGTTAAGAATCACACAAAGCGTAAATGTCTCTATTTTCATCTAGGACTGTGTCCCTGCGTTCAAGCAGTTCCTGAAAACCTTGCTCTATACAAAAAAAATATTTCAAATATGAAA
>CAYRYY010000033.1:0-3734 GCA_964428715.1 uncultured Gammaproteobacteria bacterium
ATCTGGCAAAGTCAGTAACGGTAAAATAGTCGCCTAATCTGTCAGGTTGCCGTCAAGCAGGCATTCTAAGTCATGAAGCATAGTATATGTATGATTGGCCATGAAGCGTCTTTTTCTGTGCCTGCAGATTTTAGAGGACAGGTAGATCCCGTATTTATGTCTGAACAAAAGAATGCTGGATGGACAAAGGGAATACATGGACACTCTAGTCGTGTAGTAAGACATGCTATAGGAAGAGTTGCCGAAGGCTATGCTATTGATGGAGATGGGAATCATGCACTGCAGGTGAGTGAATATTATTCATTTAAACGTCATGATGAGTTATTGCTTCTAATTCCCGGAGAGGAAGTGGTAGGATACACGGGTCAAGAGATTAAAGTTTCAATAGTAATGCCAGTTAAAGAGGCTAATAAACTTAAATTTTCACATTCTAAAATCGTTACTCGCGCAGAAGAAATACCTATGGGGAGAATATTCGCAAAAGCCGCTTAGTTTTTTATTTGGTAGATTTCTGCGTTAGCGTTTTCGTAGACTTTTGACAGCCCTAGGTCTTGAGGTAAATAAGGTAAAACCTCTATAGAGTCTCCGTATTTTGCTAAATACACATACTTTATTCCATTCTCTTTGAGAATTTGGCGGGCAGCATTGCTGTCTTTTGCAATTTGAAAGTCATAATTTACCAAAACATCCTTTTTAGAAAATTTTGAGACATACGATTTTTTGCCAGCTGCAGCTGCGGGTTTATATTTAGTTTCAAATTTACAGTTATAACAATCCTTTTCGTATACAAGAACTTGGCCTTGTGGTAGTTTCTTTAAAATATTGAGCGCATCTAGTTCTGTGGGGCTTATGTAGAATTTGATATCTGGAAATAGTAATGAGAGTAAAACGGCCAGTGCAAATATTCCTGCAATAAGTGTAATAATCATTTTTTTCTTGAATATAAGTATGCCAATAGCACCTAACAGCACTACTCCACCAAAAATCCACTCAATTGGAAATGGAAGCCTGTGTTTTAGAAAAAATGGAATTGTCAGCGAATAATCGGTTATGATCTCTCCTTCTGCATCAGGTTGTGAATTGTTCTTAAATTCAAAAGTTTGTTGAGGTAAAACAACTTTATTGTTGCTAAATGTAACGTCTCCCTTTTCAAATGTGAGCTTATTGAGCCCCGTTCCAGTAAGCGCCCCAAGGTCAACGCTTTGTGTCGTGTTGGGCAAAATTACTGAGTCTATGATAAATGGAAGATTTATTGAGAGATTATAGAGCTTGTTAGGTTCAATAAAATTGGGTTCAGTGAGATTAGCGTCATATTCTCTGAGGTCAACGATCTCGGTTTTGTTTGTACTGGAATCGTGTGTTAATCCAATCCTGTAATTTGGTGTTTGATGCCAGATCGCATTTTTTGAGGTTTCACCTAGTAAATCTCCTGCCTCAATCGTATGAGCTGGAGACAATCCAGGAAATGTCTTCATATACCAATCTGAAAAATCCTGCATGGTTAAGACTTCCACATTTTGTGAATTTTGTATGTTTTGAAGAATACTGAGTCTGTCAGCAAAGTATGTAGAATAGTCAACTGGAGATAAGTCTCCCTCCAATCCAATAACTGCGTGACCAAATTCGTTGTATGGTTTTTTTACAGCATAAATTTCAAGCAGATTTGAAAAATACGAATCAGGAAGACCTATTGTTTTGTAATCCTGCAGGCTAAAAAGACTTGGTGTTATCTTACTGTTGTGTCTATATGACAGATTTGTAGTTGTTGTGTGATACCCATTTAATGGCTCTCGAGGTGCCCATCTAAAAGTTACAACGTTTAGCTTGTTATTTTTGTTTTGTGCAGGAAGTGCTGCATTTAATTTACTTGGATAATATGGCACTGACCACCATGTTCCCCAGAGTGAATATCCATCCAGATCGTATTGATCAGACATCCCGACAACCCCAGTGATGTTGTATTTTTTTTGCATATAGTTAAGGGAATATGCATCCACCCACCAAGCTCCAACTGATTTAGGATAATAGCCAAATTCCTTTTTAAACTTTTCAAAGTATGTGTCTATCAGCTTTTCGCGGTCTTTTTGTGTGTAGCCTGATAGAAATAAAGAGGTAGCTCTGTGCCATGAGTCTGAATTGTTAAAAATAACGCCAGTGTCTGTTGTGAGTTTGGGTGTTACTTCCAGAAAGAGACCGATTTCCTGACCTTCATCCATTGCTTTAAGTTCTTTCACAAACTCAGGATTATGTAGCACATCGTACGTTACAGGCCAGGTGGCGGGCAAATTTCGTTTTTTAATTTCACTATACTCTGCCTTAAAACTGTCAATTGGATTTTTAGTATATTCTGCAATTCTTTGAGGGTTTATGATTGTGACGTATGAATTGGTAGCTTCCTGAGCTGAAACAATTCTCGGAAAGAATAAAAAGAAAAGAAAAAGTAGTAAGATTATTTTGTAGGCCATTTGGATATGATTATCATATCATTCTTCATTTTTGGTAGTTTGCCCCAAAGTTCTTCTGTTATGAATGGCATATACGGATGCAAAAGTTTAAGCACATTTAAAAACACATGTCTAAATACAGATAAGGCCTCTTTGTCGCCACTTCTTAACCTTTCTTTTATTTGTTCCATGTATTTATCAGCCAGCACATGCCAGGTAAATTCGTAAAGCGCATCTGCTCCATCATGAAATCTGTAATTTTCAATAGAATCTGTCACTTTAGTTATGGTTTTATTTAATTCTTCAATAATTAATCTGTCCTCATCATTAGTAAGAGCTTTTTCAGGATTAAAGAAAGGGATTTCAGTGTCTTTAAATGCGTCTGACTGAAGATAAAACTCCGCGTAACGCCCTATATTCCATAATTTATTTGCAAATTTGCGGGAGGCATCCAGTTTTGGGTAAGACAATGCTTGGTCATTTCCTGTAGCATTTCCATAGATTAATGCAAAACGCACAGCATCTGCTCCATATTGGTCAACTAGTTCTAGTGGATTTACGACGTTTCCTTTCGATTTGCTCATTTTCTTTCCATACGGGTCATTAACTATTCCATGAAACAAGACATTTTTAAACGGAATTTCATCAGTAACATACACTCCGAGCATTACCATGCGGGTCACCCATGCTTTTAAAATGTCATACGCTGTTTCCATTACATCTGTGGGGTAAAATTTCTCAAAGTCAGATGGATTACCAGTTTTAAGTGTTAGATATGGCCATTGACCTGAGGAAAACCACGTGTCAAAAGTATCCGTGTCTTGTGTCAGCTTTAGTGATTTGCACTCTGAGCACTGCTTGGGTGTGTCTCCCTCTGTTACTATCCACGCATCACAGTCGTCACATTTCCACGCCGGAATTCTTATTCCCCATGCTATTTGTCTACTTATATTCCAATCCCTTAAATTTTCAAGCCACTGAAAATATATAGCCTCAAAGTTTTTAGGAGTAATTTTAATCTTGCCTGTTTTTACAACCTCAATTGCTTTTTTAGAAAGTGATTCAACTTTTACAAACCACTGTTCTAGAGGAAGCGGCTCTAGGACATTTTTACACTTGTAGCAAAGACTTAAATTAGTTGCATACTTCTCGTCTATTTTTTCAATAAGTCCCTTGACCTGCATCTCTTCAACAATTGCGCGCCTTGCTTCTTTTGCATACATTCCGGCAAATTTTCCTGCAGCCTCTGTCATCTTTCCATCAAAACCAATCACTTGCTTCATGGGAAGG
>CAYRYY010000033.1:3744-10020 GCA_964428715.1 uncultured Gammaproteobacteria bacterium
TTTGCCAGTTTCAAAGTCGTTAAAATCGTGTGCGGGTGTAATTTTTACTACCCCAGTTCCAAATTCTGGATCAACCATTTCGTCGGCTATTACTTTAATTTTTGCTGGACCCAAGACTGTTTCGATATCAATTTCTTGATTAATATACTGGTGATATCGTTTGTCCTCTGGATGAACTGCTACAGCTGTATCTCCAAATTTTGTTTCTGGTCTTGTAGTGGCTAACACTAAGGGTCCGTACTTTATGTAGTACAAGGGGTGAGTCTTTTCTTCGTGTGCTACTTCTAAATCTGAAAATGATGTTCCATCAAACGTACAATAATTCACTAATTTATACCCCCTATATATAAGGTTGTCATTGTACATTTGGTGAAAGGTTTTGTAGACGAGCTTTACAATGTCTGGGTCAAGTGTGTATTTTTCTCGACTCCAGTCAAGTGAAAATCCAAGCCGCTTTAATTGTTTTTGAATTCCGCCTCTGTGTTCTTCTACGTATTCATGGATCATTGAATAGAGTGTAGGCTGATCATAGTCAAGTCTACTCTTCCCCTCGAGTTTTAACTTTTTCTCAAATACAAATTGCGTTTCAATTCCTGCGTGATCCGTTCCGGGTAGCCATAGTGCAGCTTTCCCTTTCATTCTGTTGTAACGCACAAGAATGTCTTCAACCGTAAACATGGCGTGTCCAAAATGAAGCGCGCCATTGGCATTAGGAGGAGGTAAAATTATGGTAAATTTATCGTTTAAATTATCTGACTCATACGCTTCCTTATTAACCTCTGGCTTAAAATATCCATTTTTTTCCCAAGACTCATAAATCTTGTCCTCTACTTTTTTGTGATCATATGCTTTGTCCATGCTGAGGCTAATTGTAGCACAAAAGAAATATCATCACAAAAGGTTTACAAAAAGTAGAATCAAAAAGAATATTGATATTGCTCCCAAAAAGATTGCATGCATATTCATAAGTTGTTTAAAAGGTAAAGGAAGAACAATTCCCATTCTTTTCTCAATTTTTCCAGTTTCCCTTAGGTGAATATAAGACAGGCTTAAAAAAATCAGAGCGCTCACACATAACAGAACCTGAAATAGTAAAAAAATTGAAATCATATTAATTAAGAATAGTTCTGGCATGATCCTCCTCAAGGTATGTATATTGTTGTCGTCCTGAAGTTCTGGTCCACATGCCCTTGTTGTCCTGCGGCAGCATATGTAGTTTTGAAGAAAGTAAATTTGCGGTTTTTCTAGGCGATCTGATGTTTTTAAGCGTAAACTCTTCTTGATGCGTAGGCCGGTCAAAGGTGATGGTGACATTTCCTATATCAAATAGTTCAGCGATAAACCCGTGCAGTTCTGCATCTATTTCCGTGCAGCGCAGCTGATCGAGCAAGATTGAATTTGAAATCTCAGAGGACAGTGGACTGTATCTTATTTCAATAATTTTGTGATTAGTAATTGTATAAATATGAAAATACCAATGAACAGTTTCTCTTATAAATAGTCCTGTAATTCCTGCAATTAGAATTGCTATGATTTGTAGTGCAAAAAGCAGATTGCCCGTTAAAAAATACGAAATGATAGGAACTGCTACAAGAAGCACTAATCCCAGAATTCCGATTTGTAAAAGCCTGATGGCTAGAAGTACTGGGTGCTCTCTGGTTGATAAAATGAGGGATTCCTGAGGGAATGTCAAAAGACTTTGTATATGATTTCTTGTAAGCTTATCATTTACTATATACTGTCTCATGATATGTGCAGTATCTCACTACAACGCTCCTTTGTCTGTAATAAAACTCACACATTATTCTTTCTGTTTTGCAAACTGGTATAATAATTGACATATGCAGCCAAAAGTAAATCACTACTCAGAAGCACTTATAAAGTTCTTTACAAAAGACACAGAAGCATCGCATGCAAGAGGGATTACAGTAAATCCAATTGTTTCAGAAATTGCGTCTTGGTATGAGAAATTTAGAAACGCAATGGAGTACAGGCAGGACGAGGTAATTTTACAGACCACTATTCTTCGCATTTTGAAAAGACGCAGTTTATTAGGTGTTCAAACACAAATTGCAGCCCCTCTTGTTAAGGAACTCATTTGGGCTCGTTATCTACAAGACGGAAGTGTTCCGGAAACTAAAATTAAAGAGGCTGAAGAAAAAATTACATTATATATCAATCTTAAAAAGTACATAATCGAACACAGAATTCTAAAAGAAAAAGATGCTGCAGAATGGATGTATCACCTACTATCCTCAGATTTGGAAAATTTACTCAGTCCAAGTCATGAGCGTGAGGCAATGGTTAATTATATCTTCCATGCACTTCACCCAAATATTGCTATTGAAAATGACGATGAAGAGGCAATAAATATTCAGTTGTTTATAGCTATCAGAAGAACCTATACAAAAGACAATTTAGCCTTGCTTCGCTTCAACTTATTTAGGCAGTATTTTGGAGAACTAACACGGGATACTTATGAAAAGATTTCACAAAATTTTAAGCAAGGACACCAGGATATAGAAAAAGCACTCGCCTACCCGAGACGACACAAAATTTCCTCGTATGTAAAAAGATATATTCCACCGTTTTTGATTTTGGAAGAAATATTAAGAACTCATAAGACAAACATTCACGAATTGCTTTCTGATGAAGAAGCATTTTCAAATCTTATTCTTGAAACTTGTGAGAGAAAATATAGAGGGATTGCTTCAAAAGTAAGGCGTGCTATTGTGCGTTCTGTTATTTTTATTCTTATGTCAAAAGTATTGTTTGCATTTGCAATTGAGGGAACCTTTGAAAGGTATGTGTATGGACACATACAGTGGTTATCTTTAATTCTAAATATAATAATTCCTACATCCCTTATGGTTGTTGCAAGTTTCTTTATAACTACACCAAAGCGCGACAATTCAGTTCGTATTCTCCAGGCAATTAAAGAACTTTTGTTTTCTGAAAAGCCCAGAATTGGGTACACGGTTGTTTTTGGAGATCCTTCAAAAAAGAAAGCAACAATCTGGGATGTTGTATTTACTACTTTGTGGTTAACTACATTTCTTGTGTCTTTTGGAATTCTGGTGACGATTCTTACGTATCTTCAATTTAATTTCGTAAGCCAAGGAATATTCTTATTCTTTGTAGCAATTGTATCTTTCTTAACATACCGCATTAATCAAACAGCTCACATCTACACACTTGAGGAGCGTCAAAGTATTAAGACTCTTATGGTGGACTTTTTCTTTTTGCCGGTTGTGAGAGTTGGAAGACATTTAACTGAAGGTATCTCGCAGATAAATATCTTTTTGTTTTTATTTGATTACATTATTGAAACACCGTTTAAAGGTTTGTTTGCTTTTTTTGACCAATGGTTTTTGTTCCTGCACAACAAGCGTGAAAATCTTGAATAAGGTACATTGCGGGAATAACTACTCTCTACTTTCCAGATTGGAGATCTGAAAAATACTAAAAACGAAATGCTAACTCACACACTTACTATTTATGGAGATGGAGGATCTAGAGGCAATCCGGGAGAAGCGTCGTACGGATTTGTAGTTTTGGAAGGTGATACTGTTATCTATTCAGAAGGAAAGCGAATAGGAATTGCAACTAACAATGTCGCAGAATATTCAGCTGTTTTAGCGGCATTAAACTACCTTTCATCCTCCAAGCTAGAACATGAAGTGGTTAATTTTTTTCTTGACTCAGAGCTTGTTGTCCACCAGCTAAATGGTAAATGGAAAATTAAAAACGAAGTGCTGCGTGGATACTTTTTTAAAATAAAAGAGCTGCAGCGGGATTTGCAAAAAAAGTTCACTTACACAGCAGTTCCTCGGGAGCAGAATAAGTTGGCAGATGAACAGGTAAATTTAGCACTAGACAACAAAATCTAAAAACGTATCTAATCCTTGTTCGCTCTTACTAATTCTCTTACAATATAGTAAGTATGCCAAAACATATTTTGTTGGAGACAAAACCCTCAGAGAAACCGTTACTATTATTAATAGACACAAATAGCGGAGACAATAACCAAATTTTAAACGCACTCGTTGACAAGTTTTATATGCAGGTAGAAACATATGTATTATCTAAAAAGCACATTTCCCAAAACGCTTCAAAAATATCCCCATTAGGAATTCATTTATTGGACAAGATTCGGGAAAAAATTTCATATGCCGTTTTGTTTCTGGACTCTGAAAAGGAAAAAGCTCAAGTATTATCTGCAATAGATAAGCTTAAGCCTCACAATACCCGTGTCCTGCTTCTTGTCCCAGCCCGTTCTAAGGGAGCATTTATAGACGTGTTGCTTGACGTAAAGTCTAATCCAAATGTTGTCACGCTTTTTATAGGAGATGTGTTTGGAAATGCATTTAAGCAAAGTAAGCTTTCAAAAACAATTTTTCAATCATTGCGTTTTCAGGAAATAACAGTGGCCGGAACAGGACTTATTCCAATCTATCCCATTTCAGACACAGACTTGACGGATGCTGCAATGCACGTACTGCTGGGCATAAAAACTCCCGCTTCTTTCTACAATGTGTATTATAGAGATCCTCAAACCGTATTGTCTTTAGCCCATCATTTGAAGCGTCACGAGCCTGAACTCTCAATATCTTTTGAAGATTTTGATACGACAGTATATGATTTTGAGAAAAATGAACGAATTTTTAAAGAACGAATAGGAATGTCTCCTGAATATATAAAGCCATTATTGGGTTTTGATAAAAGTATTAGCATAATGTCTTTTGAAAAAGCCACAGACGAAGTAGTCAAAAAATCAAAAGTAAGAAAAAGATTGCGTAAGGCACATACATTTCGTTATGTGAACACAATAGGTTCAAAAGTATTTATTGCATTTCTGCTTTACGTGATAGTGTCGCTAAGTCTTTTGGTGTTTTCAATGGCATTTTTTAAATTTGGAATGGACAGTTTTTTAAAAGGTGACACAAAGAGCGCGTTGAAAAAATTAGAGATAAGTAGTGCGTTATATGATTTTTCATATCCCACAGCTATGCTTTTGAAGCACACAGCTGGAGGCGTACATACAGATTATTTGCTGAAGTACATTTATACATATGATGCCGTGCAGGAAAACTTGCCCTCCGCTCTTCTGGCATTTAGAAATATATATGAAAATGGAGCAGTGAATAAGGATACAATCTCGGAGTTGCAGCGGGTGCTGTATGATTTATACTTCTTGGCTCATAGATATAACCTCCCAGAATTAAATGATTTACGAAACTCTCCTGACTTTAAAGAGTCTGCATTATTTCTTTCCTTATTTCCGGTAGTATCTCAAATAGCAGGATATGAGGGTGAAAAGTCCTATGTTTTATTACTACAGAATAGTAATGAACTTCGTCCTACGGGAGGATTTATTGGCTCTGTTGGTTATGTGACTCTAGAAAATGGAAAGATAAAGTCACTACTTATTGAGGATGTTTATGATTTGGATGGACAACTTAAGGGGCATGTTGAGCCTCATTACATAATTAGACGAAATCTTCAGCCAAGTTTGTATCTACGGGATAGTAATTTTAATCCTGATTTTGATGTTACGGCTAGCACGTCTGCATTTTTGTATAACACAGAGTCCAAAAGACGAATTGACGGCATAATTTCAATAGATACTCAGGTTTTAAAAAAAGTAATTGAGGTAATAGGTCCAATTTCACTAGAAGGCCAAAGTATTTCACTGAGTTCTGAAAATGCTGTGTCAATGCTCCAAGACTCAATCCATGACGATTACTTTGAAGGGTCAACTGAAAAAAAACAGCTTTTATCTGAATTAGTTAAAAGACTACTGGTTGTTTTGGAATCAGATTCTGAAAAAAGAATGATGTTGATAGGGTCAATTCCTGAATTAATTCAGTCAAAGCACATTCTTTTTTCCTTTCCATCTAAAACACAGCAGCAAGTGTTTGTAAGTAATGGATTTGCAGGAAGCCTCAAAGATATGCGTTTACCTGTGTATGATATACCTGATTACCTTTCCATAAATGAAGCAAATATTAGCGTAAACAAAGTAAATGAATTTGTATCGCGTAAAGTTACCTACTCTGCTCTTCTTGATCAAAAAACCGTTAAGTCCGATGCGTTTCTTGAAATATCAAACAAGGGAGACGAAGATTACAGATCATATATAAGATTTATTGTCCCCGCAAATGCACAGCTAACAGATGTAGAGATTGATGGTCAGACTCAGCAGCTTGTTTCAGCCGTTACAAATCCCATTCTGTTTGAAAGACAGGCATTTGTGTCCCCTGCAGGCCTTGAAGT
>CAYRYY010000034.1:0-3869 GCA_964428715.1 uncultured Gammaproteobacteria bacterium
ACTGTTAGGAGCGCCTGGGCTTTCGAACGAAATATCTTTCACATATTGCGCCGCAAACGTAAAAATAGCAAACATGCTTCCAATAAAACTAATTGGCCACAGAATTGTCCACTCTGATACTTTCTGCACTCCTCCAAACCATGTGTACCATTTCCCAAAAAGTATCATAGGATATACAATTCCGTATTTGGCCTTAACTCCAGTGGAATAGAAATGCAGTATCCATTTTTGAACTCCCAAAAAGCTGTATAAATTGCCGCCTTTTATAAAATACATAACGTAAGACAGGATAAATACGGTTGGCCACAAAAACAGGTACACCCACGCAAGCACCGGCGCAAAAAGAAATAGTGATCCTATGGGAAATTTAGTCGCTGCAAAACAGCCAAGAAAAATACCAACAAGCACATATTTCTTTTGAAGCGTAAAATACAATGTTAACAATAAGAATAATAAATATGTGGTATCCAGATAAGGCGCTCTCAACTGTGCTGTAAAGAGAGGATCAAATGAGAAAAGAAAAACAGGAATACATGCAATGAGTTTGCTTGCAAAAAGCTTGAGATTTAATAAATAGAACACTACAAGACACGCAAGGCCAATTAGTAGCGGGAGTATATTTTGATTTCCGAATACTACTTCTCCCACCCCAATAAGATATTTCCCCAATGGCGGCATTTCAGCATTCAGTAGCGTAGGGTCTCCTCCTGTTATGTAATTCCAACCTGCATACGCATACAATCCATCATCGCCAATTGAATTTTTTGAATCTGATACAACCCATTGTGATTTTTCGTAACGCATTTTCCAGTATTCAGGATCAAAACGGGTTGTGTATTCATCTTTGTACCCATAAATCGCTGAAACAAGGCTAACGGCGAAAAAAAGAGCGAGTAAGGAAAATAAGAATATTTTGATATGTTTCATGTGCGGATTTTTTTATAAATTACAATTATTCCTAATGACACAACCGACAAGGTAATGGATACATAAAGCATTTGATTCATGATTCCAGGAATTGGCGGGTCAAAATTACCTGTGTACAAAAATGGCACATATTGAAACAAGACAAGCACTGAAAACAAAATTACAGGAACGGCGATGTATAGCCTGGATGCAAGAAGGGCTGCAAAGGGTAAAACCAGTAAAAAATACCAGGGCTGAAAATTAGTTCTTGCAGATTGAAGATATGTACCAATACACATAAGTATTATTGAAAGCAGAATAAATATAAACTCTTTGTTTGGTCGTTTGCTAAAGGGGAACCACACGAAAATGGGTAAAAGGAAAAATGTGGCAAATTTTACACCGGCGGACACAAGCAGTACAATCCATGCTGAATATTTTCTTTGAACGAACAATAAATATACGCCTAAA
Organism: uncultured Gammaproteobacteria bacterium; assembly: GCA_964428715.1. Taxonomy (GTDB): domain Bacteria; phylum Patescibacteriota; class Microgenomatia; order Levybacterales; family GWA1-39-11; genus JAGORM01. The sequence continues at coordinate 1,378 of CAYRYY010000034.1, forward strand.
AGTGCCAACACCATCATGGGCAAATCAATGTGTGCAGATACTAGCCCTTCAATCAGGACAAAGGGAGAAAGTGCAAAAAAAGCAATTGCTAAAGCAGGTTGTGTTAGTTTTGTTTTGCGACAAATTTTGCCAATAAGAACAGCAGATAGTACATATGACAAAAGACTAAGAATTTTAAAGAGTAAAAATGTAATAGAGAAATATCCCATTCCAACAAACGACAGCGGAACTGTAATTCCAAGCCAAGCTGGCCCATAAGGATATGTTCTATGAGTCCAATGCATAAATCCAAGCATTGGATCAGCTGGATAATCAAGCGCCTTCTTTACATACGGATTTTCACCATACACAGTTACAATCTTTGCATCAAATATGTAGTTAAAGAAATCATAGGAAAAAGCGTTATAAGAAAAAGCTAAAAAAGAACCTAAAATTACTAATATCCATACAGACTTTAAAGAAAACTTTTTTTTATAAATTCTATACAGAGTCAACGCATATAATACACTGCCGCATAAAACTATACCTATGAATAAATATGTAGAAAGCGGCCTATTGAAATAACCTATGTATTGAAAGGAGGTTTGTACTACTTGAAAAAATGATGCGCGCGTAAGCGTCAATCCTAAATCAATTTGAGTAAAGCTATACAAAAAAAGCACTCCAAAAAAAACAATCCACAGGGAAATTAATAGTTTATTAAACATTTTAAGAGTACACTTTTTTAATAATATTGCGTCTAATCCTAAGCAAGTCAAATAATGCGTCAACTGAATCTTTTATGGGTGAAACACGCCTGGTTTCCACATACAACCAGTCTACGGGAACTTCTTTTATTCTAAAACCTTCTTGTGTTGCAATATATAATAACTCTACATCAAATCCAGCACTCACAGAGGACCTGCCAATATGCTTAAATTCACCATGAACTTTTCTTATTTTCCCAAACACACTGCTTGCCGCATGTTTACTGAACAATTTAAATCCGCACTGTGTATCCTCTATATTAGAAAGGCCAACAACCATGGTACGCAAAACAATCATTCCCGTTCCCATAATTTTACGGGTCCATGGTGCGCCAGTTCTTGTTTTTTTCCTTGAACCAATAACTACGTCATATCCCTGCTTGCCGGCAGGCATGGCATGTTGCGTAAATGACAGCAGTGTTTCTACCTCATCAATTGGGGTTGCCTGATCCATATCAGTGAATAGCGCATAATCACCTGATGCTTTAAGCATGCCCGCGGTCACGGCTCCTGCTTTTCCTGTATGTGAATTCTCCAGCAACTTAAACTTGCTGTTGCCCTTTATAAATCGCTTCACAAATTCTAAACTTCCATCTGTAGATCCATCATCCACCACAATTACTTCATAGCTATATTTTTGCTTTTCCAGATAATGCTCCACCTTTTCAAGCGTACCTTTGCGCAAATTAGCCAATTCATTATATGAAGGGATTACAACTGAAAGTTTCATAGTTTTATTATATCAAACTTAAGATTTAAGATAACAAGTGTTATAATAGCAAGCATGACATATCAAGTACTACTCTATTATAAGTATGTTACTCTAGACAACCCTGAAGCAATGAAGATTTTGCAGCAAAAGCTATGCACAGATCTAGGGCTTAAGGGCAGAATTATTGTGTCCCTTGAGGGAATAAACGGAACCGTTGAAGGAACTACGGAAAACACAGAAAAGTACATTCAGGAAATGGAAAAGGTTAAAGAATTTAAGGGCATTCAGTACAAAAAAAGTATAGGTACGGGGGACGCTTTCCCAAAACTAAAGATAAAGGTTAGACCTGAAATTGTGACAGCCCACCTGCCGGAGCTTAACCCAAATATAACTACCGGTAAGTATCTAACAGCACAAGAACTACACGCTTGGTATGAGGAAAAGAGAGAATTTTATATAGTGGATATGAGAAATGATTATGAGTATGCGTCGGGCTACTTTGAAAATTTTATCCCATCTGGACTTCATAATTTTTTTGACATAAAAGATGTAATTCCAAAAATAGAACATTTGAAAAATAAAACTATTGTAACTGTCTGCACGGGAGGCGTCAGATGCGAAAAAGCCTCTGGATTTTTAGTCAACAATGGATTTAAAGACGTGTATCAGTTAAAAGATGGCATTCAAACATACATGGAACTTTTTCCTAACAAATATTTCAAAGGAAAGCTGTATGTGTTTGATAATAGACTAACTGTAGGATTTAACACAGACTCACCAGAACACGTCATTGTTGGAAACTGCCGCGACTGTGGGGTTAAATGCGATACATACGTTAACTGCGAATATGATATCTGCCATCTGCACTATATATGCTGTGATAATTGTCTGGATCAAGAAACCGGACTTGCCTTTTGTAAATCTGAATGCAAAAAAAATTACCTAACCTACCAGCTTCCAAAAACAAACGAGCAAAATAAAACTACCGCTTAATAATTTCGTGTACTTCTTCCATTAAAAAGGGTTTGTCGAGT
>CAYRYY010000034.1:3926-9838 GCA_964428715.1 uncultured Gammaproteobacteria bacterium
GCGCTTCTGAACTGTAAACTCTCCAAACTTTTCCTCAAGTATAACTTTTGAACGTGTGTCCTCAAATTCCAAAATTCCTGTGACAAAAAAGTCAGGGATTCCTCCGCTTGGCTCAATGATTAAAAACAAATATGTATCTGAGTTATTAAAATCAGTGCTGTATTGTATTTCTTCACCAAACCGTCCGTTTTGAGGATAGCCCCAATAAAATGGCATGTACCCATAGGAATTTTTTCCATAGGTATCAAAAAGAAAACTCCATGTGGTGTTTACAAAGAGCGGATTTGTAATTGTGTTAATCCTAAATGGCTTATATCCCGCCTCCTTATATACCCAATCTAGTATTTTTGTCTCAGTACTGTATACCATATCTTTCTGAACAGAAAACAAAGCTTCTCCCTTGCCAGTATTTTCAAACAACAAATATACATTGCTTGCAAAAATACATCCCAAAATAATCACCCATCCTAAATATGCTTTGTGCGTTATGAATAATTTAGATATATAATATGAAGTTAAAATTGACAAAGGAACGGTGCACCCAATAAATACAAAATAAATATTTGTTGATCCAACAAAAAACAAAAGCACAGGGGATATAAACCACAGCAGTAAGAAAAATATCCGCTTGTCTTTCAAAACAAATGAATACAATACGCCAACTGCTAAAAATGCAAACACAAAAAAATGAGAGAAACCAGTACTTGATAGAATATTGTAATATGGAACAAGAAAAAGTTTGGTTGAAGCACGGCTTGCCATTTCACTTATTGTCTGACCCCGTGATTCTGCATATCCTGTAAAAAATCCTAAAATTCCCCTACTACCCCCAAAATCAAATTTAACCTCAGCCATGATTAGTGGGGATATGGTGACCATAAATACAATACCCGCAAGAAGCATATCTGTTATTTTTATTTTCTTAAAAACAATAAGAATTACAAAAAACATAGCCGCCTGATACAAAAGAAATATTTGAAACTGAATAGATATTCCCCAAAAAAATGCAGTAAGTAGAAGTCCCCATTTGTAATTTTCCTTCACATACATCCATAGAAACAAAAATGACAATGCAATAGTTACCATAGCCAAGGACGGATTTGATAGCCACCTGCTGTAGGAAATTGCCTCATAAGAAACTGTTACTAAAAATGCAGAAGATAAAGCAATAAGTGTGCTTCCAAAAATCTTTTTGGATAGAACATAGGTAATGGGAATTAAAAGTAAGCTTCCAATGATTAAAAATAGCTTAACAGCTTCCACACTTCCACCAAACAATACGTAAAACGGAGATATCAAATACCAGTATAGTGCCCCATGATGTAATCCATGAATATCAGAATTAGGACCCAGGATTTTTAAATCTCCTTTCCAAATGTTTGATGCAATTATGGCGTCCCGCGCCTGATCATATCCAAATGTAATATCTGTAAATGAATGAGTGCGTAATATAAATCCCAAAATTATAAATCCTAACAGCAGCCAAAACACAGAGGTGTGCAAAAATTTAAAGCGTTTTGTCATTGGTACTAGTATAAGCGATAGCTTCCTTGTTTCAAAAGGGTATTTTTAGTAAAATATGAACTCAAGGATACGCCCTTGAGATTGCGGCCCCATCGTCCAGTGGTTAGGACACCAGATTCTCATTCTGGTAACCGGGATTCGACTTCCCGTGGGGTCACATTTTCAATTTTATCCGTACTAAGTTCCTCGATTAGCCTGAAGGTACTTGCTAAACCGTTAGTTCGAATTTTCCCATTTTCAACAATCAAATTATTTATAAATATCGCACTTTGAAAAGCTTGTTTATGGGGTAATTCTATTTGTAACCAGAGTTTATCTAAGTTAAGCAAGAAGACTTCTGTAAAGTTTTTTACCGCCTCTGTATCGTACTGCTCAATACGTATATCTGCTTTTTCTACCTTCAGAACCGTAAGCTCTTTGCGTACAGCCTCCGCCCGTTCTTGTGCCTCATCATCAGTTAATATATTCTTGGCATTACTCTCAGCAATTGCAGTAAGCTTACCCTCCAAACTCCTAATTTGTTCGTCTAAGACTGTCGCTTCTCTTTTTCGTTCTTCAATTCCCTTATCCCATTCAGAAAACACAAGGTAACTAAAGAGTTTAATAACCCTCTCTGAAGGCCTTATAGAGGCTAGCAGAGCCATAAAATCTTTATGAGCCATTTCTAGGCCTACTCTGTGATGTTTTGTGCATTTACTGTTGTGACATTCATAGTAAAGATATTTTTTTGTTGTACCCTTAGGATTGCTAGAAGTCATAGGGTGAAGACAATTTGAGCAATTCAGTAGACCTTTTAAGGGATAAAGCGTGCTATCCTGATGCTTATACTTCTTCATTCTACCAAAAACGTTAATATTCGCCCGTTCCCAAATGTCTTTTGAGACTAATGGCTCATATTTGCCCCATGCATATTCGTTCCATTTCTTCACATACATATAGCCATAATAGTAACTATCGCTAATAAGTCTGGCAATTGTCCTTCCATCTGCATCTTTCCCATATGCCTGCTTAAAACCCAAGCTATTTGCATAGTTAGCAAGCAGGTTTTTACTAATGGGAGCATCTGTTGCTTTTAGAAATATTGCCTTAATAATTTCTCCTAGTTTTCTGTCAATAATTATAGACTTCCCTTTGTTTTCTTCCTTTGTCCTGAATGGCCTCTTATATCCCATACGAGGCTTCCAGCACCAGTATCCTTTCCTAAACATTGTTTTCATATTATCCTTGACACGTTCTCCCTTAAGATCGTTATCGAGCTCACTGACAGTCATTAATATCGTTCTTATCGCCTTCCCTATGGGATTCTGTTCTGTTATTTCAGTTGCAGGTAGAAGGTTAACTCCGTATTTTGCAAGAATTGATATTGCTGCAAGCCCTTCCTCTGTATTTCTTGACCATCTATCCATCTTGTATACAATTATTGCCCCTATGTTATTTTTCTTTGTGGTACAGAAAGCCAAGAGTCTTCTCATTTCAGGCCGTGTTTGTATATGTTTAGCAGATACCCCTTCTTCGCGGAATACCTCGACAACTTCATAGTTATTATTATCAGCATATACCCTACATGCTTTTAACTGGGTTTCTAAGCTGTTGTTATCAACTTGACTTTGATCAGAGACTCTTATGTAAATTACAGCCTTAAGTTTTTCCATTTTTCGATTTATTATTGCTCATAGAGTTGTTGAAGTATAATGTTTTTAGAAGTTCTGCGACTTTAATCTCCATGCTTATTTCTTCATCGGAAACATTCTCTGCCAATTTGCCTAAGATTTTCCTAGCATGTATTAATGTAAGTTTTTGAGCCATAGCCATTACTTTCGTAACGGCGTTCTGACATTATGACTCTAACCTTTCGGCCTCGCTCACCTTACCTGCAGAAGAAGTCTCCAACTTAAACAGATGCGATACGAGAAACACCTATATACCTAATGATTCTAATAATTTCTGCAATTCAGTTTTTTCTATCTTTTCTTCGTTTAATTGCCACAGCTGACCAGATTCGTCTTTACCGGCTCTAACTATTAAATCTGCTCTTGTTAATGCTGTTATCTTGCCTCCTAATTCATGTGATCCAACTGGAGAACCACTTACATTAGACAGTTTCGTTTGAGATATAAACGGGGAGATAGTAAACTCTTTTAGAAGTTTTAACTGGGATCTTTGCCATCCCCTTAGTAGGCTGAGGTTAAATTTTTCATCCTCTTTACTGTGGTCGTCCATACAAGACCATAGTAGACTATAGATTAATGTTTGTCAAGTTTATGGATGTTCTTAATTTGCTCCACATTGCTTTTGATAAAATGGACTCGAAGTAACTTGAGCTGTAAACCAATTCTTGGCGCATGTCGTTGCATCTGAATCATTACCACAAGTAAGCACTAATTTTGAGTAATTCTCCATAAGATAAAGCACTGGCAAATTATAATCTGCGGTATTTCCACTTAAATATTTTGAAAGCAGAGAGGCTTTTTCAGATTCTTTAAGTTGTAGAAAAAAATAGAACTGCATTCCAAAAGCATTTATTTCACTATCGTAACAACTTGTTAATACATAGCTATACGCTTGTTTAGCCTGATTACAAATGTCTTCTTTTTGCTTTTCGTAACATGTCGATATCGCTGTATTGTAAACATCTTGATAAATAAATTGGTCTGCATGAACAATCTCATGAGATAAAAGCATGGCAGTCATTAAATCGTCTTGAGCTTTATAGTCTGGGTTTACAAGAATTGATAATCTTTTATTATTTGAAAATTCTTTTGAAAATAAAAATATCCCATCAGCCCCACTCAACTCCTCTGAAGTAGAAGCATAGTTTATATCAAGGCAATTCAAACTACCTCTGACCCCACGGAGAACTGTATCCTTATCATCATGAGGTGATTCATTTAGTCTCTGAATAATAAGACTTAGAGACCTTCTAAACTCAGGTTTTAAATCATATCCTTTATCATTTTGACAATAGTTATCCAAAGCATCACCCATATATTCACTCCATTCTGTACTTGTTTCTGGAAATTTTTCTAAGTTAGCCATTTTACTTAAAAATGGAATCTTATTGATACTTGTGGACTTAGTATAAATAATAAAAAAACCTGTAAGAATGGCCAATAATATTAATAAAAGTAGTACTATTTCTAACTTGGTAAAACGCATCTTCCTTCTCATTATTAAATTATATCACTTAGTAATATTAACCTGAATTAAAGACTTTGGAGTTTCTCTTATACCCATGTATTCCAAGTGCAATTGGTAGAGGTCTTTCAGTATCATCCAATTCATTTTTGATATGGTTACCAGCTGTGAAGGGCGGGAGTACGAAAGCGATCTTGAATCTATCCATAACCGATTTAACTCTGTCATTTTTCTATCAGCAATTTCTGTAACATCATTTAACAACATTTTCTGCCTTTCCGTAACCCATTCTTCGTTTTCAGCCCTGATTTCTTCTAATAGCTTAGCAACTGTATTTCTGTGGACGCCAATTTTATTTGCAATCTCAATATTATTAACCTTCGGACAAGAGGTAATAAGAGTTCTTATTGATTGCTTGTGTATCTCCCGTCTTGGTCTAGATATTTTCATAGTGTTATTATGCACTCATATGCTATTACTTGAACACGTCTTGTAGCTTATCCCAATTTATAAAGATCGTGTTTTCCCGCTTTTAGAATGTAAACTTTTTTATTTTTATCATCAACGTCATAAAAAAGCCTGTCTCCCTTGGAGACTCTTATTGTATACTTTCCAAGAGAATTATTATTGATTTTTTCTATGCCTTTTAGCTGAAAGTTGGTAGGAGATTGTTCTAGCTTTTCTATCGCCTTAATAAACTGCTTTTCTCGTCTTTGAAGTAGGTTTGTAATCCCTTTTACAGCTTTACCTGTTTTGGGGAAAATAACGGAATAACGCTCACTTTTTTCGACTTTTGCTGATTTTTTTAAGCTCATCCCAAGTAATCGTATTCCCTCGTTTTATTTGTTCACGAGAATCCTCAACGGTCTCCATATGCTCAACAAGAATTTTGGCTATCTCGTGCATTTCCCCTGACACAGCAGAACTATTACCAAGCTCTATTTCATAAAAGTTATTTTTGTTGCCAAAAAAGCTAACCCTTTTATTAGAATATGTTCCTTCAGATGAATTAATGAGGGGTAATTGTTTTCGGTCTACTTGTTGTTGATATGAGCTTGTATGCATAATTATTCTGGCTTAACTTTTCCTAGGTGTGAAGCAAGTACCATGTTTAAATCTTTTCCGACTTTGATCGGCAATATTACCCTTGACACCATTGTACCTTGTTGCACATTTTCATTTTTGTCATTTGGATGGGAAAAAATAAAATCAAGAATTACTTCACCATTAGAAGTAGTCGTTACTAATACAAT
>CAYRYY010000035.1:0-9830 GCA_964428715.1 uncultured Gammaproteobacteria bacterium
TATGCCTGAATTGGAGACAAAAATTGACATAGAAAAGTGTGATGTCACAAATCTGGCAGGTAACCTTGGAGAAAAAGTGGCTGCCGTTGTTTCAGAACCGTATTTGGGGCCAACCCTACACCAGGAATTGCCTCACTTAGAATTTGAAAGATTAACATATGAGCTTGAAAAATTATATATAGGCGCTTTTAAAGAGTTTGCTAAAATTCTTTCTTCACGCGGAGTTGTTGTGTTTATCTTACCCGTTTTTCAAAGAAGAAGACAAAAAGCTTACATGGAAATACTCTCAAAAATAGAAAATTTGGGTTTTAAAAAACAAGTGCTGGAGGAAAATTCCAGAGGGGGCATAACGATTGGCAATAGGTATGATTTTGTGCTGCGCGAAATAGTGAAATTTGAGAAACTATCATAATTTAGCCTCCTTGCGAAGGCCTTGTAAATATCGTACTATATAGTTCAAAGAATTTATGTTGTTAGTTATTTTGTTTTTAGTTCCTACATTTGCGATTTTGTCGTCCTTATATCTCTACAGGCATACGGGAAAACGCGAAATACTAAAATTTGATTTAGTGCAGTTTGTCTATGCATTTGTATTAACTCCTATTGTATATGTTTGGCTCAAAAGCTTTTTGTTTGTCTTTTTAGTTCAAGAGTTAGATCTGCATTTGTCGGTTACAGATTTATTTATCGCAGATACAATATTTACAGTTATATTTCTTTTTGTATTTGCATTTTTAGTAATACACAGTTTGACTAAAAGTTTTGAGCTGAAGCGCACACGTGATCCTTTTTACGATATTTTTCAGCATTCTGAATTTTTCCATTTATTAACGTCTCACGTTGTTTTATACGCAGGGTCAGTTGTGTTGATTAACATAATCTCAACCGTAAACGTGTTTATCCCTTTGGAGATAGCAAACAATATGATCGTGTTTTATGCGGCACTTATATTGGGATTTCTTATTGGAATCATCATATACATAGGAATACTCTTGACCGATGATGAATTTGACGTAAAATACCCCAGATTTGAGATGTTTGTAGAATTGGTGTATATCGTGTTCTTCATATTTAATATAGGGATTTATTTTTTCATGCGACCTGGATTTAATTTACAACACGTGATGTATTGGTTTGTGTTCATGATTTTAGGAGGTTTTATCACAGGCTCTCTTGTGCTTGATCGGTCAGAAACGATTGTTAAAAGGCTCAAAAAGCTGCATTATAAAAGTCCCAAGCTTACTGATCCACTGATTCCGGAAAGTAAACTGAAGCTGAAAAAGAAGAAATAATTTATTCTTTGGTGAGCGTGAAAGGCATAGATTCTGGAATTGGATTGCGTTCTCCGTCAAGTTGTCTTATCTGATTATTGCTCAACACTTCATAGTAGGTTACTTGTGCGCTTTCTTTTGGCACAAGTGTAATAAGCGGTTTATTCTTCCATGTAGAAAGCGTCCAGGCTCCAGTTTCTGTAAAACTCGTATCTCGTTCTTGGTAAACTAGATTTAATGAGTAATTGGTGGGATTTCCATACGCATTTTCATTAAGTGTTAAGGTGGTATTAATGCCGGGACAGTCTGCACAAGGGGTTACTCCAGTGTATGTTCCTTGAACTGTGCTTTGCATTATTGGGGTCTCATTTGACCCTGCCCATTCAAAGTTTGAAAAAATAGCATATGTTACCCCAAAGACCACAACAAATAGAATGATATAAAAGAGAATGTGATGCGGGCCATGCGGTGCATGTTTGTGATGAGTTATCTTTTTTGGGGAGGATTTTTTAGGCATAAATACTGCTCCAAATTACTGCAAATAAGAAATATGCACAAACAAGCAAGAGTACCCAAAGTAAAAGCCTGCGTCTGTAGTGCGGATGTTTATGCGCTGGTACATGAGCAGACTTAGAAGAGGTGCGTTTTGCTGTTTTCTTTGTGACTGACTTTGTTTTGGGCATATATCTAGTATTAATAAATTCTTACAAAATGTCAACAACTATCTTGAGACAAGCATAAAAATTATATAAGAAAGTATGAGTAAGTTAATTACGGCAAGAACAACAATAATAAGCTTTGGAAAATGAGACGCACTGGGAGGCGTCGCGGACGCGGTAGTTGGCTGTTGAGCAGGAGGTGTGCTTGGCTGAGTTGTAATTGGCTCGGAAGTAGGAGCTATATTTTGAGGCTGATTTTGTGCTGGACGTACCTCTTGCGCTATTGGCTGTTCTGGTGCAGGCTGGGTGTTTGCGGCGCTGGGAACAATTGTTGATCTATCTTCCATATGATTAGTATTTCAAAGAATTGATCTTGAGTCAAGCAGTTTTATTCAGTTGTGCTTTTTGATCCAAGACGTTTTACTGCGGTTTGTACTCTTAGAATAATGGGCTCAAGAATACTTACTGTTTTGCAAGCTTTGCTAAGCTCTTCCAGATCAACTTCTGATGGTGTTAGTATGAGGTTTACGTTTGGATACATGATGGAAGTGCTGTCTAATACATGTCCAATGCCTAATGCATGACCCATCTCGTGTGCGGTTGTATATATAAATTCCTCCTCAGAGTTATTAAAAAATATTGTGATTTGTTTGTCGTTTCCATGTTGAGTATAAAGACCTCCCTCAGGTTTTTCCTCCAATGCCTGATTAAGATTTTGGATAGTATTATTGAGATTAAATGTTTGAGCATTAAATTCGTCAGTAGATTGATTAAGTAATTCAGCTTCCTTTTGTAATTCCTGCTGTCTTTGACTTAATTCTTCCTGCCGTTCCAAAAGCTTATTATATTCTTCCTCAGGTGCGCCGCCTCTGGAATTCCAATAGGAAATGTCAGTATTCAAAGATTCCAAATCAGCCTTAAATTGCGCAACATTCCGGTCATACGTTTCAAGCCGTGTTTCAATATCTTCACGCCCTGCTTGCAATTCAGAGCCTAATTTATTGGCGTTTTCTGACAAGCTGTGCCTTCCGTCATAAATAACGTCAATAGTAAAAGGTGATTTAGGGTCAAATTCTAATAGATTTTTTTGAGCAGCATCCTCCCAAATCTTTTCTGCAATTTTGGCTCTTCTCAATACTTCAGTCTCTGACAAATTAAATTCAGGATCAATTCTGCCTATGCTATATGCAATAGGAGTATCACATGGGGAGTAATAGAGCGAATTTTGGGCGTAAGACACAAGAGGTGCTTTAAATATAAAAGCGCTTAACAAAACTAAGATTAAAATACCCAGGGCAATAAGCTTTTTCATACCTGAATTGTAAGATAATTTGGGGAATTTATCAAACTGAGCGGTTTAGTTTTGGCCAAAAATAAATCTGTAGGACGCATTTGTGCAGAGTTCCTGAAGGGTTACAAGAAGACGGGGAGGAAGCTGATCAAGTTCTGGAATTCTGGCACACAATAAATTATTTGTAGTTTTGGCTATTACAAAATTTAAGAATGGGGTAAAGACTGCAAGAAGCACAACTGAGAGTAAGATTGCAGCCACAAAATTCACTAAAATTACTACATATTTTCCTTGCGATTTAATAGTAAGTGTTAAGATATAGCTATAAATAACCACAACCGCACATCCCAAACCAACTAGCACATATTGGATAGATGGTAAATATGCTATTCCCTGAAAGACATAAAACAGAAAGGGCAAAGTAAAGATTGCTAAAATGAGAAGAGAGCCTACTATTTGTACCGCTTTTTGTGTGGTTTTATGTGTATGATGAACTGCAGGCTGTGATTTCGTGTGTTTCTTAGGCATTACATTAAATGTAAGAAAAAAAGGAAGAGCTGTCAATTGGCAAATTAAATTTAGATCATAAATCCAGCCATGGTAAGTAGAATGATAAGAATAAATCCTAGTAAAATTTTTCTCATACAGGGAGTATAGTAACTGTTTGTGTTAAGACGGTAAGAAGAGAATAAGAAGGCTGAAATAAATTATAAGTTTGTTATTTAAGAAGCGTTATGGAGTTAAGCGTTGCATTCACTTCTTGCTGATAGCCTTTGTTTTCAGGGTCGGCTACAAGTGTTGAAATTATCAGTGCACTGCTTGAGTTTGCATCTTTTTGAATCACGGTGTATGTGGTTTCCCCAAGTCCTCTGAGCGTATATGTGTAGCCAGAGTAATTATTAAAACTTGCAGCTGTTTTTGGAGTTATTACTTCCTGCATACCATTTTGCGTTGCGTCTTTGATTCTTGCGTCAAGAAAGGAAGATAGCGTTTGATTTCCTAGGTCAACAGACTCAAAAACGATGAGTGCGCCATCATACAATTCTGTTTGAGGACGCTGAGTTTCTCCTCTTTTAAATATTCTTGGGTGAATTGGGTCTGATGTGTCTAGTTCATAATCAGCTGGATAGAGGACTGTAAATACTCCATTAGGATCCATAAAACTGCTGCCGGAGGCGCCCAGCGGATTTGGAGTGGGAGAAATGCCTCCATTTGTTCCAGGATTTAAAGTTGTGGGATTGCTAACTGCATCTTGAACACCTTGCGTACGATTGTAATACAAAAATCCTCCAACTGTAACAAATAACACTAGTAAAATTACGCCAATTATTAAAACCTTATTCATATGTTATATTATATTACTTTTCTTCTCCTTCACCTATTTCTATAGTTTTTTGAGCGTGATCCCTGATCATGTGCTCTGCTAAATAATCACGGTCTTGTTCCGTGTTTCCGCATACATCGCATGTGTATAATTCTTCTGGCATATATCTCCTTTCTTGAATAGAATCATATAGCTCAGCTGTAATAATCGGTTATTATTTGGGTAAGAGAAAGGAAAGAGAAAAATGAAGAATCTATTTACTTTAATTCAGCAACAATTGGGTAATGATCAGAAGAATAGTGAGACAGTTCATTTTTTATAACTTTATAGCTTTGCAAGTGAGGCACAAGCGGCTCTGAAATAAATATATAATCAAGCCGAGCTTTTGGATGAATTTCCTCAGCGCTCAGGGTAGGAACAGTAATGTCTTTATTCTTTGATAATTTGAGTGCTGAATCTACATAACCGCTTGATAGAATTTTTTCTATTGCGTCAAAGCGCAGTTTTCCGTCCGTTGTAAATTTCTTAACCTTTTCCTCATTAAATCCTGTAATCATGTCAGGATTGTAATTGTCATGGGGAGACAAAGAATTCATATCTCCCATTAAAATCCTTTTGGGAAATTGCTTTTGAAATTGTAAAATTGCATCAATTTCTGGATGTCGGAGGTCTTCTGTATAGGGAGTTAGATGCAGACTGGCAATAGATATTTCACCTAATTCTGTTTCAATACTTGATACGATGCATGCGCGCATAAGAGGCTGGATTTTGTGTACGTTTTTAAGTTTATATTTGGATAAAACTGCTACATGATAGTCATATTCACCAGAAAGTGCTAACTCAAAATAGGGCAAATTAGTTTCTTTTGCAATCTGTTTGAGAATCTTAAAATCATCTTTTGCAAATGAGTTAGCTTCATTTATCGTGAGGTAGTCAGGAGATTCATTTTTTATAACTTTTATAATTTCAGGAATACGTGTTTCCCCACCATCCAGAATGTTATAAGACATGAGTTTCATAAGAAGATTATATCAAAAGTATTATTCAGGTAATTTGTCCCATGGGCCGGGGTAGTTTGGGGGATACGTTCCTCCCCATATTCCAGTTGGATCATTATCTTTGCTTTTTAATATCAGATTTAAATCGTAAAGCTTGTAATCGTTTTTGTGATCAAATAATACGAGCCCGTATCTGCTAGGACGTACAAAAAATGTATACTCTTTTGTTTTAGCATCAAAAACATAATTCACTCTTGCATATTGAGTCATTTCTTTATAATTTTCAGGATCCATTTTTTGAAGGTCTGCAAGATTTTGAGGTATATTTCTATTTTCTGAAATTCGCTGTTTTATTTGTGCATGAATTGCGTGAGCAGGGGTGACACCTCTATAGAATGTGCTCATGCTGCAGTTAAATATTCCAACAATAAAGAAGAAGATTATGTAGAAAAGATATACTATCGCAAACGCGACTGTAGATGAAATGAGCATGGCTATTAGAACGCGTTTATCTTTAATCCTTTTTATCTGAAGAAAAAGCATGAGGAGGAGTAGTAGTGCTGGGAAAATGATAAATACTCCAAGGACATTTAAATCATTGAGACAAAGATCTAGTACCCACTGTTCTGAAAAAGGAACGTCATACATAGAGGGTCATTATAGCAGAAGGAATAATGGGTAGTTAGTTATTCTTAAAATGAGGATTGGGCTGCCAGATATCCGTTTGCTGTGTGTCCATTTAATAATCCTGCTCTGGTTATGTAACTTATAGCACGGGAACTGCACCACCTGTTTTGCCCATCCATTTCTAATTGTTGATGTAGCGCTTCGTCAGTTACTCGTAAGGCAAAGCCAGTGTTGCTAGCCTCAATTCTATTTGCATCAGCAAAGGGTAGAGGAAACAGATCTATGTTTCGTCCTGCAAATACATTCTTAATGTCTCCATCATCTCCAAATTTCATTAATAAATCATAAAGGACTGGATCTAGCTGTCTATTGCCTTCCATGAGTCCTGCTAACTTTGCAACAGATGCCTGAAATGGGGTTCTGATAAGTACATTTTTTGGAGTTTTGGCAAAAGGTTCTTGTGCTAGTGCGAGTAGAGCTCTGTTATCTTCATCCAGTATTATGCCCACAAATCCGCTCGTTTGTATTAACATTTCTCCTTCTGGGGTAGGCATAGTTATTTGCCCTTCCTTTTGTTTAAGATCCGGTTGAGTCCACTCAAAATCCGTAGAACCATCTGGTTTTTTTCTTGTAACATGCTGGCCAATTAAAGTAAAAAACGCACCATCCACCATTTCAACTTCACCATTTGGCGCAAGGGTAGCTTTCCAATTCTTACCGTCAGTAAGAGGAGCATTTTCTACGGTCATTTCCCCAAAACGTTCTAAGCCTCGTTGATACCATAGCCTGGTAGCCTCAAGTTCACCCATAATTCTCTCCGAGGCAAGTTTTCTAAAATCTCTTGGTGTTTCTGGATTTGTCATGAATGGAGATTATAGCATATTTGAGGCTAGATTTTGCTGAGTATTTATAAACCAAAAGTATCTTTTAATGCGTCAAGTGTGTTAAATGTTCTATGACACAGCATGTGGGTTCTGAAATGAACACCAATTTGCATGCTTTCTTTTGTTCCAAATGCGCTTAGTGCTTTCGCGTCATCATTAGTAGCAGTTACAAACTTGGAACCCATGTTTTCTGCCTTTTCTCCTTTGTTCGTGCAGTAATCTTCTTCAAACCCAGAGTAAAAAGTAAAACCGGTTACGAGTATGGTCATTATTGTAAAAACTATTGCAAGTCGTTTAGACATTTTCTTAACAAAAAAGTACGTTAAAAGGGCGAAAATTAAAGCAATGAGGTAGAAAATCAAGTCAGCTGCAAAAAACCAGCCCACAAAAAAGAGCGCTGCCCAGAAAATAATATAAAAGACAAAGAGTAGAACAGTTGCGAGTCTAATTTCTAACTTTCGTTTTTGCATGAAGTCAATTATAGCAAAAGGGTAGTGAAAAATACTTATGGGTGGTGACCGTATTCTCAAATTCTTGTCTTTGAGATATACTGTGAATATGTCTGAAGCAAGTTTTAATACCGAAAATTCCCATCAATCAGTGCAAGATAAACCGAACAGTAATAGTTCACCGAATGGAAAAGAAAACAAAAGTCCTTGGATCAAAAGATTTAAAAAACAGTTAGCGGCAGGTGTAGTTGGGTTAAGTATGATGGTCCCGTCTGATAGGGGGCCAGAAGCTAAGCAAGTAGTTAGTGATTTCAGCCCGATTCCCGCAGTTGCTCCTGCACAGAAAGTTCCTGTAGAAAGTGGCACTCCGACACCTTTGCCTGTGGAAGATCTGTCTATTCCTGAATATCCTCGTATAGAGCATGCCCAGAATGTTCTCGCCATACTAGCTCACGATAATGATGCTGCAGAATCGATAGGAGTAGATAAAGAAAAGGAGATTTTGGAAAATGTGTCCGATTTTTTTGCAAAGTCTTCTTATGGGAAATTAAAATATGATTTCCAGGTAGTGGATTGGCAAAAATTTGAAGAAGATTTAGATTTTAATAAGCCAGAGGAAGCAAGTATTCTTATTGATGCTAGATTGCATGAATTGGAAGATAAAAATGAATTACCCTATGATCTTTCTACCTTTCAAACAAGACTTTATGTTGTAGACCATTCAAACACTTTGCCGATTTCAGGTCACGGGGTAAAGCGAGAACCATACAATAAGGCATGTGTATATTTAGATGAATATAAGGATGGTTTAGGGGGGACCGTTCATGAGATGGGACATACTTTGGGATTAGGACATGTGGATGGCTATGGATGTAAACATGATAATGATTACACAAATGATTGTAGAACTACAAGTGCTGGAGGTCGCAGCGTAATGGGGGGTGATTATGAGTCTGACATAGCTGGACCACAGAAGCTCGCCTTGGGATGGATAGGCGCAGAACAAGTTGAAACTGTTACAAAAGACACCGAAGAGGTCAAATTAACTCCGTTAGAAAAAGAGGACCCAGGAAAAAAATTATTGAGGATACAAAAAAAGGATACAGGAGACTACTATTATATAGAATATAGTGTTCCTGATAGGCCAAATGAAGACCCAACGCTCAATTTTTACATTTGGGATCAAAAGAAAGAGAGTAATTTAAAACAGTTTGCTGCGACCGGCTCATATTTTTCTAAAGATGGATCTCAATTTTATGACAAGATAAATGGAATAAAAGTAACCCAAATGAAGCACGATAACGGAGAAGTTACTGTATCAGTAAGTTTCGATAAATAAATCAATTTCGCGATTTGCAGGCGCTGAGTAACTATGTAGGCACTTATTATGCTTATGAAAGTAATCTTGCTACTTCTATAACTTCGGATGGTCGTGCGAGAATCTGACCTGTTTCTAGAATTATATCGACAGCTGAACCAGACTTTGAAGAAGGGCTGAACGCTCTAGAGGTCCATTCTTGGGCAGCTTTTTCAATTTCTGTAGACAAGTTACTTTCTGCAAATTCTGCAGCTGTTAAGCTAAGAGTTTTCCAGTCGTTACCCGCAATTTTTTTTGCTAATTCTGCAAGATGAGAGTCTAGATCTTGGGGAATCAATTCACCGTAAAACGCCTTAGTTTTTCCCCAAGCTCCCAGCCTAAAAGATGAGAGTAGTCTTGCAACTCCTGCATCCTCCACAAGGTGTTCTTGTCTTCTGTTAAAAGCATGGGTAAGGGAGGCGAAATTGAGTTGTTCAGCTTGCCATGCGTCTTTGTTATCCCAAAGAGGATCGATTGTATTAGTTAGGAGATTGTTAATTGAGCTTACAGCAAAATTTCTCTCTGTTGTTGTGTCTCTGTCTCTTAGATTATTCAGGCCATGATATAGGTTGGCAGAAAGTCCAAGCGCCAGCAGGGTTTTTCCTCGTCCTTCAAATCCTCTTGCTTCCAGATGTGCATTTACAGTTTCAAGTCTAGACATGAGGGGATTGTATCACAAGAAGCTTTTATATCAAAGTATATCAGCAGGGGTATCAGGGCTCGAACCTGAAACAAAGGTTTTGGAGACCTCCGTGATACCATTTCACCATACCCCTTAGATTTCCTATTTTAACCTCAACCGTTTCAAAAGTCCATTATATGATGACCCAAATTGCTTTAATTTCTTCTCTCTTTCTTGAGATGCTTCTTTCTCTGTGTATGCTTCGTAGTAAAACAATTTCGGATTTAACATTCTCTTGGTTGTATAAACTTTTCCGTCAATATGATCTTTTATTCTATTTCTAAGGTT